>NZ_BAAGRF010000026.1:0-23817 GCF_054783095.1 Intrasporangium mesophilum | reverse complement strand
AACCCGACACACCGACACCACCACGGCCCCGGCAGCTCCCAATAAACGAAAACCCGCAGAATCAACCCACGGGATTGCCAGCCCCCGCTGGTCGATCTGGTCTCAGACGTGGCAGTGACATCGGCTATCTGTCCTTGTCACTGACCGTCGCTGGGACGTCCTGCCCCGACGTTCCGTCGGTCGCCACGTCCGACTCGACCACCTGCACGTCGAGACCTGTCGCACGCAGCTCTTCCACTTGCTGGGCGTCCGCCGAGGCACCGGTCAGCAGCAGGTCGACATCGTCGACCGAGCAGATCCGGGCCAGCGACGTCGCACCGATCTTGCTGCCGTCGGCGACGAGGACACTGCGGCGCGATGCTGCGAGCATCCGCTGCTTCATCGTCACCTCAGGCAGGTTGATGTTGGTGACTCCCGCGCGCCGGTCAACTCCGTTGCAGCCCAGGAACACCAGGTCGGTGTGCAACCGCTCGAGCACAAGCGCTCCCATCGGGTCGACGAGGGAGTGCTGCATCCGGCGCAGCGTGCCACCGGTCACCAGGACGGCGTAGCGGTCGAGCGCCGCTTCCATCTCGACCGCGATGGTCAGGCTGTTGGTCACGATGGTGACCGACTCGAGGTCGGTGCGAGCGACGAGGGCACGGGCGATCGCTGTCGTGGTCGTGCCGACGTCGAGGATCACCGTCTGCCCCGAGGAGACCAGGGCCGCCGCCGCGGCGCCGATCGCGGTCTTCTCCTGCGCCTCGGCGCCCTCGCTCTCCTCGAACGGGCGCTCCGCCTGGCTGACCCGCGAGGCGAGAGCCCCGCCACGCACCCGCTGGGCCAGGCCCCGCGCGGCCAGCCCGTCGACGTCCGCGCGTGCGGTGACGTGGGAGACGCCGAACGCGTCCGCGAGCTCACCGATGGGCACGAACCCGCGCTCGGTGATCATGGCCAGGGCCCTCCGACGGCGTAGCGCTGCTGGGAGATCCACGGCGCCGAAGGACTTCTCTGTCACGACGAGGAGGCAACCACGAGCTGGGTGTCACGTCAAGACCCAAATTTGGCATTGCGCTTGCGTTTTCGGAACCTACGCTCGACTGCCTGCCGCACGAACGGCTCCCGTGACCACCTTGTGACTTTCGGTTCGGACAGTCGATGGCCTTTCGAAACCGTCACGCGCGGTAGGCGGAAAGGCTCGCAAACAGACGTATGCCGTTCGGTTCGCCTTCGAGATGCCCAAGACCGCACGCTTTCCAACATTATCTGTTTAGATTCAGACACCCGCGGTGGGATCCTCGCAGACGACCCAGGGCCGCGGCAGTCCCGTCTCGCAGGAGGAAGCATGCTCGCCCGCCAGCGCCAGGCCGCGATCCTCGAGTACGTGCGCGAGCATGGCGGCGTCCGCGTCGTCGACCTCACCCAGCTGCTCGGCGTCTCCGACATGACGATCCGCCGCGACCTCGACGTCCTGGCGGGCCGGGGGCTGGTCGACAAGGTGCACGGCGGCGCCACGGTGGTCGACATGGTGACGACGGAGGAGCCGCAGTTCGCGACAAAGGCAACGCGCGAGCACGAGGAGAAGGAGCTCATCGCCCTCGCGGCCGCGCGTCTCGTCCAGCCCGGCTCGGCGATCGCGCTCTCCGGAGGGACGACCACCTGGGCCCTGTCGAAGCATCTGGTCACCATCCCGGGCTTGATCGTCGTGACGAACTCCCTTCGGGTCGCAGGCGAACTGCACAACGCCCCGGGCGACCGGACGCTGATCCTCACCGGGGGTGTGCCGACGCCGTCCGATGCCCTCGTGGGTCCAGTCGCCGACATGGTCATCCGGTCCCTGCGCTACGACCTGCTCTTCCTGGGTTGCCATGGCATGGACGAGACCGCCGGCCTGTCGACCCCGAACCTGGCTGAGGCCCAGACCAACCGTGAGCTGGTGCACAACGCGAAGCGGGTCGTCGTGACCGCGGACCACACGAAGTGGGGCATCGCGGGGCTCAGCTCGTTCGCCGAGCTCGAGCAGATCGACGTGCTCGTCACAGACGCCGGTATGCCGACGGCGGCGAGGGAGGCACTCGCCGAGCGGGTGGGACAGCTCGTCATCGCGGACTCCGAGGCGTGAGGGACGCCTGAGTCACGCTGGCCGCAGGACCTTTCGTGAGACGTCCATGCCCGAAGTCTTGACACACTCGATCGAAAACCTGCAAAGTCAAACACGTCTTCACACATTCGAACCATGCGAAGCCTCCTTCGCATGAGTCCCTCAACGGAGAGGCACCATGTCACGTTCGAAGCCTCCATCGACCCGAGCCCGTCGACTGACCAGTACGGGCACCACCTTGGCCATGATCTCCACGGTCGCCATCGGCGCCGGCCTGGCCCTTCCTGGCGGTGCATCCGCCGCGACCGTGACCGCCTCGACGGCTGCCCAGAGCGCTCCGTCGGCGGGAGCATCGACGCACACGGTGACGTTCGACAAGTACTCCCTGATGCTGGACGGGCAGCGGACGTACATCTGGTCCGGTGAGTTCCACTCGTTCCGGCTCCCGAGCCCTGACGAGTGGCGCGACGTGCTGCAGAAGCTCAAGGCAGAGGGCTACAACGCCGTCTCGCTCTACTTCGACTGGGCGTACCACTCCGCCAAGCCCGGTGTGTACGACTTCACGGGCGTGCGTGACATCGACAAGCTCCTCGACATCGCGCAGGAGGTCGGGCTGTACGTCATCGCCCGTCCGGGCCCCTACATCAATGCCGAGACCAACGGCGGTGGGTACCCGGGCTGGCTCACGACCCAGCCGGGCAAGGCCCGTAGCGACGCCCCCGACCACCTCGCGGCGGCCGACGAGTGGCTGGGCCAGATCGACGCGATCCTCTCGCGCCATCAGTTCACCAACGGCACGGGCTCGGTGATCCTCTACCAGATCGAGAACGAGCTGGACGCCACCGGCACCGCCCAGAAGAACTACATGCAGCACCTCTACGACAAGGTGCGCGCCGACGGCATATCTGTGCCGATCTTCCACAACGACAAGGGCCGTAACGGCAAGTGGGTCCCCGCCGGCAGCAACGTCAGTGGGACCGTGGTGGGCCCCAACGACCTCTACGCGTTCGACGGGTACGGCGGTGGCTCGTGCCACACCAACAACACGCCGGGCTCGCCGACGGCAGCGCCCGACTGGGGCATCTGGGGCTCCGGTGGTGCGACCGGCGGATCGACCGCCTCACCGAACACTCCAGGGTTCGTCGCAGAGCGTGGCGGCGGTTGGTTCGACTTCTGGGGCGGCCCTGGCAGCTACGACTGCATGTCGCTGCAGGAGGGCTCCGGGTACGAGCGCGTCACCTACGGGACCGACATCGCCAACCGCCTCTCCATCCACAGCGTGTACATGAGCTTCGGTGGCACGTCGTGGGGCTGGCTGCCGGCACCGGTCGTATACAGCTCCTATGACTACGGCGCCTCCATCAGCGAGGCGCGGCAGATCCGGCCCAAGGCCACCACGATGAAACAGCTCGGCCTGATGCTGCAGAGCGTCAGCCCCATCACCAAGGTGGACAAGGGCAACACGGTCACCCCGTCGAACACCGCGATCAAGATCTACAACGACGTCAACCCGGACACCGGGACGCACTTCTACATCGCGATGCACAACCCGTCCACCGCCACGACCAACAACACGTTCACGTTCCCCGTCCAGACCGCCGACGGCAGCTACTCCGTGCCACAGCAGGGAACGCTGCGGATCAACGGTCAGGACTCGAAGATCCTGGTGGCTGACTACGACCTCGACTCTGCCGCAGGCGAATCGAGCCCGCACCTGGTCTACTCGACGTCGCAGATCATGACCCACCTGAACACCTCGACCGGCCAGCTGGCGCTGCTCTACGCGCCGAAGGGCGAGGACGGCGAGACGGTCCTTCGCTACAGCGACGAGCCGAGCGTCCAGGTCCTCAACGGCTCTGTGAGCAGCAGCTTCGACGCCGCCACGGGAGACCTGCGGCTCGACTACTCGCACGACGGCGTGGCCGAGGTGCGCATCACGGGAGGCGGCCGCGCTCCACTGACCCTGCTACTCACAGACACCGACACAGCCGGCACCTTCTGGCAGACCGACACCGCCAACGGGCCGGTCCTGGCCCGCGGGCCGGAGCTGGTGCGCAACGCGACCCTGCAGGGGGCGAGCCTGCACCTCACCGGCGACACCAAGGATGCCGCCGACCTCGAGGTCTGGACGCCGGCCGGGGTCTCTTCGGTCGTGTGGAACGGCCAGACTGTCCCCACGACCCCGCAGCCGGGGGGAAGCCTTCAGGCGAGCAGCCAGCTCGGCGGCGCCGTGCCGGTGACGCTTCCGGACCTGAGCCAGGCGACCTGGAAGACGGCAGCGGACTCGGCGGAGTCGGCTCCCGGCTTCGACGACTCCTCCTGGCAGGTTGCGAGCAAGACGTCGACGAACTCCACCACGAAGCCTCCGGCCGGGCAGCCCGTGCTGACCGCAGACGACTACGGGTTCCACCAGGGCGACGTGTGGTACCGCGGCCACTACTCCGTCGGCGGCGCGGCCGGCACGGCCGGCACGGCCAGCACCATCGCCCTGTCCTACGGCGGCGGCGGGGCCGGCATGCTGCAGGCGTGGCTGGACGGGGTCTACCTCGGTCAGAACGTCCTGAGCTCAGGCGTTGCCAGCCCGCCCACCCGCGGCACCGCCACCTTCACGGTGCCTGAGGCCCTGCGCACCGACGGTGACCACGTGCTCTCGGTGATGGTCCGCAACAACGGCCACAACGAGGACGGCGGGACCAACGACGCCCACAAGGAGGGCCGCGGACTCATCTCGGCGGCATACACCGACTCCACCGGCGCGGCCGCTCAGCCGGCCATCACCTGGCGTGTCCAGGGCAACCTCGGAGGCGAGGACATCGTCGACCCGGCCCGCGGCGTGATGAACGCCGGTGGTCTCTTCGGGGAGCGGCACGGCTGGCACCTGCCCGGCTACGCCGACGGCTCCTGGTCCAGCACCACGCTGCCACAGAGCAGTGCCGCACCGGGCACCACGTGGTACCGCACGAACGTCACGCTCGACGTCCCGACCGAGGACGACTCGTCCATCGGCATCACGATCGGGGACCCGAGCACCGCACACTCCAACGCCAACTACCGGGCCCTGATCTACGTCAACGGCTGGAACGTCGGGCAGTACATCGCCAACGTCGGCCCGCAGCACACCTTCGTGGTCCCGAACGGCATCCTCAACCCGCACGACCAGAACACCATCGCCCTGGCCGTGACGAGTGACGGCGGGCCTGGCAACGGTCCCGAGAAGGTGACGCTGACCGACCTGGGCACCGTCCGGGGCGGCGTGAAGGTCCGCCAGGTCAATGCCCCCAGCTGGAACGCCAAGGTGTACGGCCAGCCGACCTTTCCCGGTCGCGCCTCGGTGACCCCGCTGGCGAGCAACGACATCGCGGCACACCCGAAAGCGGGCGACACGTTCACCGTCAGCGGCACGGTGCGCAACGACGCAGCGGCCACCATGACCGACGTCGCGGCCAGCCTGGCCGTGCCCAGCGGCTGGACCGCAACCCCGGTCGACGGTGCTCCGGCCACACTCGCGGCGGGCGCCTCGGCGCCACTGAGCTGGCGGGTCACCGTCGGCGACGACGCTGCGGGCGGCGCCTACTCGGTCGCAGCCCTGGTCACCTACGCAGGGGGCGACTCCGCGTCACGGACGGGGGCGGCATACTCCCTCACGCTCCAACAGCGCGGGCTCGCCTACCTCAGCGACCTGCCCTTCGTGTCGGCGACCAACGGCTACGGCCCGGTCGAGCGCGACACGAACGTCGGCGGCAACGGCGCCGGCGACGGCACGCCCATCACGATCCGCGGGGCGACCTACGCCAAGGGCATCGGCACGAACTCGGTGAGCAGCGTGGTGATCGACCTCGGTGGTGCGTGCACGTCCTTCAACACTGACGTCGGTCTCGACGACAGTGCCGGCGGCAAGGGCAGCGTCACCTTCACCGTCCTCGCCGACGGCAGGACGGTGGCGGCCTCCGGCCCCATGACCGGCACCAGCGCGGCCAAGACCCTGACCGCGGACGTCACCGGCGTGCAGCAGCTGACCCTCCAGGTCGGCGACGGCGGGGACGGAAACGGTCACGACAATGCCGACTGGGCAGGCGCTCAGGTCATCTGCAACGGCTGACCTGACAGCTGACCGAAGGCCCGGGCCCTGCAGGCCCGGGCCTTCGGCCTGTTCACGGGGTCCCGCCCTGGCAACACACCCGGAAATCGCAAGGTCAAGACAGTTGCAACCGTCCTGACCTTGCGATTTCCGGGTGTGTTGCGGGGGAGTGTGGGGAAGAGGCGCGCGGGGTCAGGGGGTGAGGTTGACCAGGGTCGCGAGCCGGGCCCGGTGTCGCCCTGGGGTGCCGAGGGCGATCTGGTCGGACTTGGCGCGCTTGAGGTACAGGTGTGCGGGGTGCTCCCACGTCATGCCGATCCCGCCGTGCAGCTGCACGGCCTCCTCTGCGGCCAGGACTGCGAGATCGCTGCAGTACGACTGGGCCACGGATGCCGCGACCGGCGCATCCGGATCGTCGGCCGCCAGCGTGGCTGCGGCATACCTGGCGGCCGCCGCCGCAGACTCGACGCCGGTGTAGAGGTCCGCAAGCCGATGCTTGAGCGCCTGGAAACCGCCGACGACCCGACCGAACTGCCGCCGCTGCTTGAGGTAGGCGACGCTCGTCTCCAGACACCAGCGCGCGACCCCGAGCTGCTCCGAGGCGAGCAGCGCAGCGCCTGCACCAAGCGCCCGGCGCAGGGCCGGCTCGGCATCAGCGAGGACCAGCTCACCGGGCACGCCGTCGAGGCGCACATCCGCCAGCTGTCGGCTCATGTCGAGGGAGATGACCGGAGTGACCGTCGCCGCAGACGCGGGCACAGCCCATACCGCGAGACCGGCCGGCCCGGCCACCGGCACCAGGAGCGTGTCGGCCTCACGTGCACCGGCGACGCTCGTGACGACGCCGGTGACCCGGCCATCGTCAAGGCGCAGGGCCGTCAGGTCACGGTGCGGGGCGGTCGACCACGGAACCGCCAGCGCTGCGGCGCGCTCCCCCGCCGCCAGCGCGGCGACGAGCGGCGAGCCGGACTCCAGCAGGAGTGTGGTGGCCACGACTGCACTGGTGAGGAACGGCACCGGTGCGACGGCCCGGCCCAGCTCCTCGAGGACGACGGCCGCCTCGCGCGCGGAGGCGCCCTGACCGCCGCGCTCCTCGGGGACGAGCAGGCCGGCGAGGCCGAGGTCGACCGAGAGCGCCTTCCACAGTGGCGCCACGACGGACCGGTCACCGTCGTACATCGCCGTCACGGACCGGGCGTCGCACGAGACGCGAAGCAGATCGCGCACGCTGGCGCGCAGGTCCTCCTCGACATCGGTGTAGAGCAGGTCATGCACGGCCGTCTCGCTCATCGCGGGATCTCCTTCCACGGGACGTCCTTGTCGACGCGTGGCTCCGCCGGCAGCCCCAGCACGCGTTCGGCGACGATGTTGCGCAGGATCTCCGACGTGCCTCCCTCGATCGAGTTCCCCTTGGCACGCAGGTAGCGGTAGCCGGCGTCGCGGCCGGTGAAGTCGACGAGGTCGGGCCGGACCATCGTCCAGTCCGAGTAGCGCAGCCCCTCCTCGCCGAGCAGCTCGAGCTCGAGGCCCGAGAGCTGCTGCGCGAGCCGGGCGAAGGTCAGCTTCATCGCCGCACCTTCTGGACCGGGCTGGCCCTGGGCGAGCTTCTGCCGCAACCGTGCTCCGGTGAGCCGAGCGACCTCGGCCTCGACCCAGAGCCGCAGGAGCCGGTCGTGCAGCTCAGGCGTGTGGAGCTCGGGCCGCCCGCGCCAGGTCCGGGAGACGACGCCGACCAGGCCGCCCTCGCGCGGCGTCGCCCGTCCCCCGATCGCGACGCGCTCGTTGTTGAGCGTGGCGTTCGCAACCACCCAGCCCTGCCCGACGTCGCCGAGCCGCTGGCTGTCTGGGATCCGCACGTCCGTGAGGAAGACCTCGTTGAACTCCGCCTCGCCGGTGATCTGCCGCAGTGGCCGCACCTCCACGCCGGGAGCGGTCATGTCGCAGAGGAAGTAGGTCATGCCGCGGTGCTTGGGAACGTTCGGGTCGGTCCGTGCGACGAGGATCGCGAAGCGCGCGAAGTGCGCACCGGAGGTCCATACCTTCTGCCCGTTGACGACCCAGCCGTCGCCGTCGCGGACGGCGCGGGTGCCGAGGGCTGCGAGGTCCGAGCCCGCACCCGGCTCGCTGAACAGCTGGCACCAGATCTCCTCGCCTGTCCACAGCGGGCGCAGAAAGCGCTGCTTCTGCTCCTCGGTGCCGAAGGCGAGGATGGTCGGCGCGGCCATGCCGAGCCCGATTCCGTTGGAGCGCGCCTGGTTGTCGGGCGACCCGGCTTCACCGAACAGCCGGTCGACCTCGGGTTGGAGCGCCTGGTCGACCCCGAGGCCACCGTGCCCGACCGGGTAGTGCACCCATGCGAGCCCGGCATCGAACCGGGCGCGCAGGAAGTCGAGCCGGTCCGTCGTGGCGGGGTCGTGGGTGGCCAGGAAGTCCGCCACCCGACGCCGGATCTCCTCCAGCACAGCTGCCTCCTCAAGACGTGGACGCTGACAGTCTCGACCAGGTCGGCCCGCTTGTCCCTCCGATCCCCATGGACAAGCTCCAGCCGACCGGTTCAGCCGGCCTGTGCGGGCGACAGACGCGGTCCCGAAAACCGTTGCGGGAGCGGAGCTTTGGGCTCCGCTCCCGCTACGGCTGAGGGGTCTTGCGTCCCTGGCTCGGTGACCGCCTACTTGCTGTAGCCGGCAGTAAGGCCGCTGACCAGCTGACGGCGACCGATCACGTAGAGGACGAGGATCGGCAGGGTCGTCAGCACCACCGACGCCAGGATGGCGGGCACGTTGACGCCGTACTGGCTCTGGAAGGACCACACGGCCAGCGGCAGGGTCCGCTTGTCCGGACTCTGGGTCAGGATGAGCGGGATGAGGAACCCGTTCCAGACCGTGAGGCCGTTGTAGATCGACACGGTGACGAGCGCAGGACTGGTGAGCGGGAACGCCAGCTGCCAGAGCATCCGCCACTCGGTGGCGCCGTCGACCCGCATCGACTCGAACAGCTCCTGGGGCACGTCACGGACGAAGTTGGACAGCACCAGGACCGACAGCGGGATGGCGAACGCGATGGACGGCAGGATGATCGCCAGCAGGCTGTCGTAGAGCTGGAGCTTGATGATGATCAGGTACACCGGGATGATGCACGCCTGCAGCGGGATCGCGAGGCCCATGAGGAACAGGCCGTTGACGTACCTCAGGAGCCGCCCGCGGCTTCGGACGATCGCGTATGCCGCCATGAACGAGGCGAAGACCGCCGGCACGAGCGTCCCGAAAGCCACGATGACGCTGTTGAAGAAGAACTGCAGGAAGTTGTTGCTCAGGACGGACCGGTAGTTGTCGAGCGTCGGGTTCGTCGGCGGCTGGAGCGGGTTCATCGCGTAGTAGTTGGCCTGCGTCTTGAAGCTGGTGATCACGACCCAGTACACCGGGATGAGCACGATGAACAGCCAGAGCAGGCCGAACAGGGCACCGCCCCAGTTGGGGCGCTCGTTGCGGCGCCTGCGTCTACCGGGCCCTCCCGATCGCGGAGCCTGGGCCGCCGGCGGGGTCTTGGTGTCCGTCGTCGCGGTCGCCATGTCAGGCCCCTTCCAGCTGGCTGGAGGTTTCCCTGCCGCCGCCGATCCGCCGCAGGATCAGGGCCAGGGCCACGCCGACCAGGACGAGGATCAGGGCGATCGCGCTGGCCTGCCCCATGAGGTTGGCCTGGAAGCCCGTCTTGTACATGTCCAGCGCGAGCACCCGGGTGGCATCACCCGGGCCGCCTTCGGTGAGCACGAAGATCAGGTCGAAGAAGGTCAGGGACCCCACGATCATCAGCGTCGACGACGCGATGATCGTGTTCTTCAGCTGCGGGAGCGTGATGTTCCAGAACTTGCGGAAACGCCCCGCGCCGTCGATCTCGGCCGCCTCGAAGATCGAGTCCGGGATCTGGCGGACCGCGCCCTGGTAGATCAGTGAGTGGAACGGGATGAACTGCCAGGACACGATGAACACGACGGTGAAGAGTGCGAGGTTCCCCTGCCCCAGCCAGTCCTGGGAGAGGAAGTCGAGGTGCAGGCCCGCACCCAGCCCGAAGTTCGGGTCGAGCAGCGCCTTGTAGGCCACCGCGATCGCGGCGGAGCTGAGCAGCAGCGGCACGAAGTAGAGGACGGCGAAGAGCGCGCGGTAGCGCTGGTGACCCGCGAGGAAGACGCCGATGAGAATGCTGAGAGGCGTCTGGAACGCCCACGACAGCAGCATCACCTCGAAGGTCACCAGCAGCGCGTGCGGGAGGCCGGGGTTGCTGAGCGTGGCTCTCCAGCTCGTCAGACCGGTCAGGTGGATCTCACCGATGCCGTCCCACGTCGTGAAGCTCAGCGCGAGCACCCCCAGGAGGGGGATCACGCCGAATGCGAAGAACAGGAAGAAGGCAGGCAGGGCCATCCACCCCACGACGCCGCTCCGTCCGACGTTGGATGTGGTGCCGGACGGAGCAGTCGTCGTTGGAGCGAGCGTGGTCATGTGCCGATGGTGGCATTCATTGCGGTGGCAAACTGCTGTGGAGTGATCGACAACTGGAAAAGCTTGGCGATGTTGTCGAGCAGCGTCTCGGCGGCCGTCGGGCTCAGAGCCTGGTCCCACGACTGGGCGAACACCTTGGCGTTGCTCGCGACGCCGTAAACGAACTTGAGGAACTCGGCGTCCTTGCCGGTGAACTGGCTGTCCGTCCCCTTGACGATGGGGACCGCGCCGTTGCTGATCCACTCCTTGACCTCGGCGTCGTCGAGGACCGCCGTGGAGAAGAACTTCTTCGCCGTCTCCTTCTGTGCCTCGGTCGCCTTGGAGGAGATGGACAGGTACTGGCCGGGGTTGCCGACCGTGCTGGTCGGGTCGCCCTTGCCGCCCTCGACCGGTGGGAAGTTCATCCAGCCGAGGTGGCCGCCGGACACGAAGTCGCCGCCCTGCTGCGCCATGCTGCCGTAGGTCCAGGTGCCGTGCAGCATCATGGCTGCCTTGCCCGTGTAGAGCAGCGCCTGGTCGGCGTTGTTGTCGGCGGCGATCGAGGAGAAGCCCTTGCTGAAGCCGTTGGCCTTGACGAGGTTCTGCGCGTAGGTCAGCCCCTGGATGGCGGCCGGCTGCGACCACCCGTCCTTCTGGCCGTCGAAGATCGCCTGGAACACCTCGGTGCCGCCGATGCGGTCGAAGAGGAACTCCAGCCACATCATGTTGGTCCATCGCGACTGCCCCGCCAGGGAGATCGGCGCGATGCCCTTATCGTTGAACTTCGGCACGAGTGCCATGAGCTCGCCCCAGGACTGGGGAGGCTGGACGCCGACCTGGTCGAACACCGACTTGTTGTAGAACAGCACGATCGGCTGCACGGTCTCGGCCGGCATCGCGTAGATCTTGCCGTTGACGGTGGCCGCGCCGAAGGACGACGGGAAGAGCCGGTCCTTGACGGCCGAGTTCTGGCTGAACCAGTCGGTCAGGTCCTCGACCTGCCCGGCCTCGACGTAGCTCTTCAGACCGCCACCGCCCCAGCCCCAGATGATGGTCGGGGACTGACCGGCACCGATGGCCGTCTTGATCTTGGTCTTGTACGCGTCGTTTGCGAACGTCGTGTACTGGATCTGGGTCGACGGGTTGGCGGCGTTGAACCGCTTGACCGTGTTCGTCCTGATCCCCTCACCGGGTGGACCGGTGAGGAACCAGTAGCTGGCGGCAGAACCGCCGCCGCCACCGCCGCCGGTGCCGCCAGTGGCGGCGTTACCGCCGGTGGGTCCGGACGTGCCGCAGGCGGCCAGCCCGACGCCGGCTGTGCCGACAAGTGCGAGGCGGAGGAGATTCCGCCGGGACATCGCGTTGGGGTCCACGCTGACTCCGAACTCGAAGGCCGTGGCCCGCGCCACGGCGAGAGTGAACAGATGACCATGACTTGACTGCACGCCAGGAAGGCATGCAGTCCAGCGTTCTTGCCGGGCTGCGAGGCGCCGTCAGGAACGCACGTTATGCGATCGCAAGGGCACGCTATGTTTCGAGAACCGCACTGTCAAGGGGTCTTGTGTTTTCGAGATAAACAAGAAAGAGTTGCCGCCGAATGTGGTTCTCACCAGCGCAGATGTGCGCTGACAGGTGGCTCAGTGCAACCTCACAGGGTTTCGAAAAGTTTCGAAACATGACATGGGGATACAGCAACGCCGCGGATCCAAGGAGTGCCCGTGACAACCGACCCGGCACCGCAAGCCCTCGTCGATACACAACCCTGGCGTGACCCAACGCGACCCGTGGACGAACGGGTCGACCTGCTGCTGGCGCAGCTGACCCTCGAGGAGAAGATCGGCCAGCTGGGCAGCCGCTGGGTCGGCTTCGACCTGCAGCCCGAGCTTGCCACCGACGAGGTGGACCAGGACCGCGTCGGGCCATCGCCCGCGTCGTCGTCCAAGTCATCGTCCGCGTCGACCTCTGAGCCGACCTCCGAGTCGACCTCGCAGCCGGAGTCCGCGGTGACGTTCAACGTCGCCCCGATGCAGGATGTCTTCGCCGCCGCCAGCGTCCCTCTCGAAGAAGCCAGCGCTCACGGACTCGGTCACCTGACCCGCGTCTTCGGCAGCATCCCCCTCACCGTCGCCGAAGGTGCGGCGGAACTCGTGCGCCAGCACCATGTCGTGCTCGAGAACTCCCGACTCGGCATCCCCGCGCTGGTGCACGAGGAGTGCCTGACCGGCTTCACCACCTTCGGTGCGACCGTCTACCCGGCGGCGATCGCGTGGGGCGCCACGTTCGACGCGGACCTCGTCGAGCGGATGGCCGCAGCGATCGGCCGCGACATGGCGGCCGTCGGTGTCCACCAGGGCCTGTCCCCCGTCGTCGACGTCGTGCGGGACTACCGGTGGGGACGGGTCGAGGAGACGATCGGTGAGGACCCCTACCTCGTCGCGACGCTGGGCACGGCATACGTCAAGGGTCTGCAGAGTGCCGGCATCATCGCGACCCTGAAACATTTCGCCGGCTACTCCGCGTCGCGCACTGGCCGCAACCACGGGCCCGTCTCGATGGGCCGGCGCGAGCTGCTCGACGTCATCCTGCCCACCTTCGAGATGGCGGTCGTCCTCGGGTCGGCTGGCTCGGTGATGAACTCCTACTCGGACGTCGACGGCATACCTGCCGGGGCGGACTCGTGGCTGCTCACCGACCTGCTGCGCGAGCAGTGGGGGTTCGAGGGCACGGTCGTGTCCGACTACTGGGCGGTGCCGTTCCTCGCCTCGATGCACCGCGCCGCGCCCGACAACGACACGGCCGGTGCGCTCGCCCTTCGCGCGGGCATCGACGTCGAGCTCCCGAACACCCACGGGTATGGCCAGGGCCTCGTCGAGCAGATCGACGCCGGGAACCTCTCGGTCGAGATCGTCGACCGGGCCGCCCGCCGGATCCTCGCGCAGAAGATCCAGCTGGGCCTGCTCGACCCGGACTGGACGCCCGAGGGCTCGGTCGCGGACCCGGACGTCGACCTCGACTCCGAGGCGAACCGGGAGCTGGCCCGGGAGATGGCCGAGCGGTCGGTCATCCTGCTCGATCAGGGCAGCGCGCTCCCGCTCCTCGGCGACGACCGTGCCCAACCCAGCCGGATCGCGGTCGTCGGGCCCTGCGCCGACGACCCGCGCACCTTCATGGGCTGCTACGCCTTCCCCAACCACGTCCTGCCCCGCTACCCCGGGATCGGCCTCGGCGTGGACGTGCCGTCCGGGGTCGCGGCGCTCCGGACCGAGCTGCCCGACGTCGAGATCGTCCACGAGCCCGGGTGCCGCGTCCGCGGCGACGACCGGTCCGGCTTCGCCGCGGCTGTCGAGGCCGCGCGCCAGGCCGATCTGTGCATCGCCTACGTCGGCGACCTGGCCGGTCTCTTCGGGCTGGGCACGTCGGGTGAGGGCTGCGACGCCGAGGACCTTCGCCTGCCGGGCGTGCAGGCCGACCTGCTCGAGGCGCTGCTCGAGACCGGCACGCCCGTCGTGGTCGTCGTCGTCTCCGGCCGCCCTTACGCCCTGGGTGATGTCCACGGCCGGGCCGCGGCACTGGTCCAGGCCTTCATGCCCGGCCAGCGCGGCGGCGAGGCGATCGCGGGCGTGCTCTCGGGTCGGGTCCAGCCGTCGGGCAAGCTCCCCGTGCAGGTCCCCCGCAAGGCCGGAGGCCAGCCCAGCACCTACCTGCAGCCGGCCCTCGGCGGCCCGGAGAGCGCCGGGATCACCAGCCTGGACTCGGCACCGTTGTTTCCCTTCGGTTTTGGCCGGTCGTACACGACCTTCGAGGTCGACGACCTTCGGCTGAGCGAGACCGAGATCGACACCAGCGGCGAGGTGACCGTCTCGGTCCGCGTCCGCAATACCGGCGGTCGGACCGGCACCGAGGTGGTCCAGCTGTATCTGCACGACGTGGTGGCCCAGGTGGCCCGGCCGCTGAAGCAGCTGGCCGGGTTCACGAGGGTCGAACTGGAACCCAACGAGGAGAAGGACGTTCGGTTCACCGTGCACGCCGACCGGACCTCGTTCACGGGCATCGGTCTCCAGCGGATCGTCGAGCCGGGCGACTTCGAGGTGCTCGTCGGCACCTCCGCGGCCGATCTGCCGTGCCGGGCTACCATCACGATGAGCGGACCCGAACGTGTCGTGGGACACGACCGGCGGCTCGTCACGCCGGTTGAAGTGAGTCGGCGACCAACGTCCCCGGCAAGCGGTTAGGAGCCCGACGTGACGTCTGCGACCGAACGCCCCACCCTGGCCACTGTGGCCGCGTCGGCAGGCGTGTCCATCGCCACCGTCTCCAAGGTGATCAACGGACGCGCCGATGTCGCCGCCGGCACTCGTGCCCGCATCCAGGAGCTCCTGCGCCAGCACGAGTACGTCGTGCGCCGTCAGCCGCCTGCACCGGACACCGTCATCGAGGTCTTCTTCCAGGACGAGCTGGTGGCCTACTCCACCGAGATCCTCAACGGCGTGCTGGAAGCCGCGACCGACCTGGATGTCGCCGTCGTCGTCTCCGTCCGCCATGCCGGGGAGGCACGGTTCGAGCCGGCCGACTGGGCCCGCGACCTGGCCGGGGCCGGGCGCACGGCCGTCGTCGCCGTGACGGGCGTCATGTCCGCAATCGACCTGAGGGTGCTGTCCCGGGCACACGTGCCGATCGTCGTCATCGACGGTCTCAACATGCCGCATGCCCGTGTGACCAGCGTGGGGTCCACGAACTTCGCCGGCGGGGTCGCCGCGACCGAGCATCTGATCTCCCTGGGGCACAAGCGAATCGCCTACATTGCCGGCCCCCAGTCGGCCGCCTGCAACCAAGCCCGCATGCACGGCTTCCGGGCCGCCATGCACGCCGCCGGGCTCCCCGTCATCGAGGACTTCGTGCGTTCCGAGCCGCAGTTCTACCCAGGTGGCGTCGCCGGCGCGACCTGGCTGCTGGACCGGCCGGACCCACCAACAGCGATCTTCGCGTTCAGCGACGAGATGGCGCTCGGCGTGCTCGAGGCCGCCCGATCCCGGGGCCTGCGGGTGCCCGAGGACCTCAGCGTCGTCGGGTTCGACGACACGCAGATGGCCCGGGTCTCGTCGCCACCCCTGACCACGGTCCGTCAGCCGCTCCGGCAGATGGGCGCCGTCGCCCTGCGCTCCGCTGTGCAGCTGGGCGGCGGAGCCAAGCTCGACTACAACCACGTCGAGCTCGCCACCGAGCTCGTGGTCCGCGGCTCGACCGCGCCGATCGCAGGGAGCTGACAGGTGACCACAACCCACCCCCACTGGCCGGAAGCGTTCACCTTCGGGGTGGCCACGGCGGCATACCAGATCGAGGGAGCCGTCCACGAGGACGGCCGCGGCCCATCGATCTGGGACACGTTCAGCCACACCCCCGGCCGGGTGTTCGGGGGCGACACGGGAGACGTGGCGTGCGACCACTACCACCGGTACGCCGATGACGTGGCGCTCATGCGTGACCTCGGCGTCGACAGCTACCGCCTGTCGGTCGCCTGGCCCCGGGTCCAGCCCGACGGCACCGGCCCGATCAACCAGGCCGGGCTCGACTTCTACTCGCGGCTCGTGGACACCCTGCTGGACAACGGGATCGAGCCCGCCATCACTCTGTACCACTGGGATCTCCCTCAGCCGCTGGAGGACCAGGGCGGCTGGACCGTGCGTGACACCGCCCGGCGGTTCGCGGACTACAGCGCGGTCGTCGCCGCCGCCCTCGGCGACCGCGTCCACCGCTGGATCACGCTCAACGAGCCCTGGTGCTCCTCCATGCTGGGCTACTCGATCGGGGTGCACGCGCCCGGACGGCGCGAGGGCGAGGGGGCAGTCGCCGCCGCGCACCACCTGCTTCTCGGGCACGGTCTCGCGGTGCCGGCGATCCGGACGGCCGACCCACGTGCGCAGGTCGGCATCACCCTGAACCTGCAGCCCGTCTCCGCTGCCAGCGACAGCCCGCAGGACCGGGCCGCGGCAGACCGCTTCCTCATGAACGCGAACCTGCTCTTCACCGACCCCGTCCTGGCCGGGCGGTATCCCGACCTGGCCCGCGAGGTCTACGCGCCGATCACGGACTTCTCGTTCCTGCAGCCGGACGACCTGACGACGATCGCGGCGCCGCTGGACTTCCTCGGCGTGAACTACTACTTCCCCAGCGACATCGCCCAGGGCCCGTATGCCGTCGACGACCCGTCCCAGCGCACGGCCACCGACCTCGGTGCCGAGCCCGTCGTCGCGGACGACGCAGAGCGGACCGCCATGGGGTGGCCGGTCGAGGCCGACGGTCTCTACCGCCTGCTCACCTGGCTCAAGACGACCTACCCCTCCCTGCCGCCGATCTACATCACCGAGAACGGCCGCGCCGTCGACGACGTCGTCGACCCCGACGGCCAGGTGCACGACGTCGACCGGGTGCGCTACCTCGACGACCACCTCCATGCAGTGTCCAGGGCCAGACGCGACGGCGTCGACGTGCGCGGCTACTACTGCTGGTCGCTGCTGGACAACTTCGAGTGGGCCGAGGGGTACGCCAAGCGTTTCGGCGTCGTCTACGTCGACTACGCCACCCAGCAGCGCATCCCCAAGGACAGCTTCACCTGGTACCGCGACCTCATCCGCGCCCGGGGCACCGTGGCCACCTGACGGCATACCACCCAGGTCGAGTGGTCGGCGGGGCCCGGCGGTGTGAGCCCGGAGCCCGTACGAACGTGACCACTCGACGCGTGGTGGCCCGGCTCCCGGCGTATGCCGGGTGGCGGGTCAGCCGAGCGACTCGACTGCCGCGGCGCGGACACCCACTCTGACCGGTGCCCTGACAGCCCTTGTCCGGTCGAATGTACGGATCGGACAAAGGAGGCAATTCACCTTGCCCTCCCGATTTGGGCGCCCCTAGCGTGGCCGGGCCAGACCAGAGGCCCCAACGTCGGGGAGAAGGAGAGCCACGGATGCGCATGTCCATGACCAGAAGGAGGTGGGCAGTCGCTCTGACGGCGGCCGGCCTCCTCGCAGCCACTGCGGCAGGCTCGGCCAGCGCGGCCGGCCATCCCGCCGTGCCACCGCAGCATCGAGACGTGCTGCCGCTGACCCAGTACGTCAACCCGTTCATCGGCACGGCCGTCGCGGCGACCAGCGGGTATGCCGGCAACGACAACCCGGGCGCCAAGGTGCCGTTCGGCTTCACCAACTTCGGCCCCGACATGCCGCGGACGAACTTCAACGGGTCTGGTGGATACCTGAACCCGCCCACAGCCACGACCGGTCGCATCAACTTCTTCAGCCTCACGCACCTGAACGGCGTGGGGTGCCCGGGTCAGGGAACTGTCGGGATGATGCCCGCCTCGACGCCGACCGCCGTGGCTTCGAGCACCGGCGTCCCGACCGGCGTTCCGTTCCACACGAACACCGAGTCGGCGTCGCCCGGCTACTACGGCGTCACGATGGACAACAAGGTCAAGGTGGACCTCACCGCGACGACCCGCACGGGGATGGCCCGCTTCACGTACCCCGACCAGGCCTCCGGGTACTTCTCCATCGACACCCGGCTCAACGGCAACAGCAACCGCCGCACCGAGGCCGGCAAGATCACCCCGGACCACGTGTCTTTGACCGTCAGCGACGACGGACGGGTCCTGTCCGGACAGACGGTCGCCCCGGCATTCTGTACCCCCTATGGCACGCCGTGGAACTCGCCCGTCTACTTCTACGCCGAGCTCGACCGGCCCCTCGCCCAGACCGGTGAGGCCGGCGTCAACACGGTGACCAACGGGGCGGCGCTGCTGCACTACGACCTGCCTGCCTCCGACCCGACGCTGAGCATGCGTGTCGGCGTGTCTGCTGTGAGCGTCGCGAACGCGAAGCTGAACCTGCACACGGAGAACGCCGCCGCCAGCTTCGAGCAGACGCAGCAGGCGGCGGACGCCGCGTGGAACACCCGGCTCAACACGATCCAGGTGGACCACGCCGCCGACGCGAGCACGCTCACGTCAGCACAGCGCGACAGGCTGGTGAAGTTCTACACGGCTCTCTACCGCGTCTTCGGCTCCCCTACCGTGTACTCCGACGTCAACGGGGACTTCCGGAGCATGGGGGCCAAGCGGCCCTTCCCGACCGGCGTCGACACCACTGGCGGGGTCGAGCAGCGCCCCGTCGCCAACGTCGCCGACTACGCCTACACGCGGCCCGACGGGAGCGCGGGCGGCTACACGACGCATTACACGAGCTTCTCCATGTGGGACACCTACCGGTCGCAGGCCCAGCTGCTGGCCCTGCTCGCGCCGAAGGAGTCCAGCGAGATGATGCAGTCGCTCGTCGTCGACGCCCAGCAGTGCGGCGCGTTCCCGCACTGGGTGGACGCCAGCGACGACTCGACACCGATGGCCGGCGACAACGCCCTGCCGGTCCTCGCCGGGGCGTATGCCTTCGGGGCCAAGGACTTCGACGTGACCACCGCGGCGCGTCTGGTGAAGCAGTCGGTGTTCGACCACACCAGCGCGTGCAACAACAACAAGAGCATGAGCGGCTCCGAGCAGTACCTACGTGACGGCTACTACCCGAGCCCCGAGTGGTCCTCGACGAATATCGAGCGCTACAACAGCGACCGGGCAGCCGCGGCCTTCCTCGCGTCCGTCCCCGATGAAGTCCGGACCGACCCGCGCGTCGCGGTGACCCAGGCCGACCTCGACAGCCTCTATGACCGAACCGGCTGGTGGCGCAACATCTTCGACGAGGCGAACGGTCGCATCGCGACGCGTGCCGCGCCGACGACGCCGGGGACGCCGGGTCCGCTGATGCCCGGCACGTTCCACGAGTCCACCGAGCCGAACTACTTCTGGTCGTTCGGGTATGCCTGGACCGACCTCATCAACGCGATCGGTGGAAAGGACCAGGCGGTCGCCCGCCTCAACCGGCTCTTCTCCATCGACAGCTCGCTCAGCACGGTGCCGACCGCCAAGCAGCTCAACGGCGGCCAGGACAGCCAGACCTTCTACATGGGCAACGAGATGGGGATGAACGCGCCTTGGGCCTACAACTGGGCGGGCGCCCCTGCCTCGACGCAGTACATCGTGCAGAAGCTCATGGACGTGACGTTCGGCACCGGACGCGACGGCCTGCCCGGCAACGACGACATGGGTGCCGAGTCGAGCTGGTACGTCTTCGCGGCGCTGGGGATGTACCCCACCGTGGGCACCGCCTCGGGCTTGGCGCTCTCGACGCCCCAGTTCCCAGCCACCACAGTGTGGTTGAAGAACCAGGCCGTTCGCATCGTCACCGACCACGACGCGGTCACGAACCCGTTCATCGGGTCCATGACCATCGACGGCACGGCACAGCAGAGCTCGTGGCTCCCGCTTCGCTCGATCAGGAACGGTGCTGACATCGCAGTCTCGCTCGAGACCGGACCCACCACGTGGGCGGCTGCCGACTCGCTGACACCACCCTCAGGTGCGGCCGCCGACTACACCCGACCGACGGCCTCCGCCGCCAAGGGGCGATAAGGCGGCCATGGACCGATAAGGAGCTCTTCCGGGGCCCGGTGGGGCTGGTGCGTTCGCACCGTCCCACCGGGCCTCGCTCGTACCCCGCTCATACCTCGCTCATACCCCGCTCATGTCCCGAGGTATGCCGGCACGCCGCCACGTCCGGTTGGTGCCGACAGCGCGCACACTGGACTGATGGTCGTGTTGCTCCGACCGGGCCGGCGGACCAACCTCGCGCTGCTCGTGCTCCTTGCCGGGGCTTTCGTCACGGGCTGGCTGGCTTTCGGGGTCGGCTCGTCGCCGGAGTCCAGGGTGGTGAGCGTGGTCCACGGCACGCTGGGCCTCGGGATCCTCGTGCTCGCCCCCTGGAAGACCGTGATCGTGCGACGCGGACTTCGCCGTCGACGCCCGCACGCGCTCGCACTCGTGTTCACAGTCGTCCTCGCCATCAGCCTGGTGGCCGGGGTCTTGCACGCCACGCTGGGTCCGCTCGAGGTTGCCGGGGTCAGCATGCTCACCGTGCACGTCGCCTCTGCGGTCGCGGTCGTGCCACTCGCGCTGATCCACGTGGTCCATCGACGGCAGCGGCTCCGCGCCAGCGACCTGTCCAGGCGGACCGCATTGCGCGCGATCGCCGTCGGCGGTGTCGCGGCACTCGTGTACGGCGCGGTCGAGTCCGCCACATCAGTTGCCGGTCTGCCCGGCGGGCGTCGCCGTGCGACGGGGTCCTATGAGACCGGGACCGGCGCACCGTCCGCCATGCCGGTCACCCAATGGTTCACTGACGGTGTCCCCCGGATCGACCCAGCGGCATACACGCTGCTGGTGAGCCGGCCCGGTGAGCCGCCCCTGGGGGTCTCATACGCCGAGCTGCTCGCGATGGCCGTCACGACCGAGTCGGCCATCCTGGACTGCACCGGTGGTTGGTGGGCCGAGCAGACCTGGCGCGGCGTCCGGCTGGACTCCTTGCTCGGGGTCCCGCCCGGCGGCTCGATCGCCGTGCGCTCGGCGACCGGGTACACCAGACGCTTCCCAGCTGCGGACGCAGGGGCCCTGATGCTCGCGACGCACGTCGGCGGTGCGCCGCTGTCGCCCGGTCATGGCGCGCCGGTCCGGCTGGTCGCGCCGGGACGACGTGGCTTCTGGTGGGTCAAGTGGGTCGAGCAGGTGAGCGTCGAACCGGAGCCTTGGTGGGCGCAGTCGCCGTTCCCGCTGCAATGACACGAATACTCATCGGTGGTGTCCGTCGAGCTCCAGGTCCGGCCACGCCATCCTCACAGTCGAGTGAGCGCCCGGTCACTCAGGTCACCGGAGCCCGCCCGAGGCTTGGCCCGTCCACCGGCCGCACTTCCGCAGCCAAAGGGCAGGGCCCGCAGGCGTTCTAGCCGACCACCAGGTGCTGTTGCCCGTCGATCCGCTCCCGGGCCATGTCGAGATGGCCGGCATGGGTGGCCGTCTCCATGAGGAGCCTGAACACGCACTCACGTGCATCCGCGAAGGGCGGGAGGGGAAAGACCTCTTCCGGTGGCCACCAGCCGGGGGGTGCGTCGAGATCGACCTCCGTCAGCAGTCCGTCGCTCCGGCGCACCCAGCGGTGGTACTCAGCAACTGCGGCCGCGCCGGACGTCACCGAAACCTGCCAACCGTCCTGGATCAGGCCGATGCACTCCTCGTCGGCGCCGAGGACCGCGCCGATCCAGAAGATCTCGTCGTCGAACGTGAGGTGGTTGAGCAGCTGCGCCATCGACCATCCTGAAGGCGCGACCACGCTCGTCAGGTCCATCTCGCTCAGGCCGTCCACGGTCGCCAGGACGTGACGTCGTTCGGCAGCGAGACGGGCCAGCAGGACATCACGTTCGCGGGTCATCCCGCCACCCTAGATCGAGAGCCTCTCGCAGCTGCCGGACCTCATCTCCCCCGCGCCGGCCGCCGCTCGCATCCACCCTGCCTCTGGCGTCGGCTCACCTCCCCGCTGCGTATGCCGCGGGCGCAGGGTTCGTACCGACCCGGCCTCTCGCGTCGGCCCACCTCCCGCGCCGCCGTGCCCGCTGGTCACCCACCCTGCCTCTCCCCTCGGCTCACCTCCCCCGCGCCGGCCGCCCCTCGCACCCACCCAGCCTCTGCCGTCGGCCACCTCCCCCCGCATCCGCCCTGCCTCTGACGTCGGCTCACCTCCCCCGCGCCGGCCGCCCCTCGCACCCACCCTGCCTCTGCCGTCGGCTCACCTCCCCGCTGCGTATGCCGCAGCCGCGGGGTTCGCACCGACCCGGCCTCTCGCGTCGGCCCACCTCCCGCGCCGCCGTGCCCGCTGGTCACCCGGTGAGCCATGCGGGTGGGTCTGCTGGTTCTGGTGGTGATCACCACCAGAACCAGCAGACCTACCGACAGCCCAACCCGCAACGCCGGCGGCCGCACCGCTGGCTCCCCCGACCAAACACACACCGTTTGCATGGTGAGAATCGCGTTTGCGTTCGGTTGTCAGTGGTCACTTCTATCCTGGAGACATGCACACCGGCACCGATACCGAGCGCGACACGCCACCCCTGGCCGCGCCCGGCAGCGGTGCCCCAGCACCAGGGCTCGATCACGCCGACCCCTTCAAGCCCGTCAACCGCGTCGAGAACCGTGAGACCGCCGAGACGGCCGAGACTGGTGAGAAAGAGGGTCTGGTCGGGACCCTCGGGTCGCTGCTGGACACGATGCAGCACACCCTGGGGATCGCGCCCTGGTCGCTGTCCGAGACCGACATCGGCCACGCCCTGGGCCAGGCCCAACAGCTGCGCGCGCTGGCTGACACCCTGACCGCCGTGCTCGCCGGCGAGGCCGACACCCGCGGCCTGGGCACCACCCAGGGGCTGTCCCGGCCCGACTGGCTACGCACCGTGGCCCCGCACCTGGACCCGGCCACCGCCCCCGCGCTGGCCCGGGTCGCCGCCGCGATGCACCCCGGCGAGCCCCGCTGGGCCGCGCTGGCCACCGGGGTCCGCACCGGCCGGGTCAGCACCAGCCAAGCCGCGTTGATCCTGCGGTTCCACGACGACCTGGCCCGGGTCGCGGACCCCGAGCACCTCGACGCCATCACCACCGCCATGACCGACTCCTGCGACGTGCTCANGATCCGGACCACCACCGCCTACACCGAGTACCGGCTCCGCCTGGACCCCGAAGGCGCCGCCATCCTCGACGCCGCCATCGACCCCCTGGCCCGACCCCGACCCGACCACCACTGCACCCAACCCACCAACACCCCCAGCAACACCCCCAGCAGCACCCCCAGCGCGCACAGCGCCGACAATGCAGACAGCACAGACGGCGCGCCCCGCGACACCAGCGCGGCCAAACCGGGCGAGGCCGGCCCCGGCGACGGCCGGACCGGCCACGCCTTCGCCCGTCAGTTCGGCGACGGCTCAGGCGGCGGCTCAGGCGGCGGCACGGGTGACGGCTCAGGCACCGTTTCCGGCACAAGCTCCGGCGATCGCTCCGGCAGCGGATCCAGCAGCGAGTCCGGCAGCGAGTCCGGCCCTGGCTCTGGGCACGCACCGGCCGGCAGCGGGTCTGGTCAGCGGGACCCGCGCACCGCCTCGACCCGCCGCGCCGACGCCCTGCTCGAACTGATCGGACGCGCCGTGGCCGCCCCCCACGGCGTCACCCGCACCCCCCGCACCCAGCTGGTCATCACCATCACCCTGCAAGCCCT
>NZ_BAAGRF010000025.1:0-955 GCF_054783095.1 Intrasporangium mesophilum | reverse complement strand
GCGGGGTGGTACCCCCACACCTCGCAGGTCGGCCAGACCGGCAAGCAGGTCAGCCCGCAGCTGTACGTCGCATGCGGCATCTCCGGCGCGATCCAGCACCGGGCGGGCATGCAGACGTCCAAGACGATCGTCGCGGTCAACAAGGACAACGAGGCCCCGATCTTCGAGCTCGTCGACTTCGGCGTCGTCGGCGACCTGTTCAACGTGCTGCCGCAGGCGACTCAAGCCATCCACGCGGCGATCGGCTAGGCGGCGACGTGACCGTTCTTCAATACGTCGCGATCCTTGTGTGCACGGGCGTGGCAGGTGTCGGGATTACCCTGTTCGTCGCCACCGTCGAGGGCTTCATCGCGACGTTCCGGCTCGGGCAGCCGGACTACCGGGGCGATGCGAAGGGGGCGCGCACCCGCACGCTGTTCCGGGAGTTCCTGGGCCACACCCGGATGTCGCGGCTGCCGGTCGTGGCCGCNATCGGGCACTTCCCGCCCTTCGAGTGGGTCACCGAGGTGCTCGCCTGGACCGGCCTGGTCGCGATCCTGCTGCTCATCGCGATCCGCCAGAAGAACCACCCACGCTCGGCGAAGGGCGAGGGCGGCCGCCGCAGCCGGTTCTTCGGGTCGACGTTCTGGCAGGCCTACTACGTCGAGCTGACCATCCTCGGCGTGATGCTGTGCATCCTGGCGCTGCGCGCTTTCGAGTACGCCTTGGAGTTCAACGGCGGCACCACCGGCACCACCGCGGTCGGCGACGCGAACTCGCTTCACTACCCGCTGACCGGCTGGATGGGTGAGTCGCTCACAGGCCTGAGCGTCGACACCCTCGAGCAGACGATCGTCGTCATCGCGGCGGTGAAGATCCTCATCTCGTTCGCCTGGATGATCACCATCGCCCTCAACCCGACCATGGGCGTGGCCTGGCACCGCTTCCTCGCCTTCTTCAACATCTTCTTCAAGCG
>NZ_BAAGRF010000024.1:0-47350 GCF_054783095.1 Intrasporangium mesophilum | reverse complement strand
AGTGAAGAGTCACGCCCGGGATCGTCGAACACAGCCCACCACCAACCAGGCCGCGACGCCATCCTCACAGTCGAGTGAGCGCCCCGTCCCACCAGCCCCACCTCAGCCTGGATGGGAATGGGAGGGGGCGGGGCGGTGCTCGCGGACGGGGGCTGACGGCATACTGACCGCGTGACCGGACCCCTCTCGGACGTACTCGTCGTCGACCTCTCCCGAGCGCTCGCCGGCCCGCACTCGACGATGATGCTCGCCGACCTCGGCGCCCGCGTCATCAAGGTCGAGGCACCTGGGCACGGCGATGACACCCGCGGCTGGGGGCCGCCGTTCGTCGGGCCCGACGAGGCACGCGAGGCCACGTACTTCCTCTCGGCGAACCGCAACAAGGAGTCGATCACCCTCGACCTCAAGGAGCCCGCCGACAAGGACGTGCTGCTCGCCCTCGTCGACCGCGCCGACGTGCTCGTCGAGAACTTCCGCACCGGGGTCCTCGAGCGGCTCGGCCTTGGCATCGACGAGCTGATGCAGCGCAACCCTCGCCTCGTTGTCCTGTCGATCACCGGGTTCGGGCACGACGGACCGGAGGGCGGGCGGGCCGGCTACGACCAGATCGCGCAAGGCGAGGCAGGACTCATGTCACTGACCGGTTCCGGCCCGGACGACCCGCAGCGAGTCGGCGTGCCCATCGCGGACCTGCTGTCCGGGATGTACGGCGCCTATGGCGTTGTCGCCGCGCTGCACGAGCGCAACCGCACGGGTCGCGGTGGCGTCGTCCGCACGTCGCTGCTCGCAGCCGTCGTCGGCGTCCACGCCTTCCAGGGGACGCGGTGGACCGTGGCCGGCGAGGTCGGCCGTTCCGCTGGCAACCACCATCCCTCGATCGCTCCGTACGGCCTCTTCCACTGCCGCGACGGGTTGGTGCAGATCGCGGTCGGGAGTGAGGGACTGTGGCAGCGGTTCTGCACGGCGTTCGGGCTGGACCCCGCGGCCGACGGGCTCGCTACCAACGCGTTCCGGGTGGCGAACCGCGCCGACGTCATCGAGGTGGTCGAGCGGGCCTTCGCCGACTGGGACGCCGAGCCGCTGCTCGCTCGGCTCGCCGAGGTCGGCGTGCCCGCGGGCAGGGTGCGCAGCCTCGACGAGGTGTACGCGTGGGACCAGACCGCGAGCCAGGGGCTGGTCATCGAGGTCGACCACCCGACCCTCGGCCGTCTCACGTTGCCTGGGCCACCGTTGCGGTTCTTCGACGGCGACGGTGCCGAGGTCACCCGCCGCGACCACGCCGCACCGCCGAGGCTCGACGAGGACGGCGCCGCCATCCGCCGGTGGCTCGCTGAAGAGCCTCCCGCCTGACCCAGCCACCCGGATGTCCCGACGCCACCCTTGAGGCCCGACGCCACTCGTCCACGGGTGGCTCGAAGCCCTAGGCGCGGCTCCAACGGGTCAAGGTGGTTCGGAGCTCGCTCCGCGGGACGGGGGAGATCAGCGGCTCCAGAGGTACTCGACCTCGGGGCGGCCGGCGCCGGCATACCTCGAGCGCCGGACGGCCAGCTTGGCGTCGCAGAGGTGCTCGGCGTACCGCCGCGCGGTCACCCGACTGACTCCGAGCGCCTCGCCGATCTCCGACGCCGACCGCCCGCTCGAGGACTCGCGGAGCAGCTTCGACACCCGTGCGAGGAGCTCCTCGCCCATGCCCTTGGGCAGCCGTGGCTCCGTGGCGGCGTGGGCGCCGGCGAACACCTCGTCGACCTCGGCCTGGGTGCCCAGCTGCGCACCGCCGCTGACCTGGTCGCGGTAGGCGCGGTACGCAAGCAGCCGGTCGCGCAGCGTCGCGAACACGAACGGCTTCAGGACGTACTGCACGACCCCCAGCGACACGGCCGCCCGCACGACCTCGAGGTCGCGCGCGGAGGTGACCGCGATGACATCCGCCCGGTGCCCGGCAGCGCGCATCGCGCGGACGACGTCGAGGCCGTGCCGGTCCGGGAGGTTCATGTCGAGGAGGACGACGTCGATCTGCTTGTCCTGCAACGCTTTCAGCGCAGCTTGGGTGGTGCCGACCGTGGCCGCGACGGCGAAGCCGTCGACCCGCGAGACGTATGCCGTGTGCGCGTCGGCCGCGACCGGCTCGTCCTCGACGACGAGGACCCGCAGCACCTTCGGCCCGGTCACGATGACACCCGCACCGGCAGCCGCACCGTGAACGTCGCTCCCGGCGGCCCGGAGACCTCGAGCGAGCCGCCGAGCCGGTCGACGGTCTGGGCCACGAGCGCCAGGCCGATGCCACGCCTCCCGGCGCTGCCCTGGTCCTTGGTCGACCAGCCGCGCCGGAAGGCGTCGGCGACGGCACCGGGCGGCAGTCCCGGCCCGTTGTCGGAGACGTCGAGGACGGCATACCCGTGGTCGACCCGGGAGCCGAAGACGACCCGCCGGTCGGCGCTCAGCCCGGCTCCGTCGCTCGACACGGCGTCGAGGGCGTTGTCGATGAGGTTGCCGACGATGGTGACCACGTCGCGGGTCGGCGCGACGTCGCGTGGCCAGTGTGCCCCCGGCTCGATCTCGAAGGCGATCCCGCGCTCGTGGGCCTCGGCCGCCTTGCCGAGCAGCAGCGCCGTGAGGGCGGGCTCGTCGACGGAGCCGACCACCCGGTCGGTCAGCACCTGGGACACCCTGAGCTCGTCGGTCGCGAACTCGAGCGCCCGGTCGGTGTGGCCGAGCTCGATGAGGCTGACGATGGTGTGGAGCCGGTTGGCCGACTCGTGCGCCTGCGAACGCAGGGCCTCGGTGAGCCCACGAGCCGAGTCGAGCTCTCCCGTCAGGGCCTCGAGGTCGGTGCGGTCGCGCAGCGTCGCGACGTGACCGAGCCGGCGCCCGCGCCACATGGCCGGGCCTCGGTTGAGCACGAGCACGCGCGCAGCGGTCACGTGCAGCTCGTCCTCGTGGGGCTCGTCGTCGGTCAGGGCTGCGGCCAGCGCCGGCGCGAGCCCGAGGTCGGCGACCTTGCGTCCCACCGCGTCCGGTGCGAGCCCGAGCAGGCGGACGGCCTCGTCGTTGGCGAGCCGGAGCGTGCCGTCGAGGTCGGTGATGACGAGCCCCTCGGTGACGGCGTGGAGGACGGCGTCGTAGTACTCGTACATCTCGCGGAGCTGCCGCTCGCCGAGGCCGTGCGTCTGACGCCGGATGCGGCGGGCGACGAGCGCGGTCCCGAGGCCGGACAAGAGGGCGGCGACCAAACCGGCGAGCAGGATGCCCGGCAGCTGGGCGCGGACGCGCTCGCCTACCGCAGCCTTGCGGATGCCGACCGAGACGAGGGCGACGACGCCAGCGCCGTCCTTCACCGGGACCACGACGCGCGACGACGGGCCCAGAGTGCCGGTGTAGTCCTCGACGACCACACCGCCGGCGAGCGCCTCTGCCGTGTGGCCCAGGAACTTTCCGCCGATCTGGCTGGGGTCGGGGTGGGTGAAGCGGACCGCCGAGGGGCTCATGATGACGACGAAGTCGGTGCCGGACTCGAGGCGGACGCGCTCCGCGTAGGGCTGCAGCTCCGCCGTGGGGTCCGGGCCCTGGACGGCACTGACCACGTCGGGGGTCGCCGCGACCGTCTCCGCGACGGCCAGCGCCCTGGCCGTCGCTTCCTGGTCGCCCGCCCGCTGGGCCTGGACGAAGGCGCCGGCGAGACCGGCTGCGACGACGATGACCGCGATGCCGACCTGGAGTGCAAAGGTCTGCGCCGCGACACTCCACCGCCGCGGCGAGAACTCAATGAACACAATCGTGACCCTAGTCACTCACGCGACCAGGCTCAGGGCATCCACCAGCCCGGCACCGACCCGGGCCTCGCCAACGGAGGTCACCGTGAGCCACACCGCCGACAGCGCCGTCGACGCCCAGAAGCCCCCGGCATCTGGCACTCGGCAGAAGCGCGACCGCACCCATTACCTCTACGTCGCCGTCATCGTCGCGATGGTCGCCGGCATCGTCGTCGGGGCGCTGTTCCCCGAGCTCGGCAAGAGCCTCAAGCCCCTGGGCACCGGGTTCGTCAACGTCATCAAGATGATGATCACGCCGATCATCTTCTGCACGATCGTGCTCGGCATCGGATCCGTTCGGAAGGCCGCTCAGGTCGGCAAGGTCGGCGGTCTGGCGCTCGCCTACTTCGTCACGATGTCGACCGTCGCGCTCGCGATCGGTCTCGTCGTCGGCAACATCATCAAGCCCGGCGCCGGCCTCGGCCTGACCGAGGCGACGGCTGCCGCCGGCCAGAGCGCGGCCGGCGGCGGTGCGGAGACGACCGTCGACTTCCTCCTCGGGCTCATCCCCGACACGCTCGTCTCGGCCCTCACGTCCGGCTCGGTCCTTCAGGTCCTCGTCATCGCCCTGCTGGTCGGCTTCGCGCTGCAGAAGATGGGGCCGTCCGGTGAGCCGATCCTGACGGCGGTCAAGTACCTGGAGAAGCTCGTCTTCCGGCTCATGTCGATGATCATGTGGGCCGCCCCCGTGGGCGCCTTCGGTGCCATGGCCGCGCTCGTGGGCGCGACTGGTCTCGGTTCGCTCAAGAGCCTCGGGCTGCTCATGCTCGCCTTCTACGTGACCTGCGCGATCTTTGTGTTCGGCTTCCTCGGCGCGATCCTGCGGACGGTCACGGGGATCAACGTCTTCTCCCTGCTGAAGTACCTCGGCCGCGAGTTCCTGCTCATCCTGTCGACCTCGTCGTCGGAGTCGGCCCTGCCGCGCCTCATCGCGAAGATGGAGCACCTCGGCGTCTCCCGCCCGGTCGTCGGCATCACGGTCCCGACGGGCTATTCCTTCAACCTCGACGGCACCGCGATCTACCTCACGATGGCGAGCCTGTTCATCGCCGAGGCGATGGACAAGCCGTTCACGATCGGCCAGCAGATCTCGCTCCTCGTGTTCATGATCATCGCGAGCAAGGGCGCCGCAGGGGTCAGCGGTGCCGGGCTCGCCACGCTGGCGGGTGGCCTCCAGTCGCACCGCCCAGACCTCGTGCCGGGCGTCGGCATCATCGTCGGGATCGACCGGCTCATGAGCGAGGCGCGGGCGCTGACGAACTTCGCCGGCAACGCCATCGCGACCGTGCTCATCGGCACCTGGGTCGGTGAGATCGACAAGGCCAAGGCGGATCTGGTGCTCGCCGGACGCCTCCCCTTCGACGAGGCCGCGATGATCGACGACGACGTCGCACCTGCGGCGCCGGTGGTCACGCAGGCGGAGCCGGAGCTCGTCGGCGCGGCCCGCTGACAACAGCACCTAGCTGCACTACCTGCAGTGACCTGCACCGAGCGCATCGGCGCGGCCTCATGGTCGCGCCGATGCGCATGTGCCGTCCCGGTCCACCGCCACCCGTGACCTCGCTGACTCTCCAGGTATGCCGTCTGCCCCCTCGGGAGGCCCGATCGAGTGAGCGCCGGGTCCCTACGGGCGGATGATGCGCCGCTCGATCGCCGCCGCCACCGCGCCGGCGCGAGTGTCGACGCTGAGCTTGGTGTAGATGTGCGACAGATGGGACTTGACCGTCGCCTCCGAGACCAACAGCTCGCGAGCCATCTCCCGGTTGCCGAGGCCACGTGCCAGCAGCTCCAGGACCTCGACCTCCCGCTCGGTGACGACCGGGCCGGGCGAGCTCGCGCGCCGCACGAGCGTGGCCGCGACCGAGGGCGCGAGCACCGTCTCGCCGCGGGCGGTGGAGCGGATGCCGGCGAAGAGCTGGTCGGGTGGCGCGTCCTTGAGCAGGTACCCGACGGCCCCGGCGTCCAGCGCTCGCAGCACATCGGCCTCGGTGTCGTACGTCGTCAGCACGAGGATGTCGGGCGGGTCGGGCAGCGCGCGAAGCCGCGCCGTCACCTCCGCCCCGCCCGCGCCGGCGCCGAGGTTGAGGTCCATGAGGACGACGTCGGGTCGCTCCTGCTGGACGACGCGCAGCGCACCGTCGAGGTCGCTCGCCTCACCGACCACTGTCAGGTCGTCCTGCCCCTCGACGAGGGCCCGCAGGCCGGCCCGCACGACGGGGTGGTCGTCGACGAGGACGACACGGACGGTCGCCGGCGCTGCGCTCATCGGTCACCGTCCAGCGGGAATGCCACGGAGACCGCGGTTCCCTCGCCGGGACTGCTCTCGACGGTGGCCCGGCCTCCCAGCCCGGTCGCCCGGTCCCGTATGCCGTCCAGCCCACGACCGCGGTCGCCGCGGTCCCGAGGGCGTGCGGGATCGAAGCCCCTCCCGTCGTCACGCACGTCGAGCAGGACCTCGTCGGGGTTGTAGGTCAGGCTGACCACGGCGCGGCTCGCACCAGAGTGCTCGACGACGTTCGCCAGCGCGCCCCTCGCCGACCGGACGATGGCGCCGGCGACGTCGGACGGCACCGGGACCGGGACCCCGTGCACTCGCACCTGCACGACGATGCCGTGCGTGGTCGTCTCTGCCACTCGTCGCACCGCGTCCGGCAGCGCCGAGGCGGTGTCGGCGCCGTCCGTCTCCAGCCCGGCCGGTGCCAGGTCGCGGACCACCTGGCGCACCTCCTCCAGCCCTTCCCGCGCAGCGTCGCCGGCCCTGTGCACGTGCTGCCGCGCCTCGTCGGGGCGCCGGTCCCATTCCTGCTCGGCTGCGTTGAGCAGCAGCGTGATGCTCGACAGGTCCTGCCCCACCGAGTCGTGGATCTCGCGAGAGAGCCGCGTGCGCTCCGCGAGGGCGCCCGAGCGTCGTTGTGCCGCAGCGAGATCCGCTTGCGCCTCGGTGAGGTCGTCGATCAGGGTCTGACGAGTCCGGGCCTCGCGCTCGAGGGCGCGGTACGACAGCACCGTGACCAGGGCGATGCCGACCGGGCCGACGAAGACCGTCGGGTCGACGTCCTCGGTGATCCTGGCCCACGCCACGCTGACGACCGCGGTCATGAGCACGACGACGCCGACGGCATACGGAAAGGGAAGCACCTGAAGCACGGCGAACGCGACCGGCACCGCCGTCCATGCGAACGAGGGTGCGACCAGGGTCAGAGCGATCCAGAGGACGACGACGAACACCACCCAGACGGTCGGCCAGGCCGGCCGGTCCGCAACGAGGTGACGCGTGGAGTAGGCGACGCCCAAGGCTGCGGCACCGAGGAGGATGAGGACCGCTGTGACGTCGAAGGGGTGGCGCATGAGATACCGCGCCGCGCACGTGACCAGGAGCACGAGGAGCACGACCTGCAGCCACCGGTCGAGCCGGGCGGGAGCGAGGATGCCGACGGACTCCATGACCCGCCAGCCTAGGGACGGCAGGCGGCGGCGGCATCATCCGATCGGCTAGTCAGGAGTGGACGGTTGCCCGACGCGGAAGGGCGGGGCCGCGCACGACAGTGGAATCGACCCCCTGAACCACTCACGGCACCGACCCGAGGAGTCCCACATGAAGCGCACCATCGCCACCCTGTCCGTCCTCACCGCAGCGACCACCCTCGCAGTGCTGGCACCCGCCGCGACCGCCTCCGGCGAGGGCCGTCCGGACCGCTACGTCCTCAGTGGGGACGAGGGCGGGTCGAAGTTCGAGGGCATCGGCGCCGACGAGCGGCGCGGCGTCTTCTATGTCAGCGAGACGACCGGTGGCGAGATCCACCGCGGCACCGCGGGGGCCAGGCAGACGAGCGAGTGGGTCGGCGGCGACGGCACCGACGGCCGCTGGACCGCCCGTGGCGTCACGACCGACTCCGCGGGCCGGGTGTACGTCGCCGGTGGGCCGAACGGGATCGGGCAGCCGGGCCGCCCGGACCTGTGGGTCTACTCGCCTTCCGGCGAGCTGCTCGCGGCTCTTCGGGCGCCGGGTGACAACGTCTTCCTCAACGACGTCGCGATCGGCCCGGACGGGGCGGCCTACTTCACGAACTCCAATGCGCCACAGGTGATCCGGGTCGCCGAAGGGGCGAACGGGTGGTCGGCGGAGCTGTGGGCCGACGCGACCGGCACGATCGCACAGGCGAGCGGCTTCAACCTCGGCGGCATCGTCGTCAGCCAGGACGGCTCGGCCCTCGTCGTCGCGCAGGGGAACGTCGGGCTGCTCTGGCGTTTCGCGCTGGCAGACGGGTCCGTGTCGGCGGTGACGACCGGCTCGGCAGACCTCGTCAACGCCGACGGCCTCGTGCTCCAGGGCACCCGCCTCAGCGTGGTGCGCAACTTCTCGCGCATGCTCGCGTCGCTGCAGCTCACAGCGGACGGCAGGTCGGCCGAGCTGCTCTCGCAGCGGGCGACGGACCCGGCCCGGGTGCTCACGACCGCCAAGGTGCTGCGTGGGCGGACGATGTACGTCGACAGCAAGTTCGACGAGGCCGTCGCAACGCCGCCGTACGAGGTCGTCACCGACCCGTTCGTGCCGTGAGGGCTGCACTGCACGGCCCGACGGACCGCGACGACCGGGTGCAACCACCGGCTCCGATGCGCGGCACGCCCCCTGCGCGACGCCCGTGGCGGTCGGTCGGGCTCGCTCTCGCCTTGGGCGGCGTCGTCCTCGCGGCCTGTGCCACCCCCTCGTCGAGTGAGCGCGCGACCCCAGACGTCACGCGCGACACCCCCTCGTCGAGTGCGCGCCCGACCCCATCCGCCACACTCGACCGGGTGAGCCCGACATCGCCGACCCCGGCAGAGCAGGCGGCCCTCGACGAGGCGCTGCGCGACGCAGCCTGGGCGGACGATGTCGACCGCGCTCGGACCCTCGTGGCCCGCGGCGCCGACGTCAACGCCAAGGACGAGACCGTGCAGTCGGCCTATCTCGTCGCGACCAGCGAAGGCCACCTCGAGCTGCTGCGCCTCACGCTGTCCCACGGTGCCAGGGTCGACGACAAGGACAGCTGGAACGGCACGGGGCTGATCCGCGCCGCCGAGCGCGGGCATGCCCTCGTCGTCGGAGAGCTGCTGCGCGCCGGCATCGACCGTGACCATGTCAACCGCATCGGGTACCAGGCGATCCACGAGGCCGTCTGGCTGGGACGCGACACGACGGCATACGTCGACACGCTGCGCGTGCTCGTGGCGGGCGGGGTCGCTCTCGAGCAGCCGTCCGGCACCGAACGGCTCACCCCGCTGCAGATGGCTCGCGAACGAAACTATCCCCGACTCGAAGGAGTGCTTGTGACGGCGACGACCGCCAAGCCCATCGCCGACCCGGACCGTGAGCTGCTCGCGGCGGCCGAGGCGGGTGACGCCGACCGGGTCGCGCTCGCGCTGCGGGCGGGAGCCGACCTCGAGGCGCGGGACGGACGGCGGCGCACGGCGCTGCTGCTCGCAGCCACCCACGACCGTGTCGACGCCGCCCGCGTCCTCGTCGCGATGGGCGCCGACGCCGACGCGCTCGACGACCGACACGACACCCCGTGGCTCGTCACCGGCGTCACAGGGAGCGTGGCCATGCTCGAAGCGCTGCTCCCGGCGAAGCCTGACCTCACCATCCGCAACCGCTATGGCGGCATCTCGGTGATCCCGGCCAGCGAACGGGGGCACGTCGACTACGTCCGGCGCGTCGTGATGACGGGGATCGACGTCAACCATGTCAACGACCTCGGCTGGACCGCACTGCTGGAGGCGGTGATCCTCGGTGACGGTGGGCTGCGGCACCAGGAGATCGTCCGCATCCTGCTGGCCGCGGGCGCCGACCCGGCCATCGCCGACAAGGACGGCGTCACCGCGCTCGAGCACGCCCGCGCCAAGGGGTACGAGGCGCTGGTCCGGATCCTCGAGAAGGCGTAGCCGCCTCTCGCTCAGGCGAACTCGGCCAGCAGGTCCGGGCTGATCTCCGCGATCACCGCGACCGCACGGTCGACCGGCACGTCGACGACGTCGTAGTGCTGGTCGCCCGCAGCGGTCGTGGCCACCAGCGTGGCCAGGCCCGAGCGGCGCTGGAAGAACGAGCGCCGCACGGTCCAGCCGATGATCCCCTCACGATCGAGGACGACGCGCCGCCGGTCGAGCGATCCCTCGCGCGCAACGAGATGTCCTTCCGTCACGAGGTGCCCCAGGCCCGTGTAGCGGTCGAGCCCGACCCACACCGCGGCGACGAGCAGAACCGGGCCGATGCCCACCCACGGCAGCGGCAGGTCCCACACCAGGCGGAGGAGGACGAGCAACACGACGACCACCGCCGCCGGCACGATGGAGCGGATGAGCCGGCGGCGCCGGGCTGCGGGTCCGTGCTGCGCGGGCGCCGCGAGGATGGCGGCCGCGTCCGGGACCACCTCGAAGGCGACACCGGTGACAACACGTGCAGGTGCCGGCGGGCAGAGCCAGTCGGACCCACCGCGCTCGCGCAGCAGACCCGTCGTGACGACCTTGAGGCGGCGCGCCCCGGCCAGCCGCAGCCCCAGCGGCTCGTCGAGCCGGATGCCGCGCACCCGTCCGTGGTCGATGCTCGTCTCACGGCTCGTGAGCAGCCCGCGTTTGGTGTGGAGGCTTCCGAGCCGGTTGCGCGTCAGGCGGAAGCCCCAGAACGCGAGGATGTATGCCGTCACCGCCAGTCCCGAGACGAGCGCGAGCACGAGCACGGCGTCGATCCACCACGCGAGGCTTCGGACCCACTGGGCCCGCTCGATGATGGTCTGCCCCTCCTCGCCGAGACGCGAGAAGCCCTGCGTGATGAACCCGAGGCCCGCCGCCGCGGTCGCGATGCCCGTCATCGTCAGCGGTGCGTAGCGCACCCACGTCGGGTCGAGGCGCACCAGCTCCTCGTCGAGGGGTGGAGGTGGCGCGTCGGCGAGCACTTCCGCGATCCCGGCATCGTCAACGGGAGGACCCGACGGCTTGGGCAGCGCGGTGACCGACGGGTCGATGCGATGCAGCAGCTCCGCTCGAAGCCGGCGTCCCTCGTCCGCCTGGAGCGAGTCGAGGACGAGCCGGTCGCGGCGGCTGCCGCCGGTCGAGATCTCGACCTTGGCAAGCCCGAGGACGCGGTGGTGCAGCTTGGCTGTGAGGTCGACCGTGCGCACCTTGTCCAGCCGTGCGGTCGTCGTCTGCTTGGTGAGCAGGCCTCGCCGGAGCTCGATCTGGCCGTCGCCGATCCGGTAGCGAGTCGTCAGCCAGCGGAACACCCCGTAGGCGACGATGACGGGCAGCGCGAGGAGCTCCCAGCGGTCGTTGCCGTCGCTGCCGAGGCGGGCGATGAAGATCGCCAGGAGGGCGGGCAGGAGGCGCACCAGGGTCTCGAGCGGGTGGATGAGCAGCATCCGCGGGTCGAGGCGGCGCCACTCGGTCTCGTCGTCGGCCGCGGGAGCCCGGTCGGTCACGTCGCGTCGCCCTTCTCCATGACTGCCGCGGTCGTGAGCGAGTCGACGAGCTGCTGCGCGACGGGCAGGTCGAGCCCGTGGATCTTCAGGGGGCCGGCGGCGGATGCCGTCGTGACCCGCACCGATGCGAGCCCGAAGAGCTGGGCGACCGGTCCGCGTTCCAGGTCGACCGTCTGCACCCGGGACAGTGGTGCGATGCGACGCTCCTGGTTGAGCCAGCCGGTCTGCGTGTAGATGGCGTGCTCGGTCGCCTCCCACCGGTGGACCCGGTAGCGCCAGCGCGGCATGACGATGACGTAGGCCACCGCGACGACGAGCCAGACCAGGGCCACGACCAGGTGGCTCGTGCGGTCGGAGTCGTCGTCGACCAACCACCAGATGACCTGCGCGGCGACGAGGAAGAGGTTCGCGAACAGCGCCTCCACGGTCCACATCCGAACCGCCCTGGGTGAGACGAGGTGCGCCGGCTCGCGTAGTTCCACAGAGCCAACGTTGCCACACCGGGTTGACGGGAAGGCTCGGTGGCCCAAGGGTGGATGCTCATGGGCAGCATCGCAGTTCACGAGTTCATCGCACTTGACGGCGTCTACGAGGACCCGAGCTGGACCTTCGAGTTCGGCTTCGACCCGAAGATGGGTGAGACCCTCGCCGCGATCACCGGCTCGGCCAAGGCGATCCTCCTCGGCCGCAGGACCTACGAGGCGTTCGCGCCAGCCTGGTCGGCTCGCACCGTCGCGGACGACCCTGGCGCTCCGTTCTTCAACGAGACCCACAAGTACGTCGTCGCGTCGCAGCAGCCCGGCGTCGAGTGGGGTCCGTCGACGACGATGCCCTACGACCCGGAGGCGATCCGCGGGCTCAAGGACGGGACCGACGGCATCATCTACGTCTCAGGAAGCGGCACCCTCGTGCGGGCGCTGCTACGGGACGGCCTCGTCGACGACCTGCACCTGTTCGTCTACCCGGTCGCCCGCGGCACCGGGGAGCGGCTCTTCGCCGACGGCGTCGACCCGACGACCTTGTCCCTCAAGGGGTCCGACGTCTACGCCAACGGCGTCGTGCACCTCGACTACGGCCCCGCCTGAGCGGGGTGTCCGCCCTATCTGCGTTGCTCCGCGTGGTGGAGCAACGCAGATAGAGCCAGACCAGAGACACCCCGCGTCCGATGACGCGGAGTCCCGCCTGAGCGGTGGCGTCCGCGCCGTGTGCGTTGCTCCGCGTGGTGGAGCAACGCAGATAGAGCCAGACCGGAGGCACCCCGCTCGACCCATGCCCGCTCGAGCGGGACGCTCGCCTCACTGGCATCCCCGGCTGACCGGCATCCCCGGCTGACCGGCATACCCGGCGCAGCCGCATACCCGCCGCAGCCGCATACCGGGAGCGGGTCAGGCGGCCGGGGCGAGGTCGGCGGCGGCGAGGCGCGCGTAGCGACCGCCGCGGCCCACGAGCGCGTCGTGGTCGCCGATCTCGACGACCCGGCCGTGGTCGAGCACCGCGATCTGGTCGGCATCGCGGACGGTCGACAGGCGGTGTGCGATCGCGATCGTGGTGCGCCCGGCCCTGAGGTGGTCGAGGGCCGCTTGCAGGTCGCGCTCGGTGTCGTTGTCCAGAGCGCTGGTCGCTTCGTCGAGCACGAGGATCCTCGGGTTGCGCAGGAGCGTACGCGCGATGGCGAGGCGCTGCTTCTCGCCGCCCGAGAAGCGATGCCCGCGGGCGCCGACGACCGTGTCGAGCCCGTCGGGCAGGCTTGCGACGAGCGCCGCGACCTGGGCGGCCTCGAGGGCCCGCCAGAGCTCGTCGTCGGGCGCCTCGGGGGCGGCGAGCAGGAGGTTGTCGCGGATCGACGCGTGCACGAGGTAGGTGTCCTGGCTGACGACGCCGACGATGCTGGCCAGGTCACCGGGGTCCAGGTCGCGCAGGTCGATGCCGTCGACGGCGACCGTGCCCGAGGCGGGATCGTGCAGGCGCGCGACGAGGCCGGCGAGGGTGGACTTGCCGGAGCCGGTCTCACCGACGAGCGCCAGGGTGCTTCCGGCCGGGACGCGGAGGGTGACACCGTCGAGTGCGTTGACCCGTCCGTCGTGCGTGAAGGTCACGTCGTCGATGACGATCTCGCCGCGGACCGAGCCGAGGTCGATCGCGACCGGCTCGGCCGGTGGGGCGACTTCGACGGGGAGGTCGAGGTAGGCGAAGATCCGGCTGAACAGAGCCATCGACGTGATCCACTGGGCGCCCACGTCCAGCAGACCCAGCAGCGGCCGGAAGATCGTCCCCTGGAGCGTCGTGAAGGCGATCAGCGTGCCGATCGTCATGCCGCCGGAGGTGGCCGGAAAGCCCGCGGCGAGGTAGATGAGCGCCGGGATCGCGGCGAAGACCATCTGCATCGTCGCCATCCGCCAGCGGCCGGCCAGCTGCGAGCGCAGCTCGAGGTCGATGAGGTCGGTCGAGGTGGCCGAGAACCGATCAGCGGTCGCGTCACCCGCCCCGAGGGTCTTGACGAGGGTGGCGCCGCTGACCGTGAGGCCTTCCTCGACCTGGCTGTGCAGGTCGGCGAGGCGCCGCTGCCGTTGCGTGGTGATGTCGCGGCGCAGCAGGGCTACCCGGCGGGTCATGAGGACGGCCGGGGGGATGACGAGCAGCGACAGCAGGGACAGGCGTGGGCTGATGGCGACCATGGCGATGGCCGTGGCGATGGCCGTCGTGACGTTGCTCGCGATGGACGTGGCCGTCGATGTGATGACCGACTGCATGCCGCTGATGTCGTGGGTGAGGCGCGACTGCACCTCACCGCCGCGCGTGCGGGTGAAGAAGGCGATCGACTGGCGCTGGAGATGCCGGAAGACGTCGGTCCGCAGGCCGTGCATGACGCGCTGGCCGACGGCGGTGGTCAGCCAGGTCTGCACGACCCCGAGCAGCTGCGTGACGACGGTGACCGCGAGCATGCCGCCGACGGCCAGCAGGAGCAGGCGGACGTTCTGGTGGGGCAGGGCGTCGTCGATGACGGAGCGCAGCAGGAACGGCTGGGCCATCGAGATGACCGAGATGACGACGATCGTCGCGGTGACGACGGTGACGACGCCGCCGTGGGGACGGAAGAGGGCGAGGACCCGACGGATCGAGACGGGCGACTCGGCGAGCTGTGCGCGGTCGGCCGGGTCGAGGCGGGTGGGGCCGCGCCCTGCGGTGTGGTGGGGGAGCTCGGGCAAGCGTTGCCTCCTTCGCTAGGGCTTGAGATTTAATGAGGTTACCTCACTTTGAGGTTGCGAGCAAGGTGCCCTATGCTGCTCCCATGCCGTCGCCCCCTCACCACCCCCATCGACGGGGTGGAGTCCCTGGGCAGGCGCGGGACGACGAGCCCGCCGCCCTCGACGAGCTGCTGCTCGGTGCCGCTCGGGCGCTGCGGCGCCGCTGGGCACGGGGCCTCGGCCACGACCTGGCCCCTCACGACGCTCGTGCGCTGAGGGTCATCGGCCACGGCGGCCCGACGCGGCTCGGTGTCGTCGCCGAGCACCTGCGGATCGCGCCACGGTCGGCCACCGACGTGGTCGACCGCCTCGAGGACCGGGGGCTGGTGCGGCGCGCCGCAGACCCGTCCGACCGCCGGGCGACGACGGTCGAGCTGACCAGGGAGGGCGAGGCCGTGCTCGCCGACGTGGAGGCCGAGCGGCGCGCGGACGCTGCCGCATTTTTCGGCACCCTGTCCGATCGCGAGCGGGACTCTCTCGCAGCTATTCTCGGCAAACTTGATCCGAGAGAGGGATGACGTGTCTGGTGTGATCATGGTCGAGGGCCTGCCGGGGTCGGGCAAGAGCACGACCGCGCATGGCCTCGGCCTCTGGCTGGCCGCACAGGGAGTGCGAGCCGAGCACTTCGCCGAGGGCCGGGTCGACCACCCGGTCGACTTCGAGCAGGTCGCTGTGCTGACCAACGACGACCTCGTGGGACTGCTCGGGCAGTTTCCTGCCGACGCGAGCGCCCTCATCGGCGCCGCAGAACGGTCCGGTGACGCCTGGCTGGTGCGATACGGGCGACGGCGGTCCGACCTGCCCCGAGGGCTCGTGAGCCGGCTGCGCGACCTCGACGGCTACGACGGCAGCATCACGCCCGAGCTGCACGCGCGGGTGCTCGCAGACAGCTGGCGACGGTTCGGTCGTGAGCCGCGCGACACCATCCAGATCTGGGAGTGCGTGCTGCTGCAGAACCCGGTCTGCGCCCTCGTGGCCCGGTTCGACCAGCCAGACCTCGTGCTGGAGCGTCACGTCCAGGCCCTCGTAGAGACGGTGTCCTCGCAGTCGCCGGCCCTGGTCTACCTCGATCCCGGTGACCCGGGCGAGATCCTCGAGCGTGCGGCCGCCGAGCGGCCGCAGGAGTGGCTCGACCGGGTGGTCGGCTATCACACGAAGCAGGGGTATGGCCTCGCCCGCGGTCTGCACGGGTTCGAGGGATACGTCGAGTTCATGCGGTACCGACGGCACCTGGAGCTCGACCTGCTCCCACGGCTGGACGTGCCCACGCTGGTGGTGGAGGTCGGCGACGGACGCTGGACCGAGCACACGCAGACGATCCAGTCGTTCGTCGGCGACCACCTGGGCATCGGCCAGCCGGAGCCTCGCGAGGTGGCCTGAGCGAATGCCTGTGCAGTCGGTCGAGGCCCTGCTCGACGCCGGCTCGGACCGCCAGGTCCGAGCCGAATGGGGTGCCCTCGCCGGCGCCGGCCTGCCGAGCCAGGCACATCAGCTCGGTGTCGCCGCGGCTCCGCACCTCACCCTCTCGGTGGCTGGGTCGGTGCCGGACTTCGTCGAGGCCCGCCTTCGCGCCATCGTGCGCGGACAGCTACCCGTGCCCGTGCGGCTCGGCCCGCTCGTGGTCATGGGGTCCCGGCGCTTCGTACTGGCCCGGCTGCTCGTGCCCTGCGCTCGCCTCCTGTCGCTGCACACGGCGATCGCCGAGGCCATGGTCGCCGCCCCCGACGTCCCCGACCAGGTGCGACCCGGCCGGTGGACGCCGCACGTCACGCTCGCCCGCGGGCTCGGCTCCCGCCAGGTCGGCGAGGCGCTGGCCGTGCTCGGCCGGACCCGGCCCATCGACGGCCAGCTCGAGTCGGTGCGCCGGTGGAACCCCATCTCCGAGCGCGCCTGGAACCTCGGCGCCTGACCCGCTCCCACCTGGTCGAGTGAGCGCTCCGTCACTCGCGTCACGCAGCGCATCACGGACGCCTGTGTGACTGGTGGGATGACGCGCTCACTGGACGATGGAGTGGGGGAGGAGGCGGCATACCTACGATGGGCCCATGAGCCTCGAACTCGGCCTGGACACCTTCGGTGACATCGCGAACGGGCCGGACGGGCAGCCGCTCCATCCGGCCGTCGTCATCCGGGAGGTCCTGGCCGAGGGAGAGCTCGCAGACCGGCTCGGGCTCGACTTCATCGGGATCGGTGAGCACCACCGGGATGACTATGCCGTCAGCGCCCCCGACGTCCTGCTCGCAGGGCTCGCGGCCCGGACCGAGCGGATCCGCCTTGGCACCTCCGTCACGGTGCTCAGCTCGGATGACCCCATTCGGGTGTTCCAGCGTTTCTCGACGGTCGACGCGATCTCGCACGGCCGGGCCGAGGTCACCGTGGGCCGGGGCTCGTTCGTCGAGTCCTTTCCTCTCTTCGGGCTCGACCTCAACGACTACGAGCTCCTCTTCGAGGAGAAGCTCGACCTGCTCGCGGCCGTGGTCGCGGAGAAACCCGTCGCGTGGCAGGGCTCGATCCGTCCACCGGTCCAGGTCGACCGGGTCATGCCCGCAACCGAGTCTGGCCGGCTGCCCGTGTGGGTCGGCGTCGGCGGCACGCCGCAGTCCGTGGTCCGGGCGGCTCACTACGGCTTCCCGGTGGTGATCGCGATCATCGGCGGCTCGGCGCGACAGTTCGTGCCGCTCGCCGACCTGTACCGGCGGGCGCTGAAGGAGATGGGCCGGCCCGAGCTCCCTGTCGGCGTCCACTCGCCCGGCTATGTGGCCGCCACCGACGACCTGGCCCGTGACGAGTTCCTCCCGCACTTCCTGCCGTACATGAACAAGATCGGCCGTGAGCGACGCTGGGCTCCGATGACCAAGGAGCAGGCGCTGGCGCAGGTCGGACGCGACGGTGCGGTGTACTGCGGGTCGCCCGAGACCGTCGCACAGAAGATCGCGGAAACCGTTGGCCTGCTCGGTGTTTCACGGTTCCAGCTGAAGTACTCCATGGGCACGCTCCCGCATGTGCAACGCATGGAGTGCATCAGGCTCTACGCCGAGGAGGTCGTCCCGCGCGTGCGCGAGCTCATCGCCTGAGGGTTCTCCGCCTCGAGGAAGGCGAGGACGGCAGCGACGCGGCGATGCACCGGTGCCTCGGAGAGGCCGAGCTTGGTGAAGATCGCGTTGACGTGCTTCTCGACCGTCGAGGACGACAGGTGCAGCGCCTGCTCGATGCCGGCGTTGGTGCGGCCCAGAGCCATCTCCCGGAGCACGTCGAGCTCGCGTGGTGACAGCCCGGCGAGAGGGCTGGTGACCCCCTGGCTGCGGCGGCGCACCAGGGCGTCGACGATCTGCGGGTCGACGACCGACCCGCCCGCGCACACCTCTCGCAGGGCGTGGACGAGGTCCTCCAGGTCACCGACTCGGTCCTTGAGCAGGTAGCCGACGCCCGCGGAGCCGTGCGCGAAGAGGGCCAGGGCGTAGCTCTCGTCAGTGTGCTGCGAGAGCACGACGACACCGGTCGACGGGTATGCCGCCCGGACGGCGTGCGCTGCCTCGATGCCTTCCATCTGGTGGGTCGGCGGCATCCGGATGTCGGTGAGCACGGCGTCCGGCGCGAGCCGCCGCACGGCGTCGAGCAGCTCGGTCGCAGTGCCGACGCACGCCAGGACCGTGACCTCACCGGAGTCCTCCAGCAGGCGGCGCACGCCCTCCCGGACGAGGTAGTTGTCCTCGGCAATGACCACTCGCAGCGGCTCAGGCATTCGCGGGCTCCGGCGTCGGCGACTCCGTCACCGTCTCGGGCTCGATCGGCAGGTCGACGACGATCTGGGTGCCGCGTCCCGGCGCGCTGGACACGTGGAGGTGGCCGTGGACTGCCGCGACGCGGTCGCGGATGTTCGCGAGCCCGGCATGGGCATCGACACCGGCGCCGGGGTCGAAGCCCATGCCGTCGTCCGAGACCATGACCCGAAGCCTAGTCTCGTTGCGGCTCAAGGCGACTCGGACCCGGGACGCGTTGGCGTGCTTGGCGACGTTCGAGAGCGCCTCGCGGATGGTGTAGAACGCGACGGTCTCGACGTCGGGGTCGAACCTCCGCGAGCGGAGCTCGTCGTCGGCCTCGATGGTGAGCGGCACCGGGAAGCGGGTCGTGCGCGACTCGATCGCAGCCACCAGCCCGCTGTCGCTGAGCACCTGCGGGTGTATGCCGTGTGCCAGCTCCCGCAGGTCCGCGAGCGTCTCGCGGGCCTGGTCCTGCAGCTCCGACAGCTCCTCGCGGCGAAGCGTGCCACGGTCGAGGCGGTTGCGGGCGAGGCGCAGGCTGGCGATGAGCGCGACGACGTTCTGCTGGATGCCGTCGTGAAGGTCGCGCTCGATGCGCCGGCGCTCGGCGTCCTGGGCGGTGATGAGGCGCACCCGGGACGCCGTCAGCTCGTCGAGCTGCTCGGCGAGCTGGGCCGTGAGGTGGACGTTGGAGACGGCCGTCGTGGCCTGCCGTGCCACGGTGCCGAGCAGGGTGAGCTCGGCGAGGCTGTAGTCGCCGTGCCGACCCGGGCCGACCTCGATACGGCCGAGCCGCGCGTCGCCCTGCGTGAGGTCGTGCACCACGACCGGATCGCCCAGCGTCTCGCCCGCGACCCCGAGGGACGAGTCGGTCACCTCACCGTCGGAGCCGAGGAGCCGGATCCGGACCCAGGTCGCATCGAGCCCGTCGCGCAGCGACTGCGCCAGCCTGGTCAGCACCTCGTCGAGCTCGACGGCCTGCTCCAGGCGCGCCCCGAGCTCGCTGAGCAGCGCGAGGTGGTGGTCGCGGTCACCGAAGACCGCGCGGTGGATGGCTCGCTCGAGCCACCCGCGCACGGGGAGCAGAGCCACGGCCAGGACTGCCGACAACAGCGCCGCGCTGACCGCCGTGAGCTTGTCGCTGATCAGCACCACCGGCGCGGCCACCGCGATGCCGTACAGGACGGTGATGAGCACGGTCGACGAACGCACGACGGCCCGGCCCCGGTCGGCGAGGGCGATGTCGAAGGCGCCGTAGCGCAGGATGCCGTGGATGCAGGCAGCGGGCAGCATGAAGAGGCCGACGAAGACCGCGACCTGGCTGATCCAGCCGAGGGGCCCGCCGTCCAGCCCGAGTTCGGGCACTTTCGCCCATATGCCGAAGGCGACGAGCGCGAACGTGGCCGCCCAGGCCAGGAGCCTGAGCTGGGCCCGGGTCTTGGGAGTGCCGAAGAAGGCTCTGCTGTACAGCACGCCGATGCCCAGGACGAGCGCCGGGCCGGCCTGGACGAGCAGTGCGTCGACGACCGGCGCCGCCCACTCGAGTGCGGGGACGGCATACGGGTTCGGGATGGCGGCCTGGACGCCGATGTACTGCGTCATGACGACCTGCGGGGTCGTCAGCAAGGTCAGCGGTGCGACCAGCGCCTGGAGCCAGAGCAGTCGGCAGGCAACGCGCTGCCACGCGTGCTCGAGCACGCCGTTGGGGAAGGTCGCGATCATGAGCAGGAAGCCGATGGTGGCCAGGGCGTCGGAGGTCAGGCCGATCGAGTTGAGCAGCGGGAAGCCGCTCCAGGTGAGCACCTCGGGATTGCGCTCGACCGCCGTCTCGTAGGCCGCACTGACCGCCATCGCGGTCGCCCCGAGCGCGACGTAGACCGCGAAGCGCGACGAGGTCGCCGTGAGCAGCCAGAGGCCGAAGGCGTAGAGGGGCAGTACGCCGACGAGTGGCCAGCCCAGACCCTCTCCGGGGAGCGGGCCGACGTCGACGAACCCTCGCACGACGAAGACATAGAGCAGCGACGCGGTGCCGACGGCACCGAGCGTCACCAACCAGCCTCGCCTCACGAACACACTTCATGATCGGCCCTGGGCCGGTCGCGCGTCACCGGGTAGGCCACACGCGGCTATGGGGGAGAACCTCCATCGACTGTGAGGGCTGCCTGGTTACCGCGCTGTCCCGGCCCGCGGATCGTGGAGGGAACTCATCCGGCATCCGCGAAAGGACCCTCTGATGCGCAAGACCTACATCGTGCTCGCCTGGATCGTCGCCGGCGGGGTGTTCGTCCAGGCGGCCGCGATCGCTTTCGGCTTCGGTGGGATGTCGGGGTACGTCCAGGGCGGGGGAGTGGTCGACAAGGCGCTCGTCGAGAGCCGCAGCGGCTCGAACTTCACCGGCGAGCTCGGCTTCCCGATCCACGCGATCGTCGGCGGGATGGTGATCCCGGTTGTGGCGCTCGCGCTGCTCGTCGTCTCCTTCTTCGTCAAGGTGCGGGGCGCGCGGACCTGGGCGGGCATCGTCTTCGGCCTCGTCTTCCTGCAGACCATGCTCGGCTACTCGATCAAGGACGTCCCCTATCTGGGGCTGCTCCACGGCGCGAACGCGCTCGCCGTGCTGCTCGCGGCCGTCCACGCCGCGCGCCGAGCCGGCCGGGTCGAGGCCGCCGACGCGGCGTCGGCCCCGGGCAGCCGTGTCCCGGTCTGACCCGTGGTCCGACCTGCCTCCTGAGCCCGGCCGGACGTCCCGGCGAACGCGTCGCCTCGTCGCGGCGGTCGGTCTGGCCGGGGCGCTCGGCCTCACAGCCTTCGCCTGGACGTCGAGCCGGCTCGGCGAGTACTCGGTCATGACGATGGGCCACGACGCGATGGGCCACGATGCGCATGGTGCCGGGCCGGTCGCCGCCGGGCAGGTCAGCGTGACGTCCCTGACTGCGGACCCGGCGCGCAGGGCGGACGTGCGCGTCGAGCTCGTGGCGCGCAGTGGCACCGTGACGATCCCCGGCGGTCGCCCGGTCGAGGGCTACACCGTCAACGGCACGTCGCCGGGCCCGACCATCCGGGCGCGCCAGGGCCAGCTCGTCGAGGTCACCTTCGTCAACGAGTCGGTGCGCGACGGCGCGACGCTTCACTGGCACGGCGTCGACGTGCCGAACGCGGCGGACGGCGTCGCCGGCATCACCCAGGATGCCGTGCCGGTCGGCGGGCGATACGTCTACCGGTTCGTGGTGAAGGACGCCGGGACGTACTGGTACCACTCCCACCAGGTGTCGCACGAGCAGGTCGAGGGCGGCCTCTTCGGGGCGCTTGTCGTCAGCCCGTCCGGGGCCCCCGCCGACTCGGGCTCGCGGAGCCCCGTCGACATCGTGGCGCTCCTGCACGTGTATGCCGGCCAGCACACGTTGGGCGGACGCGCTGAGGACGAGCGGGTCGTGGCCACCCCGGGCGAGCCCGCCCGCATCCGGGTCGTCAACACCGACCAGGGAACGGCGACCGTGTGGTCGTCGGAGCCCTACCGGGTCGTGGCGGTCGACGGCCACGAGGTCGTCGGGCCCACCGAGGTCGTCGACCGTTCGGTGCTGGTCCCGGCGGGCGGGCGCGTCGACCTGATGGTCACCGCACCGGCCGACGGATCTGCTGCCCGGGTGCACGTCGGCGGCGCTCGCAGCGTCATCCTCGGGCCGGCAGCCGCCGCGACGCCCGGCCCCGTCACGCAGCCACGCGAGGTGCTGGACCTGCTGGACTACGGCCGCCCCGCACCGCTGGGCTTCGACCCGTCGCACCCCGACAAGACGTTCGACTACACGATCGGGCGCCGGATCGGACTCATCGACGGCCGTCCGGGGGTGTTCTGGACCGTCAACGGCCGGCTGTTCCCTGACGTCCCGATGTTCCACGTCCGCGAGGGTGACGTCGTCGTGATGCGCCTGACGAACAACTCGGACGAGGTGCACCCGATGCACCTGCACGGTCATCACGTTGTTGTCCTGTCGCGGGACTCCGTTGCGGCCCAAGGGAGCCCATGGTGGGTCGACACGCTCGACGTGCGGCCTGGCGAGACGTACGAGGTCGCCTTCGTCGCGGACAACCCCGGCATCTGGAGCGACCACTGCCACACGCTGCAACACGCCGTGGACGGTCTCGTCGCGCACGTCATGTACGACGGCGTCACGACGCCGTTCACGATCAACGGGGTGGCCGGGAACCAGCCTGAGTGAACCCCGCACAATGGGGGCGTGACCGAACATCTCGACGTGCTCGTCGTCGGCGCCGGCCTCTCCGGCATCGGGGCCGGCTACCGGCTCCAGACGATGTGCCCGACGAGGTCGTACGCCATCCTCGAGGCGCGCGACGAGCTCGGAGGCACGTGGGACCTGTTCCGCTACCCCGGCGTCCGGTCCGACTCCGACATGTTCACCCTCGGCTTCCCGTTCGAGCCCTGGCAGGACGCCGACGCGATCGCCGACGGCGACAAGATCCTGCACTACCTGCGGTCGACGGCACGCAAGTACGGCATCGACCGGCGAGTTCGCTTCGGGCACAAGGTAGTCGCTGCCTCCTGGTCGAGCGTCGAGGCGCGGTGGACGGTGACCGTCGAGCGCGGCGACTCGGTCCGCGAGGAGCTGACCTGCGGGTTCCTCTACCTGTGCAGCGGCTACTACGACTACGAACGCGGCCACGACCCGGTCTTTCCGGGCCGCGAGCGGTTCGAGGGGCAGGTCGTGCACCCCCAGTTCTGGCCGGATGCGCTCGACGTGGCCGGGCGCAAGGTGGTCGTCATCGGCTCCGGCGCGACGGCCGTGACGCTCGTCCCTGCGCTCGCCGACCGAGGCGCCGACGTGACCATGCTGCAGCGCACGCCGTCCTGGGTCACCGCCCTGCCCCGCCGCGACCGGGTGCGTGAGGTGGTCCGCACCGTGCTGCCGGGCCGGGTGGGCGACGACGTCGTCCGGTACAAGAACGTCCTCGTGTCGCTGGCGTTCTACCAGCTGAGCCGCCGCCGGCCCGAAGCGGCAAAGGCGTTGCTCACCAAGGGCGCCCAACGCGCGCTCGGGTCGCCGGAGATGGCTGGCGAGCACTTCACGCCCGACTACGACCCGTGGGACCAGCGCCTGTGCATCGTGCCCGACGGTGACCTGTTCCGGGTCCTGCGGGACGGGACGGCGCACGTCGTCACCGACACGATCGAGACGTTCACGCCTCACGGCATACGGCTGACGTCAGGGGGCGAGCTGGAGGCAGACGTCATCGTCACGGCGACAGGCTTGCGCCTCAAGGTCGGCGGCGGCATCGAGTTCGTCGTGGACGGTGAGCGCCGGTCCACACGGGAGCTCTACGTCTACCGCGGCATGATGTTCGGCGACGTGCCCAACCTCGCCGTCTGCGTCGGGTACGTGAACGCCACGTGGACCCTGCGCTCCGACCTGGCCAGCCGCTACGTGTGTCGGCTGCTCAACCACCTGTATGCCGGAGGGTGGCGGGTGGCCGTCCCGCGCGCACCTGAGGGGATGGCGGGCAAGCCGCTGCTCCCACTGACGTCCGGGTACGTCCAGCGGGCCCTGCACGACCTGCCGCGGCAGGGCGACGGAGCGCCGTGGCTGATGCGGCAGAACTACCTGCTCGACCGGCGCGACATGCTGCGCGGTGACGTGACCGAGGCGATGGAGCTGCGTCGCTGACCGTCAGCCGAGCGTGATGCGCTCGGACACCGCGCCCTCGTCGAGCAGGGTCCGCAGGCGCGTCACGGTGCGGTCGTGCATCGTCCACGGGTCGATGGTGTTCACATAGATCTTCGTCCCGCCCTCGAAGCCGGCCAGCGTGGAGATCCGCCACTTGAGGACGACGCGCAGCGGCATCGGCAGGTCGAGCGTCGGTGGCCGGTGATGCCACTCCTCATTGGTGGGCACGTCCGCTCCGGTGGCGGCATGACAGGCATGCAGCAGGTCGGAGAGGTCGCGCACCTCGTCGGCACCGAGCTCCCACGGTGCGCGGTGGGTCTCGGTCGTGTGGACCTCGAGGGAGGGGAAGCGGTGCCCGACCCCGACGAGAGCGACGGCGGTATTGGTGCGCGCGACGACAAGTCCGTGCGCAGCGGCATACTCACGTCCCCAGCGACGGTAGAGGTTGGGCTCCGCCCGGAGCCGCTCCGCCTCCCGCTCGACCTGGGGACCCAGCTCGTCGATCGCCACGACCTGCTTGTGCAGGTGGTCGAACGACGCCCCGGCGGGGCGGAGCCAGTTCTGGAAGACCGACACGAACCGCGCACACGGGTTGCCGTGGTAGAGGTCGCGCATGGCTGTGATGGCGAACTCGGTGTACTTCCAGTGCTCTTCGGGCGTCAGCGACCCTGATGACGCGCTCTGGGTGTCGTCGGTGGCGCCGTCGACGAAGTGGCGGCGCGCGACGATGACCTGGTGGTTCCCGGCGAACAGGCCAACCGACTCCCGCTCGAGGTCGTCCTCGGCGAGCGGCTCGGCGTCCGCCCCTGCGGTGCCCCGCGCCCGCATCCTGATCCGCGCGAGCGCAGCGACGTGCGCCCGCCCCTCGGGCGTGGCGAGGTATGCGCTCCGGCGGCCCTGCGCCTCCGGCGTCGGCTCGAAGCCGTGCGTCAGGTGCCAGTAGTCGTAGGTGAGGATCTCGAAGAGGTTGGGAATGAGGCGGAACTCGGGCACGGTGTCGTCGAGCTGTTCGGCCCGAAGGCCACGGATCTCGCGCCACCGGCCGTCGTCCCTGACGACCCGTGCGATCTCCGGGGTGGTCTCGATCATCCGCCCTGTGCAGAAAGCACAGCAGCGGTCGAGCAGCTGGGGATCGAGCGGGTGCCGCTCGGACGGGACGATCCCGAGCGGGCGGGCGCCCCGGCCGGGGAGAGTCCAGACCTTGGTGCCGGTGAAGGGGTTGACCTGCTTGATGGTCCCGTCGGGCAGGCGCGTCAGCGGCTCGGTCACCCCGTCAGCCTATGACCCGGGCGTGGCGGCGCTGCGGGTCAGGACGGCGAGCGGCAGGGTGCGCGTGCCGCCCTTGCGCTCGATCTTGGACTGGTAGTCGGCGAAGTGCGGTGAGAGCTCGAGCAGCCGTGCCCACAGCCGGTCGTGCTCGGCGCCGGTCGCGACGTGGACCTCGACGCCGAACTCCTCGTCGCCCTTCTCGACGTGCGCACGGTCGGCCCGGCGCAGGTTGCGGAACCACTGAGGCTCGTCCACCATGCCGCCGGCACTTCCGCACACCACGAGGTCGTCGCCGTCGGTGAAGTACGCCACCGGCGTGGTGTACGGGGTCCCGGACGTGCGGCCGGCGACGGTGATGAGCAGGATCGGCAGGCCACGCGCCGAGCGGAACATGGGCGTGTCGAAACGGCGGTACAGAGCGCTCATCGTCTCGTTGCCCCAGCGACCTACGCGGCTCATGACAGACATCGGTGCCTCCTTGCGACTCGATACCTCATTGTCGACCACGCGGGTAGGGTCCGCGTCATGCGCGCTGCACGTGTCACGGCACTCGAAGGTCCCGGATCCGTCACTGTCGACGACGTCGACGAGCCGGACCTGCCGCCAGGGCACGTCCTGGTCGACGTCCACGAGGCGGGCGTCAGCTTTCCCGACGTCCTGCTGAGCAAGGGCCTGTACCAGATGCGCCCGGACCTGCCCTTCGTCCCGGGAGCCGAGTGCGCGGGGGTCGTGCGGGAGGCCGGAGCCGGAAGCACGTTCGCGCCGGGCGACCGGGTCGCGGCGTTCCCGGTCCTCGGGGCGTTCGCCGAGACCGTCGCCGTCCCCGAGGCGATGGTCTTCCCGCTCCCCGACGGTGTGTCGTTCGAGGTCGGTGCGGCGCTGCCGATGAACTACCTGACCGTCCACTTCGCCCTCACCCGGCGCGGGCGCCTCGAGCGGGGCGAAGTCGTCCTCGTCCACGGTGCGGCCGGCGGGATCGGCACCGCAGCAGTGCAGCTGGCACGGGCCATGGACGCTCGCGTGATCGCGGTCGTCTCGTCGGAGGACAAGGCAGAGGTGGCGCGTGAGGCAGGCGCCCACCATGTCCTCATGGCTCACGAGTTCCTCACTCGCGCAAAGGAGCTGACGGACGGAAGGGGCGTCGACATCGTCGTCGACCCGGTCGGTGGAGACCGCTTCACCGACAGTCTGCGCAGCCTCGCACCCGAGGGCCGTCTCCTGGTCATCGGCTTCACCGCCGGCCAGATCCCCGAGGTCAAGGTCAACCGGCTCCTGCTCAACAACATCTCGGTGGTCGGGGTCGGCTGGGGCGCCTTCTGGACCCCGAACCCCGCCTACCTGCAGGAGCAGTGGGAGGCGATCCTGCCGCTGCTCGAGGCGGGCCTGCTCGCACCCCCGATCGGCTCCCGCCACCGGCTCGCCGACGTCGCCGCGGCACTCGCCGAGATCGACGAGCGCCGCGCGCTGGGCAAGGTCACGCTCACGGTTCGCTGATGGCTGGGTGGGGTCCTGGCTCGGGCACCCGACGTAGGTTGGTCGGTATGCCGCTCCGCTCATCTCACACGCCCACCTCCTCCCAGCGGGTCCTGGTCACCGGCGCCGCCTCCGGCCTCGGGCTGGCCCTCGTCACCGCGCTGGCCGCGCGGGGTGACCGCGTCCTGGCTACGGACCTCGCACCTGAGCGCCCGGACACAGTCCCGGCGGGAGTCGACTACCTGTCGCTCGACGTGCGTAGCGACGGCGACTGGGCCACGGCGCTGGAGCACGTCCGCGCGACGTGGGGCGGGCTCGACCTGCTCGTCAACAACGCCGGCGTCGCAGCCGGCGGGCGGATCGATGTCGCGACGATGGACGAGTGGCACCGCATCGTCGACATCAACCTGCTCGGCGTCGTGCGCGGGTGTCGCACGTTCACGCCGCTGCTCAAGCAACAGGGCAGCGGACACATCGTCAACATCGCCTCGCTCGCCGGACTCGTCCACGCACCCGGGATGGCGGCCTACAACTCGGTGAAGGCGGGGGTCGTGGCGCTGAGCGAGACGCTGTCCCACGAGCTGGCGCCCTTCGGGATCGCGGTCTCCGTCGTCTGCCCGTCGTTCTTCCGCACCAACCTCGGCGCATCCTTCCAGGGCGCAGACACCGAGCTGGAGGACGCCGGCAAGAAGATGGTCAGCGGAGCGCGCCGCACAGCGGATGGTGTCGCTGCGGCGGTCGTACGCGGGATCGATGCACGCAAGGACGTCATCCTCACGGATATGGACGGCCAGATCGCCTGGCGGGCAAAGCGGTTCGTGCGGCCGGCATACACCGCGGTGATGCGTCGGGCGGCGCTCCGCGCACCTGGGGCGGGGGATCCTGGCGCTGCCGGCGCCGCCCAGCCCGGCGAGCGCGTCCGGTCCTAGCCGAGGTCCCGCCTGCGCACGTCGACCTCGTCGGGCGTGCCGGCGCCGAGCACGTCGCGGAGGGTCGCAGCGACCAGCTGGGCGGCCGACGTCGTGTCCTCAGGCGCGAAGGTCCGCTCGTAGTCGGGGTCGTCGCCGTCCTGCTCCCAGCCGAGCTCGACGAGCGCGGACTGCTGGGCCGCGGTCAGGTCGGTCAGCCCCTCGAACTCGGTGTCGGCGATGCACTCGAGGGCGAGCACGCCTTCGAGCGGCCGAGCCTGCACGAGCACATCGGCGACGGACGCTCCGACGGGTGCACTGTCAGCGCGCACCGTGAAGGTCAACCAGTCGCCGCCCGAGAGGGCCGCCAGGTCGCCGGAGATCCGCTGCACCCATGCGTTCCACGTCACCGACCAACCGTAACTGTCCTCCGCGCGCCCGGGGCGTCGGTGTGGCGCGCGTAACCGGCCGGCCTGCGCCATGGTGGTGGCTGGCGGCTGTCCCTGGCGATCGGCGGCACGATGCCGGACAACCATTTCGCCCTCGTCCGCGTATGAATGGCAGCCACCTTCCGAGACAGGGGACACCTCGATGGGCGACACAGAGCGCCAGGCCGACTTCTCGGCCTATGTTGAGGCGCGCCAGCGCCGGCTCGTCCGCTTCGCCTACCTGCTGACGGGCGACGCCCACGAGGCGGAGGATCTCGTGCAGGCGGCACTTCTCAAGGTCTACCGGCGATGGCACTCGGTGTACGGGTCACCCGATGCCTACGTGCGTCGCGCGATCGTCAACGAGCACCACAGCTCCTGGCGCCGTCCAAGCCGTCGCCGCGAGGTCGCCGACAGTGACCTCGTCTCCTTCACCAACCCGGCTGCTGCACCCGACCATCACGACGACCACGAGCTCCGTGCGCGCATCGCGGCGCTGCCGAAGCAGCAACGCGCGGTCATCGTCCTGCGCTACTACGAGGACCTGACGGAGGCCCAGACAGCAGACGTGCTCGGCTGTTCGGTCGGCACCGTCAAGAGCCATGCGAGCCGCGCCCTCGCCGCCCTTCGCGTCACGATGAAGGAGACCCTCGCATGACTCCGACCGAGCGCGACCTGCGCGCCTTCCTCGATGGCGAGTCGGAGCATGTCGACGTCGTCGGTAGCTTCGCTGCCGCTGTCGTCGCCACCAAGCGACGGAGCGACCGCCGCCGGGTGGTCGCGGGTGCCGTCACCGCGATCGTCGCGGTTGTCGTCGCCGTCCCCCTGCTGTGGTCGAAGCCTGCTGGCCGGCAGATCCACGTCCCGGCGACCACCCCGGTCACCGTGACTCCCACGCCGCGACCGTCGACCACGACGCCGCAGCCGGCGGTGACGACGACCGTCAGCATCAAGGATGCGGCCGCCGTCGGCGACCCGAGGCTGAGTGCGAGCGCGCCCTTCGTCGATCCCGGTGTGCCGTATGCCGTCCGGGGCACCTTCCACGACGGCGCCGCGGCGCCCGTCGACGGGCCACTCCGGGGCGGGTTCCCGACCTTCGAGCGGCTGGACCACGGCGGGTTCATCATGCAGGGCAAGTACGGCACGAACCAGGGCGACTTCATCGTGTTCACCGACCGGACCGGCACGGTGCTCAAGGCCGCGGCGGGCTTCGTCGTGTCGGCGGACCGGAGCCGGATCGCCTGGAGCGACGGATCGGCCATCAACGCGCCCGGGGAGGGCACCATCCACCTCGCCGACAGCCGTGGAAAGGAGCTCTCGATCATCAAGGTCGATGCGGCACCGACCGCGCTCGTGGGCCGCATGCTCTATGCGGTCAAGGTCGGCGGATACGACTATCTGGGAGAGTCGCTGCGCATCGACCTGGACACGGGTCGCCAGACCGTCATCAAGGGCAATGTCATGGACGTCGATGCCGACCGCGGCCTGGCTCTTGCCGTCGGCGGCCTGCACGGCGAACCGGGCGCGCCCGTCTGCTACTCCGTCCTCGACGTGCGGGGCGACCGGCCAGTCACCCGGCTGTCCTCGTGCGGCAATGTCGTGCCGGAGGCGTTCTCACCCGACGGCCGGTTCCTCATCGCCGGGTCCGGCGCGCAGGTGGTCGACGTCAACACCGGTCAAGTCGTGCTCGACGCCATCGGCACGTCGAGGCTCAACCCCGTGGCCGGCCGCATGACGGACGACGGGTCCGCTCTGGTGGTGTCGGTCAGCTCCGCCGACTACAGCAGGAGCGGCCTCATCCGATGCACCCTCGACGGCGCGTGCGCACAGGTCGGCGGGCCGAGCATCGCCGAGCCTCCGGACAGCGACACCGACAGCCCGCGGGGCGCCTACGCCGTCTCAGGGAACTGAGCCGACGCCTTCAGACGCCGTCGACCCGCCTCTGCGCTGAGCGCATCAGAGCGCGCAGCTCGTCCGGGATCGGCGTGGGCCGGCGCGTCGCGGTGTCGATCTCGACGTGGACCCAGTGCCCGAAGGCCTTGATGGACGGGTCGGCGCCGGGCTCGCGGTCCGGGTCGACGAACAGGCCCAGCTCGTAGGTGACACTGCTCGTGCCGAGGCGGGCGACGCGCAGCCCGACGACCAGCGCGGTAGGGAAGGCGACCTCGCCGTAGAACGTGCACCCGGACTCGGCGACGACGCCCTGCGTCGCGTCGGTCGTGGGGCTCACCGGGACGTGGGCGCTCTGCCAGCCGTTGATCGCGGAGTCGAACAGCTCGTAGTAGACGGCGTTGTTGAGGTGGCCGTACATGTCGTTGTCGGACCAGCGGGTCGTGACGGGCTGGTGGACCGGGAAGTCCTCGAGCGTGAGGCTGCGCGGGTCCGACGACACGGGCGACGGTTCGGCCATCGGGCCATCCTGCCGCACGCCGTCTCCTGTGGACGGAGGTGTCGGGGATGTCACCTGCGCGACCTAGAGTCGGAGGGTGGCACTGAGCGTGGGTCGAGCGAAATGGGTCGGTGAGGTCACCGACCCTGATGTGACCCAGCAGGTCGGCACGCGCACGTTCGAGCGCGGGCGGGCCTATGCCGTCGAGGGGCGCGTCCGCACGATCGCGACGCGTGCCGACGGCCTCATGGTCCTCGGCACGGTGCAGGGCAGCCAGTCGGACACCTACCAGACGATCATCGAGGCTCGGCCGCACCCCAAGGGTCGCGCTCACCTGTGGAGTGGGCGCTGCTCCTGCCCGGTCGGCGAGGACTGCAAGCACGTCGTCGCGCTCCTGCTCACCGCACGCGACATCGCTCAGGGCCGGGCGCCTGCTCACCCGCCCGTGACCGGCGCCGATCTCGGAGACGACGACGGCCGCTCGACCCCGACCCGGCCGACCACGCCCACGCGCACCCACTGGGCCGACGTCCTCGGGCACGTTCGTCCCGCGCGTGCCGAGGGCGACCACGAGACACCGGCCGCGCGGCCCGCGCCACGCGGGGACCTCATGCCCGCAGGCCTTTTCGTCGACACGATCTACCGCGACCAGCGAGGCCGCAGGGGTGTGCCCGAGCCCAGCTACGGGCTGCGGCCGACCAGGTGGACGCGCGCAGGGACGTGGCACGGCACGCTGTCGTGGCACGACGCGCTGCCGCAGTGGCGCCCCGGCATCCGGTTCCTGCCCGAGCACGAGCGGGTCATGAGCCGCCTGCACGACGTCGCGCGACACGGCTCTGGCAGCACCACGTACTTCACACCGGTCCCCCCATTGGCCCTCGACTCGACGCCCGAGGTGTGGCCCCTGCTGCGGGAAGCCCGCCGCATCGGCATCGAGATCATGCCGGGCGAAGGCGTCGCCGGTCCCGTCGAGGTGTGGTCGGAGGCCACGACTCTCACGCTGTGGGTGCGTCGCTCCGATGACGGGTCGGGCGATCTCGACGTGTCCGCGACGGTCGACGGGATGCCCGACCTCCTCGGCGAGGTCGTCCCGCTCGGCGACCCCGTCCATGCGCTGGCCGTCGACGGAGACGACGGCACCCTCACCTTCGTCCCCCTCGACCAGGATCTCGGCCTGGGGCGCGAGGCTCTGGTCCAGGCGATGGCCGGGCTGCGCGTGCCCGCCGACGAGCGGGCCCGGTTCCTCGGGTCGGTCGTGCCGGGGCTGCGTCAACGGGTCGCGATCCGGTCCGACGTGCCGCTGCCCGCACCCGAGGCCGGCCGGGACGGCCCGGAGCCGGAGCAGGTCACCGTGCACGTCCACGTCGTCCACACCGTGCCCGGTGAGGTCCGCCTCGACCTGACCCATGCCTATGACGGCACCCCGCGGGTGTTCTCCACCGCCCGGTTCGGCACCGTCGGCGGTCGCGACCGCGAGGCCGAGGCCGCCGCCACGCAGGCCGCGACGTCCCTTCGCCTCGTGCCCGGAGCCCTGCGCGGGGACCGCGAGGACGCCGCCTACCTGGTCCCCAGGGTCGTGCTGGTCGGCCTCGAGGCAGCCACCTTCGTGGCCGACGTGCTCCCCGCACTCGAGGCCGACGACCGCGTCACGCTCGAGGTCGACCGCGACCTGCCGGCATACGAGGAGCTGACGTCCGCACCGGTCGTCCACCTCGGCGCGACCGACCCCGGCCCCCGGGAGGCCGACGAGCGTGAGGGCTCGTCACGTGACCGCGCGCGGCGCAACGACACCGGGGAGCCGAAGGACACCAGGAACACGGGCGACGCGGGCGACTGGTTCGACCTGCGGGTGTCGGTCGAGGTCGACGGTGAGGACGTCCCGTTCGAGCCGCTCTTCTCCGCGATCGCCCGGGGCGCCGAGGTCATGTTCCTCGACTCCGGATCGTGGTTCCGCCTCGACCGGCCCGAGCTGGTGCGGCTGCGGTCGCTGATCGAGGAAGCACGCGAGATCGCCGACCCCGAGTCCGACGGGCTGCGACTGAGCCCACACCATGCCGACCTGTGGGCCGAGCTCGTCGAGCTCGGGGTCGTCGACGAGCAGAGCGCCCGGTGGGCTGCCAGCGTCGCCGCGCTCGGATCCCCCGATACCACGGCGGCCGCGCAGGTCCCGGCCGGCCTGCGGGCGACGCTGCGGCCCTACCAGCTCGATGGGTTCCGCTGGCTGGCGCGCCTGTGGGATGCCCGGATCGGCGGCATCCTCGCGGACGACATGGGCCTGGGCAAGACGCTCCAGGTGATCGCGGCGCTGGCGCGGGCCCACGAGCGGGGCGAGCTCGGGGCTGACGGCCCGGACGCCCGCGGGCCGGTCCTGGTCGTCGCGCCGACCAGTGTCGTCGGCACCTGGATGGGTGAGCTCGAGTCCTTCGCCCCACACCTCGCGGCGGTCGCCGTCACGGCCACCGAGCGCAAGCGCGGCACGACACTCACCGACGCGGTCGCGGGTGCGCAGGTCGTCATCACGTCGTATGCCGTCCTGCGCCTGGACGACACCGCCTTCCACGGCGTCGACTGGGGTGGTGTCGTCCTGGACGAGGCTCAGTTCGTCAAGAACCGCCAAGCCAAGACCCATGTCGCGGTGCGCCGTCTCGGTGCGCCTTTCACGCTCGCGGTGACCGGCACGCCGCTGGAGAACTCCCTGATGGACCTCTGGTCCCTGCTGTCGCTCACGGCGCCCGGGCTCTACCCGCGGCCCGACGTCTTCACGAAGAGCTACCGGCGGCCGATCGAGTCGGGAGAGCGCCCCGAGCTGCTCGACCACCTCCGGCGGCGCATCCGGCCGCTCATGCTGCGGCGCACCAAGGAGCAGGTGGCGATCGACCTGCCGCCCAAGCAGATTCAGGTGCTGCCGCTCGACCCCCACCCGACCCATCGGCACATCTACGACCAGCACCTCCAGCGCGAGCGGCAGCGCGTGCTCGGCCTGCTCGATGACCCCGATGCCAACCGGGTCGCCATCCTCGCGGCGCTGACCCGGCTGCGCCAGCTCGCGCTCGATCCCTCGCTCGTCGACGACGCGCACGCGGGCTCGGCCACACCCGCCAAGATCGACTACCTCATCGACCAGCTGCGCGAGCTCGCTGCCGAGGGTCACCGCGCCCTCGTCTTCAGCCAGTTCACCGGCTTCCTGCGCCACGTCGAGACCGCGCTGGATCGCGCCGGCATCGAGACGGCATACCTCGACGGCAGCACCACCGACCGGCAGTCGGTGATCCGAGGCTTCCGCGAGGGCGACGCGACGGCCTTCCTGATCAGCCTCAAGGCAGGCGGTTTCGGTCTCACGCTCACCGAGGCCGACTACGTCTTCGTCCTCGACCCCTGGTGGAACCCTGCCGCCGAGGCGCAGGCGATCGACCGCGCGCATCGCATCGGGCAGCGCCGGCCCGTCACCGTCTACCGCCTCGTCTCGGCGGGCACGATCGAGGAGAAGGTCGTCGCGCTGCAGGAGCGCAAGCGCGACCTGTTCCAACGCGTCGTCGACGACGGCGGGGCACTTTCTGGTGCGATCACGGCCGACGAGATCCGCGACCTGCTGTCGTTACCCTCCTGAGCAGGGCGTTTCTGCGCTCACCGCGCCCCCGGATCACCCGAAAAGTGTCATCTGAGCGTGACCTGGCGGGCCTACCGTGAAACGTGGCGCCGGGCCAGCGTGGGCGGGTGCCAGGCCAACTCACCATGCACCGCTTTGGGAGGCTTTGAATGACAAGCACTGTGCGGCAGACAAGCGGCACGACAGCAGGGGGTCTGCGCGGCGTCGCCGTGATCGGGCTGCTCCTGATCATCTTCGGTGCGATCCTCGGGGTCGCCGGCGTGGGCACCTGGATCGTCGTCACGAACCAGCTGTCCGCGGAAAACATCACGGTGTCCGAGGACGCTGACCACTTCGCGGGCCAGTCGGTCAACAGCCCCTGGACGGCATACGCCCAGGCTCAGGTGATCAACAAGCACGCGCTCGAGGCGAGCGGCGGCAAGACGTACGCCGAGATGGCGCAGGACGACCCGAAGCGCCAGACCGTGATGACCGCATCGTTCCTGCGGGCCTCGCTGTTCACGTCGGTCGTCTCCTACGGGGTCGCGCTCATGGCGGTGGCCCTCGGCGTGGGGTTCGTCCTCGTCGGGATCGCCTTGCGAAGGGTCGCCAGAGGCGCGGATACCGTTTGACCTCAAGTCCGCTCGAAGTCGGAGGATCGGGGATGTGGGTAAGGGACCCACATCCCCGGCTCCCGGACACCCTGTCGGGCCCTTTTGCCCCCGGCATAGAGTGGTCGGCAGCCGGATGGTCTGACGAAAGGAACGACAAGTGGCCTACACGCTCCCCGACCTCGACTACGACTACGCGGCGCTCGAGCCGCACATCAGTGCCCGCATCATGGAGCTGCATCACAGCAAGCACCACAAGGCGTACGTCGACGGTGCGAACGCCGCGGTCGCCAAGCTCGAGGAGCTTCGCGAGTCAGGTGACTACGGCGCAGTCAACGGCGTCGAGAAGAACCTCGCCTTCCACCTCGGCGGGCACACGAACCACTCCGTCTTCTGGAAGAACATGAGCCCGGACGGCGGTGGACAGCCCGAGGGTGAGGTCGCCGCCGCGATCGTCGAGTTCTTCGGGTCGTTCGACAAGTTCCAGGCGCACTTCAACGCCAACGCCAACGCGATCCAGGGCTCCGGGTGGTCCATCCTCGCGTGGGACACGCTCGGTCAGCGGCTCAACATCATGCAGCTGTTCGACCAGCAGGGGAACATCCCGGTCGGCCAGATCCCGGTGCTCCAGCTCGACATGTGGGAGCACGCGTTCTACCTGCAGTACGAGAACGTCAAGGCTGACTACGTCAAGGCCTGGTGGAACATCGTCAACTGGCAGGATGTCTCGGCTCGCCTCGACCGCGCCCGCGCGACGCAGGGCCTCATCGTCCCCGCCTGACGCGCACCTCACTCCCCACATCGAGTGAGCGCCTCGTCACTCCAGTCACTCCAGTCACGTGACGGATGGGACGGGGCGCTCACTCGACTGGTCTGGGGCGCAACCCCGTTCACGTCGAGTGAGCGCCCCGTCACTCTGGTCACTGCTCAGGTATGCCGTTCGCGGGCCTCTCGCAGCGCCTGCCGTTCGTTGCGGCGCGCCTCGCGCAGCTGCTTCTCGGCCTCGCGGGTGCGGCGCTGCGCCTCCTTGAGCTTGGAGTCCCGGCGGACCGGCTCCGGCTCGGGCTCGGGCCACGACGCAGCCGGCGCCGGCCGGGCACCGTCGCCCTCGCGGGCCGCTATGACGGCGCCGAGGCCGTCGAGCAACCGGTCCAGACCCCAGGCGAACGGGTCGTCGTCGGACCGGAACACCCCGGCTCGGGCCAGCGGCTCGAGGTCGGGGAACTGGTCTGCGGTGATGAGCGCCTCGAGAAGGCCCGCCTCCTCGGTCCAGCCCGCATCCGCATCGGCCGACGCCGACCTCGAGCTCGACCCGGATGCGGCGCCCTTGGTAGGACCACCCGCGAATCCCATTGCAGCCCGGGCGGCTTCGGCATAGGCCCGGGTGACGTTGGCTTTCCACCGGACGTGGCCGGCGAGCATCAGGGTCGCTGCGACCCGCTCGCTGGGCGTCAGCTTCGTCCTGGCGAGCGCGTGAAGGCCGGCATCCATCCACGCGAGGTTGTTCGGCGTGATCGTCACGCCGGTCACCGGGATGTCCAGGAGCCACGGATGGCTCTCGAAGACCTCGGACTCGGCGGCATACAGCCGGGTGAGCGCCTCGCGCCAGTCGTCGGTCTCGCGCACGTGCTCGGGCGGGACGCCGACCCCTTCCTCGAACATCAGCACGAGCAGGTCGTCCTTGGCCGAGACATAGCGATAGAGCGACATCGGGGTGAACCCGAGGGCCGACGCGACGCTGGACATCGAGACTGCGGCCAGGCCCTTCTCGTCGGCGATCTCGACCGCTGTCTCGACGATCCGCTCCACGCTCATCTCGCGCTTCGGCCCGCGCTGAGGGCTCGCCGCGACTCCCCACGCGAGGGCGATGCCGCGGGGCAGGTCGAGGTCAGGGGTGTCGTCGGCGGGCATGGTCTCCGGTCCGTCTCGGCTCGTCGTTGACGCCATCCTAGAACTGTGTATACCTTAAACGACGTATACGGCATAAACAGTAATGGGAGGGCGTCATGCGCCAGGCCGGCAACCAGACCATCACCCGCGCGGCGCGCGACGCCGCGCAGGAGACCAGCCACTCGGGCATCCGAGTCCGCGGGCTCGTGAAGACCTGGGGGGAGACCCGCGTGCTCGACGGCGTCGACCTCGACGTCGGCCGGGGCCAGGTCGTCGCTCTGCTCGGCCCGAACGGGGCCGGCAAGACGACGACCGTCAACATCCTCACCGGGCTCGTGCCGCCCGACAGCGGCACCGTCGAGGTCGCCGGCGTCGACGTCGTCGCTGACCCCGTGACGGTGCGCAGCCGGCAGGCCCTGACCGGCCAGTCGGCCGCGGTCGACGGCCTGCTGACGGGTGAGGAGAACCTCAGGATGATGGCCCGCCTCTGGGGCCTCACCGCAGCGCAGAGCAGGGAGCGTGCCGCACGCCTGCTCACCGAGTTCGACCTCCTCGACTCTGCTCGGCGCCAGGTGCGCACCTACTCGGGCGGCATGCGCCGGCGGCTCGACCTCGCGATCAGCCTCGTCCGCCGGCCCGAGGTGCTCTTCCTCGACGAGCCCACGACCGGGCTCGACACCCGGAGCCGCAGGGCGGTCTGGGACATCGTCGAGGGACTGGCGCGAGCCGGCACGACGGTCCTGCTGACGACGCAGTACCTCGAGGAGGCCGACCGCCTCGCCGACCGGGTCGTCGTGCTCGACGGGGGCAGGGTCGTCGCGGAAGGCACTCCGGACGAGCTCAAGGCCCGCGTCGGCGGCGAGGTGGTCGAGCTCGTCGCTGCGAGCGGCGAGGTGGTGACCAGCGCCCGCACCGATGGCACCCTGGAGGGCCTTCGCAGCGCTGTCGCCGAGCTTTCCGCGACCGGCCTCGTTGGCGAGGTCGAGCTCCGCCGGCCCAGCCTCGACGACGTCTTCCTCACGCTGACGGGCGGTGGTTCGCGATGACCACCTCGACCTACCAGCCGCAGCTCGCGACCCGCCCGGCCGTTATCGCGACCTTCGTCCGCCGCAGCGTGCTGCACTCGGTCCGCAACCTCGAGGCGCTGCTCATGGCGGTGCTGCTGCCCGTGATGCTCATGCTGCTGTTCACCTATGTGTTCGGTGGCGCGCTCTCGCCCGACGGCGGCTACGTCACCTATGTCGTGCCCGGCGTCATCGTGCTCTGTGCCGGCTTCGGCGCCGCGTCCACCGCGGTCGAGGTCGCCGACGACATGTCGACCGGGATCATCGACCGCTTCCGCACCATGCCGATCCCGGGTGCGGCGGTGCTGACCGGCCACGTCGTCGCCAGCCTGCTGCGCAACCTCGTCGCGACAGCCGTGGTCATTCTCGTCGCCATGGCCGTCGGGTTCCGTCCCGACGCCAACCTGGTCGAGTGGCTGGCCGCCGCCGGCATCGTGGCGCTCTACATCCTCGCGATCACCTACGTCTTCGCGGCGATCGGCCTCGCGGCCTCGAGCCCGGAGGCGGCGAGCGGCTACGGCTTCGTCCTGCTGTTCCTTCCGTACCTGTCGAGCGCGTTCGTCCCGGTCCACACGATGCCGACCTGGCTGCAGTGGGTCAGCGAGCACCAGCCCGTCACGCCGATCATCGAGACGATCCGGGGCCTCCTCACCGGCACGCCGATCGGCTCGAACGGCATCATCGCGCTCGCGTGGTGCGTGGGCATCCTTGCCGTCGCGGTCACGTGGTCGGCGTGGCTGTTCCATCGGAAGGCCGGGCGAGGCGGTCGATGACGCCGAGCAGCAGGGCCTCACGCAGCGCAGGTGGCAGCACATCGAGCAGCGCGTGGACCGGCGCCATCCGCTGTGGCAGCGCGATCCGGCCGTCCTCGCCGCCGAGTCCGGCCGCACCGAGCAGGGCGGTGAAGGTGGCGTCGTCGAGCGTCGCCGGGTCGAGCGCGGAGGCCATTGCGGCGAGCTCGGTCGAGACCACGACCGGCCCGGCGGTCCGGGCAGCCTCGGTCGCCGAGGCGAGGTCGGCCGCGATCTCGTGCGACGCAGCAGCAGTCGCCGCACTCATCGTGAAGTGCAGCGTGGCCGGCAGCAGGCTGAAGCGCATCTGCGGCTGGACGAACCAGCCACGCGCCAGCATCTCGTCGCTGATCGTGAAGACGTCGCAGGAGCCGTCCGTCGTCAGGGCGAGGAGCGTCGAGTCCGGTTGTGCCGCAAGGGAGATGCCGGGTATGCCGTCCACCTCAGCCGCGAGGTCGAGCGTGGCCCGGCGCGCGGTGCGAGCGAGCACGGCATAGCCGTCGTCCCCGATGTGGTTGACGACCGCCCAGGCGGCGGCCAGCGGGCCACCCGACTTCGTCGACTGCACGGTGGTGTTGAGCATGGTGTAGCCGGGCCAGCGTGCCGAGGCGAAGAGGTGGCCACGGCGCAGGTCCGCCGAGGCGTGCAGCAGGATGGACACACCCTTGGGCGTGTAGGCGTACTTGTGCAGGTCCAGCGAGACGCTCGTGACGCCTTCGGCCGCGAACGTCCACATCGGTTGGTCCGGCTCCACGGCTCGCAGGTGCGGCAGGACCCATCCGCCGATGCACGCATCCACGTGGCAGCGCACTCCGGCTGCCTTGGCCGCCGAGGCAATCGGCTCGACCGGGTCGATGACCCCGTGGGCGTAGGAGGGTGCCGACGCGACGACGATCACCGTCCGCTCGTCGATGGCGGCTGCCATCGCCTCGGGCACGGCTCGCTTCGTGATCGGGTCGACGTCGACGAGGACGGGCTCGACGCCGAGATAGTGGGCGGCCTTGTGGAACGCGGCGTGGGCGGTGGTCGGGATGACCATGCGGGGGTGCGCGACCTCGGGCCGTGAGTCGCGAGCGGCGAGGACGGCGAGCAGGATCGACTCGGTGCCGCCGGAGGTGACGACGCCGGCGAAGCCGTCGGGGGCGTCGACGAGCCGCCCCGCCACGCCGACGAGGTCGTTCTCCATCTGCAGGAGGGACGGGAACGCCGTGGGGTCGAGGCCGTTGGTCGACGCGAACGCGGCCAGCGCCTCGCGGCCGATCGCGTCGGCCGCGGCCAGTCCCGAGTCATAGACATAGGCGAGCGTCCGGCCGCCGTGGGTGGGCAGGTCGTGAGCCCGCATCGCCTCCAGCCGCGCGCGGATCTCGGTCTCATCCATCGGTGCCTCCAGGGTTCGTGGTGAACGCGTCCGATGCCCCAGCGCTGTCGTGCCCGGCATCACCACGGTCGGGCGACGGAAGGCGATACGCGCGAAGCGACAGGAGGGAGACGGCGACGAGGACTGCCGGCACGAGCGAGAAGCCGAGCGCGATCGCGGTCAGCGCCGAGTCGCTCTGCGCCACAGTCGAACCCGTGGAGGACACGTAGCCTCCGAGAGCAAGGGCCGCGGCATACACGGCCGGTCCGAGAGCGAGCCCGAGCGTCTCCCCGGCGGTCCAGATCCCGGTGTAGAGCCCCACCCTGGTGCGCGCCTCGCCCGTGCGGCTCGCGACGTCGGGGAGCATCGCCATCGGGAACATCTGCGCCCCGGCGTACCCGACGCCGACGACCGCGACGCACGCATAGACCGCGGCGGTCGGCATCGACCGCAGCAGCACGAGCACGAGGGCTCCACCACCGAGCAGCAGCGACGCGAGCAGGTAACTGCGCTTCTTGTCGCGGCGGGTGCCGTACCGCTGCCACAGCGGAGTCACGACGAGCGCCGGAGCCACGAAGCACACGAACAGCAGCGTTGCCGAGATCGTGGTGCCGATGATCCAGCGCGAGACGTAGTCGACACCGGCGAGCATCGCGCCGGTCGCGAGCGCCTGGAGGACGAAGGTGGTCAGGAGCAGGCGGAACGGCCGGTCGGAGCGGACGAGCCGCAGCTGGTCGCCGAACGTCGCCGCGGTGGACTCCCCGTGGGACATCCGGGCGCTGCGCGTGCCACGCCACGCCCCGAACGCCCCGAGCGCGATGAGAGCGGCCACGAAGAACCCGACGGCGCGGTAGCCCCACTCCGGGCCGAACGCGTCCCGGATGACCGGCGACGCGCCCCCGCTGACGAGGATCGCAAGCGCGAGGATCGACACGCGCCACGTCATGAGACGAGTGCGCTCGTCGTAGTCGTCGGTCAGCTCGGCCGGCATCGCGACGTAGGGCACCTGGAAGAAGCTGTATGCCGTCGCGCACGCGAGGTAGGCGACCGCGACCCAGCCGGCCGCGAGCCACATCGGCGACGACGGGCCGAGGAAGAGCAGGGCGAACGCGGCGGCGAGCAGCAGGCCGGCGCGGATCAGGAACGGGCGGCGCTTCCCGTCGGGGTGCGTGGACCGGTCTGAGATCCGTCCCGCGATGGGGTTGAGGATGACGTCCCAGGCCTTGGGCGCGAACACGATGACGCCGGCGGCTGCGGCGGCGACGCCGAGGTGGTCGGTGAGGTAGGGGAGCAGGAGCAGGCCGGGGACGGTGCCGAACGCGCCCGTCGCCACCGAGCCGAGGCCGTAGCCACGCCGGACCGCGGGGGCCAGCGGGGTGGGCGTCGTCGCCGAGGTCATGGACGCACCCTAAGCCAGCCCGCCCACCCGTCGAGGCGTCACTCGGATACCGGCCCGCCCCCGTCGAGTGGCCACATCGACACATTTTCTGGCCTGAGCCCGCGTGACCAAACGGCCACTCGACCTGAGCACCCAGTCGAGTGGCCCCTTTGTCACAGGCCCCCCGCGCCTGCGCCCAACGGGCCCTGTGTCAAAGCGGCCACTCGTCTTGAGGGGAGTGGTGGTCAGCTGTCACGGCCGGCCGGGCCGGACGCCGTCACTGCGAACGACACCGGCGGAGCGAAGCCCTCACGCGCGAAGGCCGCCTCGATCGCATCCGCCACCTGCGCGATGTCGTCGCCGGCGACGATCGCGATGCACGAGCCGCCGAACCCGCCGCCGGTCATCCGGGCGCCCAGCGCACCCTCGCGCCGGGCCGTCTCGGTCGCCACGTCGAGCTCGGGCGACGAGATCTCGTAGTCGTCCCGCATGGACACATGGGACGCGTCGAAGAGCCGGCCTACCTCGTGAAGATCGTTGGCGCGCAATGCTGCTGCAGTCTCTCGAACCCGCTCGATCTCCGTCACGACATGACGGACGCGGCGTCGCACGACCTCGTCGTCGAGTCTCGCGAGGGCGTCGTCCAGGTCCTCGGGCGACACCTCGCGCAGGCTCTTCACGCCGAGCCGGCGAGCGGCGGACTCGCACGCCTCGCGCCGGGCGGCATACTGCCCGTCGACGAGCGCGTGCTCGGCCCGCGTGTCGGTGACCAGGAGGGCATGGCCGCCGGCGGCAAGGTCGAACGGGACGTCCTCGGTCTCTCCCGACCGGCAGTCGAGCAGCAGGGCGGACCGCTGCGTGGCGAGCAGTGCCGCCGACTGGTCCATGCCGCCCGTCGGCGCGCCCGCGATGACGTTCTCGGCGTCGACGCACCGGGCGGCGAGGCGGACTCGCCCCTCCCGGCTGTCGGCGAGGCCGAGACCGTAGAGGTCGCTGACCGCGACCGCGGCGCCGCACTCGAGGGCGGCCGAGCTCGACAGCCCGGCGCCGACCGGCACCGTCGAGTCCACGAACACGTCGAGCCCGCCGACCGCGAAGCCGTCCTCGCGCAGCGCCCACAGCACGCCGGCGACGTATGCCGCCCACCCACCCGGCCGCTCCGGGCTGATCTGCTCGATCGCGACCTCGACGACCCCGTCCCGCTGGGCCGATGCCACCCGGAGGGTGCTGTCCGCGCGGCGGGACACGGCGGCATATGTCCTGTGCGGCAAGGCGATCGGTAGGCAGAGGCCCGCGTTGTAGTCGGTGTGCTCGCCGATCAGGTTGACGCGGCCCGGGGCCGACCACACCCCCTCGGGAGCCGCCCCGAAGGTGCGCTCGAAGCCAGCCCGCGCGGCTGCTGCGACGTCGGCTCCGCTGCGCTCCTGGGCCTCACCTGTCCCGCTCGTCCCGCTCGTCCCGCTCACCTCGCTCATGCCGCGACCTCCCGCAGTCGGGCCGCGGTCAGCTCGGGACCCACGTCGTTGACCCAGCCGCCGACGCCGGACTCGGAGCCGGCCAGGTACTTGAGCTTGCCGGGCCCCCGCAGCACCGACATGACCTGCAGGTGCAGCCGCGAGACCTCTCGGCCGACGCGGGCCGGAGCCTGCTGCCAGGCGGCGATGTAGGGCAGCGAGATCGGCGACCCGTCGGCCGCGACGTAGTAGCGGTCCAGCCGCTGCAGCAGGTCCTTGTAGACGACTGCGAGCTCGTCGCGCTCGTCGGGCTCCAGCGCGACCAGGTCGGGCACGTCGCGGTGCGGGACGAGGTGCACCTCCACCGGCCAGCGCGCCGCGAAAGGGACGTATGCCGTCCAGTGGGCTCCCTCGGCGACGATCCTTGCGCCGTCGGTGCGCTCGGCGGCGAGCAGGTCCGCGCCGAGCAGACGCCCGGTGCGCTCGTGGTGCCGCTCGGCCGCGGCCAGCAGCCGGCGGGTGCGCTCGGGGAGGTAGGGGTAGGCGTAGATCTGGCCGTGCGGGTGCGGCAGCGTCACGCCGATCTCGCGGCCGCGGTTCTCGAAGCAGAAGACCTGCTCGACCTCGGGTCGGGCGCCGAGCTCGCTCGTGCGCTGGGCCCAGGTGTCCACGACTGTGCGGATCCGCTCGACCGGGAGGTCCTTGAAGGATGACTCGTGGTCGCTCGTGAAGCACACGACCTCGCATCGGCCGACGGCTGGCAACACGTCGAAAAGCCCTGCGGGATCAGGCGTTTCGACGCCGGCCGCCTCGACGGCATACGACGGGAAGCGGTTCTCGAAGACGACGACCTCGTAGTCGCTCTCGGGGATCTCGGAGGGCACCGAGCCCCGCCCGGCCGGGCACAGCGGGCACTCGTCCTTCGGCGGCATGAAGGTGCGGTGCGAGCGGTGCGAGGCGACCGCCACCCAGTCGTCGACGAGTGCGTCGCGGCGCAGCTCGCCCGACCGCACGCGCTGCTCGGTGGGCCGCGGGTCGGCTGCGACACGCGCGGGCGCACCCGGCCCGTCGACGTAGATGATCTCCCGCCCGTCGGCAAGGGTGCGACGGGTGAGGCGGTGGTCGGTGACAGTGGCCATCAGGCCTCCACGATCTCGAGTGAGCCGACCGTGTCGGCGAGGGCGGACCGGGCTCCGGGCGGCAGGCCGGAGTCGGTGATGAGGACGTCGACGTCCGCGAGCTCGGCGAACGTCGAGAGGCCGACCGTTCCCCACTTCGAGGAGTCGGCGAGCACGCAGACGTCGCGGGCGGCGGCGACGAGTGCTCGGTTGGTCTCGGCCTCGACGAGGTTCGGCGTCGTCAGGCCCGCGCGAGCGTCCATGCCGTGCGCTCCGAGGAACAGCAGGTCGACGTGAAGGGTGCGCAGGGCGCCGACGGCGACCGGGCCGACGAGGGCGTCCGAGGGCGTCCGGACGCCGCCGGTGAGCACGACCGTCTGGCCGGGGGCGCCGGACTCGTGCAGGAGCTGGGCGACCGGGACGGAGTTGGTCACCACGGTCAGGTCGGGAGTGTCGCGCACCAGGCGCGCGAGCTCGAAGGTCGTGGTGCCCGCGGAGATGCCGATCGTGCTGCCGGGTGCGAGGTGTTTCCGGGCGGCCGCGGCGATGGCGCTCTTCTGCGCGAGCTGAAGGGTCGACTTGGCCGAGAACCCGGGCTCCTCGCCGGTGGGTGCGCTGGGGCTGGCGCCGATCGCGAGCGCTCCGCCGTGGACCCGCTCGAGCAGGCCGTCGGCGGAGAGCCGCTCGATGTCGCGGCGGATCGTCATGTCGGAGACCCCGAGGCGCTCGACGAGATCGGCGACGCGCACGGCCCCGGACTCCTCGACGAGAGTGAGGATGAGCGACCGTCGCTGGCTGCCGAGCATGTCACGACGATGACGGACCCGGGAGCATTTGTCAAACAACAACAGTCATCTTCGAACACAACTCCCCATCGACAACCCGAACCAGGCGTGGCACCATGTGTGCGAACCTGTTGGCTTCGACGAGGGATGACGTGTCCGACACCCGAGCCCCGATCTCCGTCCACATCGAGTCCGCCGGGACCGCGCTGGCTGTCGCGCCCCGCGCCGACGGTCTGCCTGAGGTGCTCCACTGGGGCGCTGCGCTCGCCGGCGGTAGTGCGGCATACGACTCGCTGGTCGAGACGACGGTCCCCGCCGTCCCACCGAGCAGCTTCGACGCGCCCTGGCAGCTCACCCTCCTGCCTGGCGAGGCCGACGGCTGGTCGGGCACCCCGGGATGGTCCGGCCACCGGGGCGGGGGAGCCGGTGCCGTGCGCTGGTCCGGCGTCACCTTCGAGTCCGACGGGGCCGTCCTGGTCACGCGGGCGAGCTCGGCCGCCGGGCTCGCGCTCGAGCTGCGGCACGCGCTCGACGCGCACGGCGTGCTCCGTGTCAACGCCACCGTCACGAACACGAGCGACGACCCGCTGCCGCTCGATGTCGCAGCCCTGCGCTCGATCCTGCCGCTGCCCACCCGCGCGGACGAGGTGCTCGACCTCACCGGTCGCTGGTGCCGCGAGCGCTCACCCCAGCGCAGCCGCCTCGACCATGGCACGCACCTGCGTGCGAGCCGTCGAGGGCGCACCGGGCACGACGCGACCCTCCTGCTCGTCACGGGGACGGCCGGCTTCGGCTGGCGCAGCGGCGAGGTCTGGGCCGTCCACACGGCCTGGAGCGGCAACCACGAGCACTTCGTCGAAGCGCTGCCTGAAGGAGCCGGGCGCCACCACGCCGTCCTCGGCGGGGCCGAGCTGCTCGCCCCCGGCGAGATCCGGCTTGCTCCTGGCGAGTCGTATGCCGCGCCGACGGTCGTCTTCGTCCACGCGACCGACGGACTCGACGGCCTCACGCGACGGCTGCACCGCAGCCTCCGGGGCCGCCCTCATCACCCGGGCCGGCCGCGCCCGGTCGTGCTCAACACGTGGGAGGCGGTCTACTTCGACACCGATCTCGACCACCTGCGAGCCTTGGCCGACGCGGCGGCCCGCATCGGCGTCGAGCGCTTCGTCCTCGACGACGGGTGGTTCGGTGGTCGTCGGCACGATCGGGCCGGGCTCGGCGACTGGGTCGTGTCCAGCGAGGTCTGGCCGGAGGGCCTCGCGCCGCTCGTCGACCACGTCCGGGGGCTCGGCCTCGAGTTCGGGATCTGGTTCGAGCCCGAGATGGTCAACGAGGACAGCGACCTCGTCCGCGACCACCCCGGCTGGGTGCTTCGGCCCCGGGCGGGCTCGCCTCGCGAGTGGCGGGTGCAGCAGGTGCTCGACCTCACGAACCCCGACGCCGCGGCATACCTGGCCGACCGGATCAGCGCGGTCGTCGACGAGTATCGCGTCGCCTTCATCAAGTGGGACCACAACCGCGACCTGCACGAGGCCGTGCACTCCATCGACGGCCTCGTCGACGCGCCCGCCGTCCACCGCCACACCCTTGCCTTCTACGCGCTCCTCGACGAGCTGCGAAGGCGCCACCCGGCGCTCGAGATCGAGTCGTGCGCGAGTGGCGGCGGCCGGGTCGACCTCGGCGTCCTCGACCGGACGGACCGCATCTGGACCAGCGACACCAACGACGCGCTCGAGCGCGCGACCATCCAGCGGTGGACGACGCTGCTCGTGCCGCCGGAGCTCATGGGCACGCATGTCGGCCGGGCAGTCGCGCACACCACTCACCGTCACGTCGACCTCGGGTTCCGGCTGCTGACGGCGCTGCAGGGTCACGCCGGGATCGAGTGGGACATCACCCAGTGCGACGACGGCGAGCTCGCGGCGCTCACCGCCTGGACCGCGCTCGTCCGGGAGCTGCGCCCGCTGCTCCACTCGGGCGACCTGGTGCGGGCCGACCTGCCCGACAGCACCCTCCAGCTCACGGGCACGGTCGCGGCCGACGGCGGGAGAGCGGCATACGTCGTGGCGAAGCTCGCGACCTCGCGCGACGCGCACCCCGGCGCCGTGCCGCTGCCAGGCCTGGACCCCATGCGGACGTATGCCGTCCGGCTGCGTCCCGAGGCCGGGCTCCCGGCCGTCGTGCAGGAGGTCGCGCCCGCGTGGTGGTCTCGGGCTCTCGAGCCGGGCGGGCTCACGGTCCCGGGGTCGGTGCTGACCGGGGTCGGGCTGCCGGTCCCCGTGCTCGGCCCCGCCCAGGGATACCTGCTCGACCTCCGCGCCGTCTGACCAGGCACCGCCCGACGCCCCCCTTCGTGGTCGAGTGATTCCCTATGGAGGATCGGGTTTCAAGGGGCTGGTTGTTTGACGCCTGTTGCGGGGATGGTCAGGATCGTGGGTGGGGAAGGTCGCCTCGTGTGCTGGCGCCGTGGGGTGTCTGGCCGTGCTNCGTTCGGCGAGGTGGCCGGCGACCACGCAGGTGGCCTTGAGGTGGTTGGCGCCGCGCTCGACCATCTGCTGGTGGTAGACCCGCGCCAGTTGCGGGTCCTGTTTGCGGGCCGTGTCGGCGGCCCGGACCAGTGTCGCTCGCAGCAGGTTGGGGCCGGCCTTGCTCATTGGCTCGCCCTTGCGGTCGGTCTGCCCGGTCTCGCTGGCCTTGGGCGCGAGCCCGGCGAAGGACTTGAAGTGGGCGCCGCTGGGGAACCTGCTCGGGTCGCCGATCGCGGCGGCCAGGACCGGGCCCCCGACCTCGGCCAGACCGGGCAGGGTGCGGGCCAGCTGGCCGATGTCGACCCACCGGTAGGCATCCTCCCGGGCGGCGGCGTGCACGGCCAGCTGCTCCTGGACCGCCCGCAGCAGCACGACCTCGG
>NZ_BAAGRF010000023.1:0-3576 GCF_054783095.1 Intrasporangium mesophilum | reverse complement strand
CGCTTGAAGAAGATGTTGAAGAAGGCGAGGAAGCGGTGCCAGGCCACGCCCATGGTCGGGTTGAGGGCGATGGTGATCATCCACGCGAACGAGATGAGGATCTTCACCGCCGCGATGACGACGATCGTCTGCTCGAGGGTGTCGACGCTCAGGCCTGTGAGCGACTCACCCATCCAGCCGGTCAGCGGGTAGTGAAGCGAGTTCGCGTCGCCGATCGCGGTGGTGCCGGTGGTGCCGCCGCCCCACTCCAGGGCGTACTCGAAAGCGCGCAGCGCCAGGATGCACAGCATCACGCCGAGGATGGTCAGCTCGACGTAGTAGGCCTGCCAGAACGTCGACCCGAAGAACCGGCTTCGGCGGCCGCCCTCGCCCTTCGCCGAGCGTGGGTGGTTCTTCTGGCGGATCGCGATGAGCAGCAGGATCGCGACCAGGCCGGTCCAGGCGAGCACCTCGGTGACCCACTCGAAGGGCGGGAAGTGCCCGATGAGCGGCAGGGCGAAGTCCGGCTTGAACAGCTGCCCGAACGCGGTCAGCAGGGTGAAGAAGAGGTAGCCGAAGCCGATCATCGTGACCCAGTGCGCTCCGGCCACGACCGGCAGCCGCGACATCCGGGTGTGGCCCAGGAACTCCCGGAACAGCGTGCGGGTGCGCGCCCCCTTCGCATCGCCCCGGTAGTCCGGCTGCCCGAGCCGGAACGTCGCGATGAACTGGTTGACCGTCTTGACGAGCAGCGCCACAGCCACCGCGGTCACGGCGAGGCAGACGACAGCAGCGACGATCTGGAGGGCAGTCATGGCGGTCACTCTACTGACGGGTTAGCAAGCGCTTAGGGGAATGTGACCCCGGACAATGTGTGACGGAGCGCTCACTCGACCTTGTCCCGTCCCACCCGTCGAGTCGACCGAGCGCTGCGTCCCACGCGTCACCCCCGCGGTGCCCGGGATGTGGCCCAGGGGTTGGCAAGAGATAACGAGATGTTGGAATATGCATAACGAAGACTCGGTTGTCGCAGACAATCGAGTCACCAGACTGTTCACCGGCACCACCGCCACCACCCAGGCCGAAAGGGCACATGCCATGCCGATTTACGACGACGTGACCAAGCTGATCGGCAACACGCCGCTCGTGCGCCTCAACAAGGTCACCGACGGCGCGGAGGCCACCGTCGCCGCCAAGCTCGAGTTCTACAACCCGGCCAGCTCGGTCAAGGACCGGATCGGTGTGTCGATCGTCGACGCGGCCGAGGCCAGCGGCGAGCTCAAGCCGGGCGGCACCATCGTCGAGGCCACCTCCGGCAACACCGGCATCGCGCTGGCCATGGTCGGCGCCGCCCGTGGCTACAAGGTCGTGCTCACCATGCCCGAGTCGATGAGCAAGGAGCGGCGAGCGCTGCTGCGCGCGTTCGGCGCCGAGCTGGTCCTGACCGACCCGGCGCTCGGCATGAAGGGTGCTGTCGTGAAGGCCGACGAGATCGCCGCAGAGCGCGGCGGTGTGCTCGCCCGGCAGTTCGCCAACGAGGCGAACCCCGAGATCCACCGCAAGACCACCGCGGAGGAGATCTGGAAGGACACGGACGGCGAGGTCGACATCGTCGTTGCCGGCATCGGCACGGGCGGCACGATCACGGGCGTCGGCCAGGTGCTCAAGGCACGCAAGCCCGACGTCAAGATCATCGCCGTCGAGCCGGAGGAGTCGGCGATCCTCAACGGCGGGCAGCCCGGGCCGCACAAGATCCAGGGCATCGGCGCGAACTTCGTCCCCGAGATCCTCGACACGTCGATCTACGACGAGGTGATCGACGTCAACGCCGACACCGCCGTCAAGTACGCCCGCCGCGCCGCGACCGAGGAGGGCCTGCTTGTCGGCATCTCGTCCGGCGCCGCGATCGCGGCCGCCGTGCAGGTCGCCCAGCGCGAGGAGAACAAGGGCAAGACCATCGTCGTCGTCGTCCCCTCGTTCGGCGAGCGCTACCTGTCAACGGTCCTGTTCGAGGGCCTCGTCGACTGACGTCCTGGCCACCGACCCGAGGAGTCGTGCCGTGAGCACCGCAGCCAAGATCGATCCCGAGACCCCGCGTCGCCCGTCCGAGGCGACGCTGTCGCTCGTGCGCGACGAGGCGGCCCAGACCGCACCACCCGCGGCGGAGCGCGCCGAAGCCGGCGCCGGTCCGTCGTATGCCGGACCGCTCGGTTTCGTACGCAAGCTGGCCGAGCGCTTCGTCGAGGACGTCGACGGCGCCATCGAGCGCGACCCGGCGGCGACCTCGCGCCTCGAGGTGGTGCTGACCTCGCCCGGTCTGCACGCCATCTGGGCGCACCGGGGGCTGCACGAGCTGTGGAAGCGCCCCGGCGGTCGCCTGCCCGCTCGGGTGCTCGCCACCGTGACGCGGTCGGTCACCGGCGTGGAGATCCACCCCGGGGCCCGCCTCGGCCGGCGGTTCTTCATCGACCATGGCATGGGCGTGGTCATCGGCGAGACCGCCGAGGTCGGCGACGACGTCATGCTCTACCACGGGGTGACCCTCGGCGGCCGGTCGATGGCTCGCATCAAGCGGCACCCGACGGTCGGCAACCGCGTCACGATCGGGGCGGGGGCCCGGATCCTCGGGCCGGTGGTCATCGGCGACGACACCCAGATCGGCGCGAACTCCGTCGTCGTCAAGGACGTCCCCTCCGGAGCGGTCGCAACGGGCGTGCCTGCGGTGATTCGCATCCCGAAGCGTGCTGCCGTGAACCAGTGGCTCGACCCGGCGATGTACATCTGAGCTCGGCTCAATCCGCCTTCGCTCCCTAGAGTCCTCTCCGGGTATGCCGCCCCGACAACAGGTCGGGGCGGCATACCTCTGCCTCGAGTGATTCCCTATGGAGGATCGGGTTTCAAGGGGCTGGTTGTTTGACGCCTGTTGCGGGGATGGTCAGGATCGTGGGTGGGGAAGGTCGCCTCGTGTGCTGGCGCCGTGGGGTGTCTGGCCGTGCATGCCCGGTAGGGGCTTGGTGAGGGGCCTTCCCCGTTTTCTTGCTTCGGCGGCGGTCGCGGACCTCGGGGGGCACGGTCCACCGTTGCGCGATGATCCGTTCGGCTTCCTCGCGGGTGACCGGGGTGCCGTCGGTGTCGCAGATGACGTAGGGCATGCCGCGGCGTAGGACCGCCCAGGCGCGTTCGGCGAGGTGGCCGGCGACCACGCAGGTGGCCTTGAGGTGGTTGGCGCCGCGCTCGACCATCTGCTGGTGGTAGACCCGCGCCAGTTGCGGGTCCTGTTTGCGGGCCGTGTCGGCGGCCCGGACCAGTGTCACTCGCAGCAGGTTGGGGCCGGCCTTGCTCATCGGCTCGCCCTTGCGGTCGGTCTGCCCGGTCTCGCTGGCCTTGGGCGCGAGCCCGGCGAAGGACTTGAAGTGGGCGCCGCTGGGGAACCTGCTCGGGTCGCCGATCGCGGCGGCCAGGACCGGGCCCCGACCTCGGCCAGACCGGGCAGGGTGCGGGCCAGCTGGCCGACGTCGACCCACCGGTAGGCATCCTCCCGGGCGGCGGCGTGCACGGCCAGCTGCTCCTGGACCGCCCGCAGCAGCACGACCTCGG
>NZ_BAAGRF010000022.1:0-17188 GCF_054783095.1 Intrasporangium mesophilum | reverse complement strand
ACCGAGACGAGGCCCGACCGAGACGAGGCCCGACCGAGACGAGGCCCGACCGAGACGAGGCCCGACCGAGACGAGGCCCGACCCTCTGCGCTCCTTTCACCTGGCCCCGGCGGGTCGGCCTGAGGAAGTCGGTCAAGATCCGCGAATCGCGGGACGAGCGCGCGGTCGCAGAGCTGATCAGAGCGGTCGCTGGGATGCTCCTGTTTCACGTGAAACACCGAGCCGGAGCAGGGGCGTGGCCGAGACCACCGATACGTGACCGGATGTCCGGGCGCCCCCAAGGGTCCCTGCCCTGCAAGCCACGAGACAGCTGCTTCACCAGATGATGGGACGACCCCGACCCGGGCGAGCTCCGACTGGTTGGGCACAGGACGCGCCGGAAGCCCACCAGCCCGAAACGCCCCTTCGACGCGGCGCTCGCTGCAGAGGGAACGGTCGCCCACCCAGGACCGGGCGTGCGGGGGCGAGCATGAGGATCGATCTAATCTGACCGTCCGCCGCCCGGGTCCACTCTTCAGGCGAGTCGATGGTGTGGCGGGCGGGACGCGAGACCTTGCGGCGCTGCACATTGCCGATGACGCAGAGTCGACTGAGCTCACCCCAGGTGGGACGCCTTGCCGACCTCCGCACCCGAGGGGCTGGCAACGGCCTCGGCAGTGTGCCGGCGGGACGCGCGGTGCCCGCTCCGGACGGCGAAAGAGTCAGCGTCCGGCGCGAGCTGGCCAGCGTCGGCCACCGCAGGCCCGGCCAGGACGGTGGGCCAGGACGGTGGGCCTGGACGGTGGGCCTGGACGGTGGGCCTGGACGGTGGGCCTGGACGGTGGGCCTGGACGGTGGGCTTGGACGGTGGGCTTGGACGGTGGGCCTGGACGGTGGGCCTGGACGGTGGGCCTGGACGGTGGGCCAGGACGGCTGGTCCACATCGGCCATGCCCGTCGCCCCAGCGGCGGATGGTCGAAGCCGTAGCGAACGAGGCCGATCGCCGGTTCAGGGACCGGTGCGCAAGCAGGGGAGGGAGCGGCCGATGGCGCCACCCTCTCGGGGGGCAGCAGGCTCAAGGCAGGCAGTCAAAGACGAGTCGTCGCAGTGTCCTCAGCCACCCGACTCGGGGATCAGGAACGACCCGACCGGATGCCGGTCGGGCTCACGCGCCCGGATTGGCGTGCGGCTTCATCTTGTGTTTCACGTGAAACACCGGCAACACATCGAGAGCCTGACCCGGCGCACCGGCTCGCGACGAACCATCAGACGGCACACGGAGTTCCACCAGTCGCACCCGTCTACGTTCACGTGAAACACCGGCAACGCGTCGACAGTGACCGGCAGGCGGGCTCGCGACGAACCATAAGACGGGACAAGGCCTTCCACCGCTCCCAGCTGTCCACGTTTCACGTGAAACACGGGACGAGCGCCTCGAAAACTCGAGTGCCCGACACTGTGCATCCGTGCAAGCCGCGCCCTCGCCGAGCACCTAGACTGAACGCCGGACGCGAGGTACGCGTCAGATCACGGCAGAGGGACTGACTGATGGCGGAGAAGCGTCGAGCACTGGGCCGGGGTCTGGGAGCGCTCATCCCCAGCGCGCCGAGCGGGAGCACCAACCGACCCGTTGACGTCTTCTTTCCCGACCAGAAGAGCGCCGACTCCACGGGCGACCACGGCACCCCGTCCGCTGCCGACATCGGCGCCAATGGACACGGCGCCACGTCAGTGCTGTCCACCCAGGACGGCGCCTCGACGCAGTCGCCAGACCAGACCGGACTGGCCGTCGTCCCTGGAGCCGAGTTCGCCGAGGTCGACATCGACTCGATCCGTCCCAACCCGAAGCAGCCGCGCACGGTCTTCGATGAGGACGAGATGGCCGAGCTCGTTCACTCGATCCGCGAGATCGGTGTGCTCCAGCCGATCGTCGTTCGGCGAATCCCCGGCGACCAGGTCGAAGCGGCGGACGGCAAGAAGTTCGAGCTCATCATGGGCGAGCGCAGATGGCGCGCCTCGCAGACAGCCGAGCTTGGCGTCATCCCCGCCATCATCAAGGACACGAGCGACGACGACCTGCTGCGCGACGCGCTCCTGGAGAACCTGCACCGCAGCCAGCTCAACCCGCTCGAGGAAGCTGCGGCATACCAACAGCTGCTCGACGACTTCGGCTGCTCGCACGAGGAGCTCGCGACCCGCATCGGGCGCTCACGCCCGCAGATCTCCAACACCCTGCGCCTGCTCAAGCTCCCACCGCTCGTCCAGCGCCGCGTCGCCGCCGGCGTGCTCAGCGCCGGCCACGCCCGTGCGCTGCTGGGCTTGAGCGACGGCGCCGCGATGGAACGCATGGCGCAGCGGATCGTGGCCGAGGGACTGTCGGTGCGCACCGTCGAGGAGCTGGTGGCCCTTGGCGACGGTGACACCCCGGCCAAGCCTCGACGCCCGCGCGCCGGCACGCGCCACCCTCAGCTGGACCAGTTCACGGTCGGCCTGTCTGACCACCTCGAGACGAGGGTCAACATCGCGTTGGGTCAGCGCAAGGGCAAGATCACGGTCGAGTTCGCCTCGATCGAGGACCTGCGCCGCATCCTTGGCCTGATGGGGGTGTCCGCGCCCACTGAGTGACCACCGTCGGACCGGCGCCGCGAGGCACGCCTCACAGCCACGGCGCCGGCCGTGGGATCCGCACGGCGACGACGTTGTCGACCACGAGCACGTTGGCGCTCGGATCCTTCTGAGCCGCAGCCGCGATCTGGGTGCACTCCTTGGGTGTGCACCACTGCGGGTAGATGCGGTACTGGTCCCACATCATGTTCGTCACCGTGACCGCCGTGATGTTGCCGGCGGTCTTGATGCGCTCCGGCGGGGGCGACCACTTCACCACACGCATCCCGGGATGAGACGCCGATACCGTCGCGCCCTCTTTGACCAAGGCGTCGTACTGGACACGGGTGGCCTGGTGCGCATCGAGATCGGTGCGCCACATCACGGTCCCGACCACGCCGATCACGACCAGCGCCGCCACGCCGGCGACACGAGACCAGCGGAAACCATTGAGCAGCAACGCTGCTGGAATGCACACCGCAGGCCACAGCCACAGGGCGCCACGATCGCCGGTGACTACTCCGGACACCGTGGTCAGCGCGCTGTCGATACCGGCGGCGATGAGGGTGGCACCGAGGACGATGCTGGCAGGCCGTCGAGTTCGACGGTCGGCGACGGACCAGACGATGCATCCCAGGCCAACCACTCCGGCGAGCCCGACAAGAACAGCGTCCTGCCACAGCTGGCCGCCGGCGCGCCCGAGATTCTCCGAGAGATCGGCCAGCGACCGGAGCGGGTTCGGCTTGCGCCAGACCGAGATGGTGACCCCGAACTGGCCGAAGGCAAGCCAGTTGAACGTATAGACGAGCAGGACGCCGAAGCCGTACGACAGCGCGAACCCGACCGCGAGGGCGAGCAGCCGCCGCACCGATGCACCGACCTCGGTCACGGCCACCGCGAAGAGCAACAACGCGGAGACCGGGGGATAGCTCAGCACGGCCAGGCTGACGAACACCAGCATCCACGCCGCCAAGGCGAACCGGTGCCGCCGGGCCAGCGGCAGGGTCCATACGCCAACCGCAACGACGATCATCGACGCCGAAAGCGTCGCCGGCCAGTAGATGAGCATGATCCACACGCCGGAGACCATGAACGTGAACATGACGAGGAAGACCTGCCACGCGCGCCGCAGCGCGAGGAGGCGCACCATCCCCCAGACGTACGCGGCATACGACGTGAAGAAGATCGCGGACGCGACCACGATCGACGTGCGCTGGCCGAGGACGCGCCAGTAGAGCCAGTTGAGCCAGCGGCCTTCGTACCTGTTGCGGTTGAAGATGTTCTGCCCGCCCGGGTCGTTCTTGCGGAGCGTGAACGCCCAGTCGTCGTGCCGGATGAACGGGTGAGTGAGCTGGAGCCACACGCCGGTGACGAGGATGACCAGTGCGATGGCGGCGAGCGGGACGAGCCATCCAGGCCAGGCGCGGGCAGGCCGCGCGGGCGCGGGTGACTCCGCCCCCACCACGGAGGGCTCGGCATACGTCTTCTCGGTCATCGACTCCCCTGCGGTCATGCACGGACTGCTCCACGCTAGCCTGCGCTTCTGCAAGTAATCTTCACGTTGCCATCGACACGGCGCCCTTGAGGCAGCGGTGCCGCAGGATCGCGCTGTCGCGCCAGGCAACACCGCAGCGGCGATCGGGAGGACCAGACGTGCCGGAGGGCCACACGATTCACGCTCTGGCCGACCGACTGAACGGCGCGTTCCGTGGCCACCCGGTCGCTGCCTCGAGCCCGCAAGGCAGGTTCGCCGTCGACGCCGAGCGGCTCGACGGGCGGATCCTGGAGCGCGCGCACGCCTGGGGAAAGCATCTGTTCGTCGAGTTCGGTGATGTCACCCTACACGTGCATCTCGGGCTCATCGGGGCATTCCCGGTCAAACCCCGAGGGGGTATGCCGCCACCCGAGCCCCAGCCCACGGTCCGCCTCCGACTCGTGGGCCGTGAGCACTGGGCCGACCTGCGCGGGCCGATGATCTGCACGGTTGTCGACCCGCGCAGGGAGCGGGAGATCGTCGCCACGCTCGGCCCGGATCCACTCCGCCGCAACCAGCGGCCCGACCGGACCTGGCCGCGAGTCCACCAGAGCCGCAAGACAATCGCCGAGCTCATGATGGACCAGTCCATCATCGCAGGCGTCGGCAACGTCTACCGCTGCGAAGTGCTCCATCGGCTCGCGCTCGACCCGCTGACACCCGGCACAGGGCTCGAGCAAGCGACCTGGAACGCGGTGTGGGACGACCTGACGCTGCTCATGCCGCTCGGGCGCACATTCTCTCAGATCCTCACCATGCCCGACCAGGTCGAAGCGGCCCGACGGCTCCGGCGAAATGGCCGGGCGAGCGCGATCGCCGATCGGCTGACCGGTGAGCGGCTGGGGGACTACTTCGAGCGACGCTTCCTGGTCTACCAGCGCACCGGCGCGCCGTGTCCGAGATGTGGCCGTCCCATCGCCGACCGTCAGGTCGCCGGGCGAACCCTCTACTGGTGTCCGTCCTGTCAGACCGGTTGACCGCGTGACCGGATGACGTCTGCGGCGGGGAGCGGCCGCGTCAACGGCCTCGCCCGGGGGAGCGTGGACGAACGTACGCTGTCCCCGTGCAGCCCCTGCTCACTCTCGGTGACGAAGTCTCCTGGCGCGGCCGCCCGCTGGTCGGTGACCGCGTGCAGACGCTGCTGGCCGTGCTCGCCGCCCACGCGCCCGAGCCGGTCAGCGATGAGCGGCTCATCGACGAGCTCTGGGGTGCCGACCTGCCGACGAACCCAGCCAAGGCATTGCAGGTGGTCGTCTCGCGGGCGCGAACCATGACGGAACGGACGGCCGTCGAACGGGGTCCTGCGGGCTACCGGCTCGGCCTGTCGAGGGAGGACGTCGACGTCCTGCTCGTCGAGGAGCTTGCCGCTAGCGCGGCCGAGCGCCTCCGCTCGGGCGCCGCCGCCGAGGCTGCCGGCCTGGCGAAGACCGCGATCGCCCTGAACGTTGCTCCCACCGCTGAGACCGCGCCACTCGCCGACGTCCGCAGCTCGGCCCGCAGACACGGTCGGTCCGCTCGCCGGACCCTGGCCCTGGCCACGGCAGCTCTCGGTGACCACAACGACGCACTGCCGCTGCTCGTCACCGCCGCCGAGGCGGACCCTGATGACGACGAGGTCATGGCCACGCTCCTGACCAGCGAGGCAGCCGTCGTGGGCCCGGCCGCAGCCCTGACCCGTTACGAGGCGCACCGTCGCGACCTGGCCGAGCGCCTCGGCACTGACCCGGCTCCGCGCCTCGCCCGGATCCACCAACAGCTCCTCGACGCGGACCACCCTGTGCGACAAGGGATTCGGCACTCAGCGACCGAGCTGCTCGGTCGCGCCGACGACCTCAGCAGCATCGGAGCGCTCGTGCGCACGGTTCGTGTCACGTCCATCGTCGGGGCAGGTGGCCTCGGCAAGACCCGCCTCGCACACGTCATCGGTGCCACCGCGGAGCAGTCGGTGGTGCACTTCGTCGAGCTGGTCGGCGTGACCACGTCCGAAGACGTCGTGGGCGAGGTCGGCTCCGCCCTCGGGGTGCGCGACTCCGTCGTCGGCCGCCGCACGCTCACGCCGCGGCAGCGCGCCGACGTCCAGGCGCAGATCGCACAGCAGCTCGACCGCACGCCGACCCTGCTCATCCTCGACAACTGCGAGCACGTCGTCGAGGCCGTTGCGGATCTCGTCGCCTACCTCGTCGCAACCTGTCGTGACGTCGCCGTCCTGACGACATCACGGGCACCGCTCGGGATCGCGGCCGAGCACGTCTACGCCCTCGGCGAGCTGAACCCACAGGACGCCGCAGACCTGTTCCGGCTGCGCGCCCGGGCCGCGCGACCCGGCGTCGCGCTGCACCCGGACGCCGTCCGTGCGGTGGTCGCACGGCTTGATGGGCTGCCCCTGGCGATCGAGCTGGCCGCCGCCAAGGTACGAGCCATGTCGATCGAGGACATCGAACGGCGCCTCAGCGACCGGTTCGCCCTGCTACGCGGCCGCGATCGCTCGGCACCCGACCGCCATCAGACCCTGCTTGCCGTCATCGACTGGTCGTGGAACCTGCTCGCCGGGCCCGAGCGGCGCGCGCTGCGTCGTCTGTCGGTCTTCCACGACGGTTTCACGCTTCAGTCGGCCGAAGCGCTGCTGGGGGACGCCACCCTGACCTCGATCGAGCTGCTGGCCGACCAGTCTCTGGTCGTGGTCCGTGACCTCGAGGACGGGGTGCGCTACCGGATGCTCGAGACGGTCCGTGACTTCGGCAGACTCCAGCTCACCGCATCCGATGACGAGGCGGACGCCCTTGCAGCACAACGAAACTGGGCCACAGGACTGGCAACCCAAGCTGCTGCCCGGCTGTACGGTCCGGACCAGGTCGACGCGATAGACGAGATCGGTCGGGAGGAGGCCAACCTCACCGACGTCCTCCATCGGTCACTTTCGCTGCCGGACCCCGAGGCGGTCGTGGCCTTGGTGGCTGGACTCGGCGGCTTCTGGGCGATCCGTGGCGACAACCCGCGCCTGATCACGCTGGCCGATGCGGTCGAAGCGGCCCTCGACGGGTGGAGGCCACCCGAAGGGCTCGTCGAGACGACGCGCATGGCGGTCGTCGTCCTCGTCACCAACTCGACGGTCGTCGGCATCGAGACACCGGCCGCGCTGGCGCTGCTGCGAGAGCTCGGAGCGGGCGAGCTCCCGAGCTTCACCCGGGCCGCGACCCGGGTCCTGCTCGCCGTCTACGCACAGGACATGGCCGACGTCGAGCCCAGCGAGGCCGAGAGTGTCGTCGCCGACCGCCTCCGGGTGCTCGGGGAGGACCGCGACCCGTTGACCGCGTCGCTCGCCCTGCAGTGGCGGTCCCATCTCCAGGAGAACTCGGGTGACCCCCAGGGAGCGCTCGAGGACGCGTCCGCCGCACTCGCGATCGCCGTCGGCGGCCAGAGCCGGTCGGCGATGGGTCCGTGGGGCGAGGCGCTGCTCAACACCCAGCTCGCCCAGATGAACGCCCAGCTCGGCTACTTCGGCGTGGCGGCTGAGCATGCCCGCCGCGCGATCCCGGTGCTCGAACGGCTCGAGTCGATCGACGACCTCCTCCAGGCCCACACGCTGGTGGCAATGGATGCGCTCGTCGACGGCCGGATCGACGAGGCCGAGGCGATCCTCGACTCGTTCTCCCGCTACGAAGGCGCCTCGATGTTCGGCGGTGGGGTCGTCACGGGAGCTGCCCGCGCCGAGGTCGCTCTGGCCCGCGGTGAGGTGACCAACGCGCTGCGACGGTACGACCAGCTCGCCGTGGACCTCGCCACTCTGCAGGTGCCCGGTCTGAAGGAGGTAACAGGGCTCGAGCCGTGGGCGGTGTTCGGCGAGGCCGTCGCGCTCACGGCACATGCCCGTCACGGCACCGCCGAGGACAGCCGCCGCTACGCGGACTCGGTCGCTCGCAAGGTCACGCGCGTGCTCGACGCCCAGACTCCACTGCTCGACCTGCCCGTCCTCGGCATGGGCCTTTTCGCGCTGGGGGTCTGGAGCCTGTTGCGCGACTCGCGCCCTCCAGCTCAGGGCGCGAAGCTCCTCGTCATGGCCGACGCGCTGGGCTACTCGCGCTTCGTCCCGACCATGGCCTGGGAGACGGCGCTCGCCGAGGCTCAGGACCGCGCCCCGGGCCAGGTGCCGTACTGGCAGGCCGAGTATGCCGGTCAGCGCGGTCGCGAGGTCCTCGACGACGCGCGGGCAGCGCTCGCCGACGCCGGTCTGCTCCGCGACTGAAGGTGATCCGCTGACTGGACGTCCCCGGCGAACTCACCAGCCGGTGAACGGCATACGGCGCAGGACCGGGACCTCCACATACTCATGGCAGCCCAGGATCGGCAGGAGCGTCTTCGGCGGCTGCGGCATCCGGGCCAGGCCTTCGGCCTCCGTGAGGTCACGCGGCATGCCGAGGGTGAGCACCGACCCGCGCAGGTGCATCCGACCGCCACCGGCGGCGCGCAGGTTCGCCAGCCAGTCGACGCCGGAGCCATAGGTGAGAGCGATCGTGACGACCGCGCCGCCGTCGAAGGCCATCATCGGCACGCGGTACGTGCGCCCAGACCGTCGTCCGGTGTGCTCGAGCTCCACGAACCACCCGTGCCCGGCGAGGTGCACCATGCCCTTGTTGAGGAAACGCTTGTTGACCTGGGTGATCGCCTTGGGGATCGGCATCGTCGCCACCTCCTGCACCTAGCCTGCCACGTCGGACCGGCCGGTGGGCGTCGGCGCCCGCGACCACATAAGGGGTCGCGGGCGCCTTTGTGCCGCAAGCGATCAGCGCAACGACCACCGGGCGATCACATGCGACGGCGGTAGGCCCGCACCGACAGCGGGGCGAAGATGGCGACCACTGCGGCGCAGCCGACGAGCGCCCAGCCCACGTCGGCCGTCACGGAGCCGGCGTTGGCGAGGTCACGCACGGCGGACACGACGTGCGACACCGGGTTGATGCTGACGAAGGTGCCGAGCCACCCGGGAAGCGACTCGACGGGCACGAACGCGTTCGACAGGAAGGTCAGCGGGAACAGGATCATGATCGAGATGCCCTGGACCGCCTGGGCGCTGCGCGAGATCGTGCCGGCCCACGCAAAGATCCACGCGAGCGACCACCCGGCGACGATCGCCAGCAGGATCGCGCCGACGACGCCGACGACCCCGCCGGCCGGGCGGTACCCCATGAGGATGCCAGTCAGCATGGTGAGCACATTCGCGATGACGTAGCGGGTGAGGTCCGCCACCATCGGCCCCGCGAGCGGTGAGATGCGCGCGATGGGCAGCGACTTGAAGCGGTCGAAGACGCCCTTGTCCATGTCCTCGCGGAGCTGCACGCCGGTCGCCATGCAGGCGGTCAGGGTGGTCTGCGCCATCATGCCCGGGATGAGGATCGGCAGGTAGGACTGGACGTCGCCGGCGATAGCGCCGCCGAAGATGTACGCGAACATCGCCGTGAAAAGCAGCGGCTGGATCGTGACGTCGAAGAACTGCTCCGGGTTGCGCCGCATCTTCTTCAGCGCACGCCCGGCCATCGTGAAGGTCTGGCTCACGGTGTCGCGCAGCGACACACCGGCGCGCGTTGCGCCGGGGTCGATCGCGGTTGCCCCGCCGGTGGGAGCAAGAGTCGTGGTGGTCATGAGTGCTCCTCGGGGATGCGGCCGTTGGCACGAGCGGCACGGTCGGTCGGGTTGCCGTCGCGGTATGCCGTCGGGCCGGGCTCGCTGGTGGCAGTGGAGTTCTCGTCGTTCTGGTTCTCACCCGTGTCGTGGCCGGTGAGGGCGAGGAACACCTCGTCGAGAGTGGGCTTGCTGACGCTGAACGCGTCGAGCGAGATGTCTGCCTGACGCAGGGCGACGAGCAGCTCGGCAGCCTGGTCGGCACGGTCGAGCGGGACCTGGAGCTGTGCGCGCTCAGGGGTGAGGACTGGCTCGAGCCCGATGACCGAGCTCGAGAGGGTGGCGGCCTCCGCGAGCCGGTCCTGGTCGCGCAGCGTCAGCGACAGGGTCGAGTCGCCGACGGTCGACTTCAGCTCGTCCGGCGTGCCCTCCGCGACCTTGCGGCCGTGGTCGATGACCGCGATCCGGCTGGCGAGCTGGTCGGCCTCGTCGAGGTACTGCGTCGTGAGCAGGACCGTCGAGCCGTCCGCGACGAGCGCCCGGATGGTGTCCCACATCTGGCCGCGGGTGCGCGGGTCGAGCCCGGTGGTCGGCTCGTCGAGGAAGATCAGCGGCGGACGCATGATGAGGCTCGCGGCGAGGTCGAGGCGCCGGCGCATGCCGCCGGAGAACTGCGAGATCTGGCGCGAGGCGGCCTCGGTGAGGTCGAACTTCTCAAGGAGGTCGATGGCGGTCGCCTTGGCGCTCGCGCGGGGGAGCCCTTGAAGTCGGCCGAAGAGGACGAGGTTCTCGGTGGCGGTGAGGTTCTCGTCGACGGACGCATACTGCCCCGTGACGCCGACGAGCTGGCGGATCCGGTGCGGCTCGCGCTGGACGTCGACGCCGAAGATCTCAGCGTGGCCGCCGTCGATGGACAGCAGGGTGGCCAGCATGCGCAGCATGGTGGTCTTGCCGGCGCCGTTGGGGCCGAGGACCCCGAAGACCTCGCCGGGTCGCACCGTGAGGTCGATGCCGTCGACGGCGGTGAAGTCCTTGAACCGCTTGATGAGTCCCTCGGCCTGGACCGCGGGCGTGGCTCCGCCGTCCGGGCCGACGCCGCGCGCATCGCCGTGCGACCCGCTGGGCGATCGGCCGGCGGCGATGCCGTGGGTCGGGATGTCGGTGGTCGTTGTCATGGCTACAGCGTCGGTCGTGCCGGTTTCACGACGCCTTCACGCCGGTTTCACGGACACCGCGGCCGCTGCTGCGGGCACCGGCCCAACCCGGCGGCATAGATTGCTCGCATGGCCCTCAGCGGTTCGCGCCCGGCACCGACCCACGTGCTCGCCCACCTCTCCGACCCCCACCTCATCGCCGGCGGGGGCCTGCTCGCCGGCCACATCGACACCCCCGAACAGCTGCGCAAGGCCCTCGCCCGCGTCGAGGCGTCCGGCGAGAGCATCGACGCGCTCGTCATCTCCGGCGACCTGGCCGACAGCGGCGACCCGGCGGCCTACGCGCTGCTGCGCGAGATCGTCGACCCCGTCGTCGAGCGCCTCGGCTGCGACCTCGTCCTGACGGGCGGCAACCACGACGAGCGGCGGCCGATGTCGCTGGCGTTGTACGGCGAGGACTCCCATGACCCGCACGACACCGTCACGGTCGTGCGCGGGCTGCGCATCATCGCCCTCGACTCCGCCGTGCCGGGGTTTCACCACGGCGGCTTCTCCGACGACCAATATGCCTGGCTGGCAACGGAGCTCGAGACGCCGGCCGAGCACGGCACGATCCTCGTCATCCACCACGCCCCCATCACCTACCGCTCGCCAGTCATGCAGCTGCTCGACTTCGAGGACGTCGAGCGGCTGCGTGATGCCCTCGCCGGCACGGACGTGCGGGCCATCCTCAGCGGTCACCTGCACGTGACGAGCTTCGGGACGCTGGGCGGCATACCGGTGTTCGTCGCGGGTGGCGTCAGCTATGTCGACGACGTCGGTGCCCCACGCGCGCTGCTCATGGGCGTCGACGGCCCGCAGTCGTGGAACCTCATCGAGGTGCACGCCGACCAGGTCGTCGGCACGGTCGCGCCCGTCGAGCAGCACAAGAGCTGGCCGGCCCTGTCCGAAGCGGTCATGGAGTTCATGGAGACGGTGCCCGAGGAGGACCGGCGGACGGTGTTCTCGACTAAGCGCTGATTGTTTTACATTTCGATATTCGTAATGTCGAATCGCTGTCGCCCGGATCGACATGAGGGTGTCACCACCGAAACCCCAGCCACCTTCACCACGAGGAGCGCCACGATGTCCTTCCAGGCCTACTTGGACACGATCGAGAAGAAGACCGGCCTCACCCCGCAGCAGCTGCTCGACGAGGCCGCCACCAAGGGCTACGGCCCCCAGACGAAGGCGGGCGTCGTCATCGACTGGCTCGCCGTCGACCACAGCCTCGGCCGCGGGCACGCGATGGCGCTCTACCACGTGATCAAGAACGGTCCCACGATCAGCGAGAAGCATGTGGGCACCGACGGAACCCACCGGGACGAGTCGCGCGAGCTGCGGCTCGACGGCATCGCCGCGCGCAACGGCGACCCAGCATCGACAGCGAGGAACTGACATGAGCACCAACGAGACCACCGCCGGCACCCTGCAGCAGACCACGTCAGCAGACGGCACCGCCATCGCGTACGAGGCCTACGGCTCTGGGCCCGTCGTCGCCATCGTCGGCGGCGCCTTCTGCGACCGCGGCTCGTTCCGCGACGTCGCCGAGGCGCTCGGCGAGCTCGGCTTCACCGGGGTCGCCTACGACCGTCGCGGTCGCGGGGACAGCGGCGACACTCAGCCGTATGCCGTGCAGCGGGAGGTCGAGGACCTGACCGCCGTGATCACGGCCGCGTCTAGCGCCCCGGGCGAGCCGGCATACGTGTACGGCGTCTCGTCCGGCGGCGCCCTCGTCATCGAGGCCATCGCCGCGGGCGCGCCGATCACCAAGGGCTCGGCGATCGAGGTGCCCTACCGCACCGAGGCCTGGCCGCCGGCACCCGATGACTACATCGGCACGCTCGAGCGGTTCGAGGCGGCGGGCGACCGAGAGGGCATCCTGCGCTACTTCAACACCAAGGCCGTCGGCATGCCGGACGAGATGGTCGACGGGATGCGTGGCACTCCCGCATGGGAGCCGCTGCTGGCACTGACCTACACGGTCAAGTACGACGGACTGTGCCTGGGCGGCGAGGACCAGAGCCTGCCGACCGAGACGTTCGCCAAGGTGACCGTGCCCTTCCTGGCGGTGTGCAGCAGCGGCACCCAGATGCCCTGGCTGCACGACTCGGCCCAGGTCATCGCTGCGGCGCTGCCCACCGCCACCGCGGTCGAGCTCCCGGGTGGCTTCCACGAGGTCCCGGCGCCGACCCTGGCGCCGGCACTCGCGGAGTTCTTCCGAAGCTGACGGCAGCACGCGCCCCTGCTGCGAGGCCTGCGTCGACGGTGCGTCGACGCAGGCCTCGGTGGGCGCGATGGGGCGCGGTAGGGCGCGGTCAGTGGATCCGGTCGACCTGTGAACCGAGGTCGGTCAGCTGCTGGGCCGCGCTGCCGACCGCCACGCTGCCGACCCAGCCAGTGGCTCGCGCATCACGGCGGGCGACGGTGACGCGAGCGGTGTGCGGGCGGCCGGTCTCGTCCACCCAGTGGTGCGTCAGCGTGTCGGTGACGAGCGGGCTGGTCGACGTGAAGGTCAGGTCGATGCCCACTGCCGCGGGGCCGGCGACCCCGCCAGGGTCCGTGGCCTGGGCGGACCCGACGAGTCGTGCTCCGATGAGCGCCGGCCGCACGCTGAGGACGCCGGAGCCGAACTCGAGGTCACGCGCCCCCTCGAAGGTGCACACCGTCGGCGGTGCTTCCGGGTCGCCCACCTCGCCGAGGGCAGGCGGCTCGACCCCGGGCGGGCAGGTCCACGCCTCGAGGCGCCCGGACGGCTCGTCAAGTCCGGGCGTGGCCAGGTCGTCGGTGGCCGCGACCACGCCGCGGTAGACGTTGCCGCCGAGCATCCCGGGGACACCTCCGGTGTCGAGCCACTGCACATACGCCGTGCGCAGGTCCTGGTCGGAGATCGCGCCGCCCGCGTGAGCGGGCGAGCTGAGGGCAAGGATCGGCAAGGCGCCGATCCCCGCGGCGCAGAGCAATCGGATCGTGCTGGTACGCATAGGACTTCCCCTGTCCGGTGATGCCGGCCCTGCTGGCCGGCCGGTCCTATGAGTACGCGACTGACCACCAGAAGGTTGTCACGGACTCGCGGACCGAAGTCCACCCGGCTCGGAAGGCTGGTCGCAGGGTCACCTGGTCAAAGGCGGCCGTGGTCTCAGAGGGTGGGCCCGCCGGGAGCAAGGGTCCACCCGGCGAGCGAGCTGGGGGCCAGGAGGTCACCGGGCGGGCAGTCGGGCCAGAATGGGGTCATGCAGGCGATCAGGCGGGAGGTGCGATGCGCGAGCTCCAGCCGTTGACGCCCGACCGCGTCGGTGACCTCGTCGGTGACTGTGCGCCCTGTACGTTCTGGCAGACCGTGCCGCGAAACGGCCACGCCGGTCCGGCTGACCCGCTCGAGCTCCTCGCCGAATGGGTCGAGACCGTGACCGGCGACTGGGGTCCGCCCGGCCGGGTCGCCTATGTCGACGGCCGGCCCGTCGGACACGTCCTCGTCGCCCCGGCTCGCCACGTCGCGCGGCTCGCCGCGTTCCCGACGTCACCGGCCGACCCGGCCACCCTCATGCTCGTCACAGCGGCCACGGCCGGGCCGGACGCCGGCCGCGGCTTGCGCAAGTCCCTCGTCCAGTCGGCGGCGAAGGACGCCCTGCGGCGGCGCGGCCGTTCGCTCGACGTCGTGGCCGCGCGGCCCCTCGCGGTGGGACGCCACACCTGCGTGCTCGACGTCGGATTCCTCGAGAAGGCCGGGTTCCGAGTCGAGCGCGACCACCCGGCATACCCGCGGCTGCGGATCGACCTTCGCACGGTCGTCACGCTCAAGGACGAGGCGGCAGCCGCGATCACGCGCGCACTCGGCCGCATCCCCGGAGTCCGGCCTGTGCCCGAGACGCATCCGCACGGTCCCAGCCGGGCGCGCTCGGTCGACAGGCCCTGAGGTCAGGAGCCGGTCCGGCCGGCCCGGAGCGGCCCGGCACCGCCCACGGCCTCCGCGCTGCGCATCGCATCGAGGTGTCGGCGCAGGTCGTCGAGCCGCAGCACGCCGGTGCGGGCAGTGTCGGCCTCGCCGAGGTAGACGCGCTGCAGGGCGACGACGACGGCTTCGGCCATGTGGTCGAGCGTGTGGTGGTCAGCCAGCGCGGAGGCGTCGCCTGCGTGGTTGAGGTACCCGACGTCGAGCCGCACTGCAGGCATCCTGGTGTGCCGCAGCAGCGGCCAGGTGCGGGCGTGCGAGCGGCAGTCGGTCAGGCCGGTGCGGGCCACCACCTCACGCAACAGGAGGTCGGCGAAGTGCTCGCCGATCGTCGACCAGCCGATCCCGTCGGCATGGCCGTAGAAGAACGTCGCCACACCGTGGCCCGACTCCGTGGACGAGTGGTCGGAGTGCAGCGACAGCACGAGGTCCGCGTCGCAGGAGTTGGCGAAGGCCGCGCGGTCCTCGTCGGAGCCCCCGTCGGTTGCGGTGGTGCGGGTGAAGACCACGCTCACGCCGTACGCAGACAGCCGGCCTTCGATCCGGCGGGCCAGGTCGAGCGTCAGGACGCCCTCGACGAGGCCGCGGGCGCCGCGTACTCCACGGTCGGCGCCGCCATGACCCGGGTCGAGCACGATGGTCCGCCCGCTCAGGCTGAAGCCCGACCGTCTGATCTGCTCGCGCTCCCGCAGTGCGTTGGCGGAGCCGCCGCTCACCGACCTCGTCAGCCCGGCGAAGGCCCGCATCGTCTCGGGACCGACCGTGCCGTCCGGGACGAGTCCGACCCCTGCCTGGAAGGCCCGCACCCCGGCATCGGTGTTGGGTCCGTGGATGCCGTCGACCTTGCCCGGGGTGAACCCCAGCTCGGCGAGGCGGGACTGGAGCGACACGACGTCGTCGCCCTCGATGAAGTGCTCCGGGATGTACCGCAGCACGCGGTCCCCGAGGGTCCACCGGGCACCGTCCAGGACGGCATAGGTCGAGCGGCCGACGACGCCGTCGACGAGCAGCCCACGGCGCTGCTGGAACGACTTGACCGCCGCCTCGACGCGCTCGTCGAAGATCGGGTCGCCGTAGCGGTCGGTGTGGCCGGGACCGCCGGGCAGGTCTCCTGAGAGGACGAGGCGCTCGCAGACCGCCGCCACCGCTGGGCCCGAGTCACCGCGTCGGAGCACGACGAACTGTGGAGGGGTCATCTCGGCTCCTTCCTTTGGGAGGGCCCGAGCCGGGGTGCAGCTGGCTTCGCGAAGGGGTCGGGCTCGTCGGGGGCCGTGTTGCAGCGTAGTACGCCAAGGGGGTGGCGCCCGCAGAACAACGTGGCAGACCACCCCCAGTCGCACCTGGTCAGGCGATGAACTCCTCGAGCTCACGCAGCAGCTTCGGCTTCGGGTGAGCGCCGACGATCGACTTCACGACCTGGCCCTTGACGTACACGTTGAGCGTCGGGATCGAGACGACCCCATAGCGGGCAGCAGTGTCGACGTTCTCGTCGGTGTCGAGCTTGACGATCTCGATCTTGTCGCCGTACTGCTCGTTGATCTCCTCGAGGATCGGGGCGACCTTGCGGCACGGCCCGCACCACGTCGCCCAGAAGTCGACGAGCACGGGCTTCTCGCTCATGAGGACGTCGTCGGCGAAGGTGGCGTCGGTCGTGTTCTTCAGTGCCATGGAGATTCCTTTTCGTATGCCGGTGGGCTGGCGGTCGCTGGGTGTGGCCGGAGGTCGCTGGGAGGTCGGCGGCTCGAGTCCGCCCGAGATCAGGCTAGGAGGTCGCGCCGACGCCGGCGCCGGTCGGCGAGGGGATCGGACCGGAGTCGGTCTCGTCGATGAGGCGGGCTTCTTCGGCGGCGGCCTCGGGGGTGGTGGTGTCGGCCAGGGCGGCGAGGTAGTGCTCGGCGTCCAGGGCGGCCGCGCAGCCGGTGCCGGCGGCGGTGATGGCCTGGCGGTAGGTGTGGTCGACCAGGTCCCCGGCGGCGAACACGCCGGGCACGTTGGTGCGGGTGGAGCGTCCGTCGACCAGCACGTAGCCGGCCTCGTCGAGGTCGACCACGCCCTTGACGAGCTCGTTGCGCGGGTCGTGCCCGATCGCCACGAACAGGCCGGTGACCGGCAGCTCGCGGGTCTCCCCGGTGCGGGTGTCGGCCAGGGTCACCCCGGACAGGCGGCCCTGGCCGTGCAGCTGGGTGACTTCGGAGTTCCAGGCGAACCGGATCCGGTCGTTGGCGAGGGCGCGCTCGGCCATGATCTTGGAGGCCCGCAGCTGCTCGCGGCGGTGGATGATCGTGACCGTGCGGGCGAACTTGGTCAGGA
>NZ_BAAGRF010000021.1:0-607 GCF_054783095.1 Intrasporangium mesophilum | reverse complement strand
TTTCGGTGAGTTTCGAAAAATTTTTTAATAAAACCGGGCTTTACTGAAAATATTTTGCCGAAATAAATTTTTTAATTTATTCGTCTTTTATATAAAAAAATATTTAGGCCATTTAATTTTAAATATTTATATTAGATACAATAAAAATTAATATACACCCTCTCCCTTATTATAACCTTTATTCCCACCTTTATTAAACCCTTATACTTTTATAAAACTTTTTATCCTTCAAATACTTTATTGATCACTACTGTAAATTTTTTCGCTATATTTAATTGTAAATAAATTATGCGAGAACGGTGGTGAATATTCTTAAAATTTAAAGAATGGAAGGATTTAAACCTTCATTTTAAGTTTCGTCTCTGAGTTTTACTTAATTTATATTTTGTTCTTATTTAATTCCTAATTATATCATTTATTGACTTTTTATTTGAATTTATTAAATTTTAGTAATTTAATTTTAAGATATTTAGTCAGATAAAATATATTCAATATTAACAGGCTTTCATCCGTAGACATTATTAAATTTAATTTTTATAGTATACTTACTGTGGGACTCGAACCCACAAGCCTCTCGGCACCGAAGTTTAAATTCGGAGAGTTTACC
>NZ_BAAGRF010000020.1:0-7234 GCF_054783095.1 Intrasporangium mesophilum | reverse complement strand
ACAAGCCACTTCCCGGACCCGCCACGAGCAAGCCTAGAACTCCGCTCCGGACCGCGTCTTGACACAGAAGGGAGCCATGAGCGGTAAACGCCTCGGGGTGATGACCGAATGCTCATCGTCCTCGCGGTCGTGGGTGGCATCGATCCGGAGCGTTCGTCTCTGGCACGATCTGTCGGAGTGGTGTTGGTGTGCCGTGCCCAGCGCTTCGCAGGCGGTGGCCATGGAGGGAGAACGGGTGGACGGATCTGGACGCCCTGGCCGGGTGGCGCCGAGGGTCCGGCCACACGTTGCTCGCGCGGTCGGTCGGTCTCGGCATGTGGTGCTGGACTTCGACGGTGTGATGTTCGACGTGGAGACGGCCATGGGTCTCGATGCTCGGGACCAGGCAGTCAGCAAACTGCTGAGCGCCCGGCCGCATCGGCCACGTCCAATTCCGATCACCTTCGCGTGGGTGGGGTTTCGACGCACCCTGGACTACCTGGCTGAACATGAACCCGACCACGCCGCCGAGGCAGAAGCACTGATCTCGAACCTGGAATTGGATGCCGCGCTAACCGCCCGCCCGGCCCAACACCTGGGCGAACTGCTGGCCGTTTGTGCTGCCACAGACCGAAAGGTCGCAGTGGTCAGCGACCTCTGCGAGAACGCCGTGGCAGCCACCATCGGCGCACACACGCTGGAGACCCACATCGACGCGGTCGCCGCGCGGCGAGGACTCGAACTGGCCGCGTTCAATGCCGGATACACCGCCGAGCGGGCAATCGATCTCCTTGGCGAGCATCCTTCGTCTTGCCTCTTCGTGAGCGGACGGTGGCGCCGGCTTCATGCGGCGAAAGAACTGGGCGCGACACGCCTCGGCTGCGAATGCGGGCGTGACTCGCGCAAACACCTGGCCACACCCCAAATCCCCGTGGTTCCGAACCTCGCAACACTGACACAGGCCCTGCTCACCAGCTAACCGCCGCGGGCCTCTCGAACGGATCGCGGCTACCGGATGAGTGTGTCGGCCGGGTCAGCTTGGCCCTCTCCTTGGCCCCCGCGAACGGGCCATCAGTCCCGCTCTTGCCAGAGTTTGGGGACATCGGGCGGCTGCTTATCGGGTGACCCTGCCCATTGCAGGGGATCCGTGACCACGAGGACCCAATCCGTGCGCTCACGCGCCCAGGCCACGGCGTCGGCGGCCGTTTCGTGTTCGCTGGACTCTCCGGATGGATCGCTTTCACTGTGCTCGACATGGGCGCCCCAGTGCTCCAGGTCACCAAACCAGCTGACGTAGGCCTTCATGGCCGCCTGGTCAACAGCCTGATCCATGTGCCCATGATGGTCGAACTCTCTTGCGATGGCACCAGGTGATGCGGGTCGGTGCTGCGAGCGATCTGCGGCATGATCGGGCGAGCGTAGCCGCCCTCAACGCGGCAGATGCGTGCGTCGTGCTCGGCCGGCATTGAGGGCTCAGACGCTAACGCCCTTGCCGGCGAGCAGGGCGAGTGGCGCGGTGTCGCCATCGGCGATGTGGGTGCCGTTCAGTCGAAGCCACGAGGGGTTGAGCAACTGCAGCAGTGGCTGTGCTGACTTGACCGTGCCTCCGTCGATGATCCTCAAGTCGTGAAGCTCGGCCATGCCGGCAAGGTCCGCTAGGTCGAGCAGGACCTCTTGGGTCATGCCCTTTCTGCCGAGAACCCAGAGGCGGGTCAGCTGCAGCTCGCGCAGAGGTGTCAGGCTCGCCACGCGCACCCCGTCGAGCCAGACATCGCGCAAGCGCCGGCAGCGTTCGAGCCCGTCCAAGGTGAGCAGCATGGGATGGCGGGCCTCGATGCGCAGGTGCTCGAGCTGCGGCATGTGTCCCAGGAACGTCAGCTCTTGGGACTGCCAGCCGAAGAGCGATAGTCGCTGCAGCTGGGGGAGGTCGTGGATCTGCTGGAAGTGCGGGCGGGTGTCGAGGGTGAGCTCTTCAAGGTGCGTGAGACCCACCTCTGGAATGCGCCGTTGGCATTTGGTGAGGAGTGACAGTCGTCGGATATCGGTGCGGTGAAAGGCGTAGGTGTCATCCCTGACGGGTCCCGTGACGTCGAGCTGTCGGATCTGGTGGATCGGCTCGAGGAACTCGAGGCTGGGTAGAGGGGTGCCGCGAGGGATCATCAATGACAGGTGCGAGTAGTCCGCTGACTTGAACTCTCGCTTCAGTTCCGTTGGGTCGATGCCTTCGGGCCCGACGTTGACGAGCAGTCGCTGGGAGAAGTCGATTGGGTGGTTGCGCCAGTCGATCTCCGCGCCCCGCTCGTATGCAGTCATGCTGCGGATCATCGCGCAACCTGGCTGACGACGGCAGACAGGTTGCGGAGATGACGCGCATATCGGCACGAGCGACCTCGCGCTCGGCGGCATAGCGGTCGTCTATGCGAGACGGGAACGCAGCTCATCCAGGGTGACGACGGTGGGCTCGGCGTTGCCGTCGAGCACGTCGAAGACGCGTGCCTCACTGGCCTCGCGATCCAGGGTCACCTCAAACACGTTGAAGGTGACCTCCTCAAGAGTGGGCCCGCCTCGATCGATGGCGGCGAGCAGCCGCTCCCGCGCCTTCTCGTGCTCGTCCTGAAGGAGTAGATCAAGTAGGTCCACGAGGCGATCTTGGCAGGCCGGAGGGCCGTTCATCGCAATGCGCACCTACGACCGACCTGCGGCATTTCCGGACGTTCTTGGGCTCGGAGGTCAGGGCCCTGCAACGCTCTCCAGGCGCTCGCGCCAGGGCTCGAACAGTCCACGCTGAAGCTGGTCGTCGCGGCGCCCCTCCACCAGAAAGCCGACGACCTCGCCGTTCATCTCGATGGCGATCTCAAGCGACGGATCGCCCACACGCTCCAGCACCGAGACGACGGCCTCGGCGTCGTCCAACGCACGACGCTCCGATTCGAGCTCTGCCGACGCCAACGGGAGCTCCAGGAGAACGCCGATTGTCCAGTCGCCATCGTCGCCTTCGTCGACATACCGGGGCGGACCCAGACTCCAAGCCTCGCGCCGAGACAACTCCACCACCGCCCGATTCATGAGCTCTCGCGCGTTGTCCGTCGGCTCGCCCTCGACGTAAGCGAGCATATGTCCAACGTCGGCTTGTCCGTGCATCACGTCCTGAGACTGTCACGTTGTCGCGGCCTCCGGTTCGATCGCACGAGTCGCTGATGAGCGTGCGTTCAGTCGCCCGCGTCGATCAGCGACCAACCTCGGTGCTCGAAGGCTCCTGACCGGAAGAGGTCGTGATCAGGTCGTGGTGGCGTTGATGCGGTCGAGGAGCGCAGCGAAGTTGTTCATCGTGTCCTCGCTGAGCCCGTCGAGTCGGTTGGGGTCGCGAAGGAGCACCTCGGCGGGCTTGTAGTGGTCGAACTTGCCATGCTTCTCCTGCAATCGGTAAATGATCCGGTCGCCCCGGCCAAGGTCGGACTCCTTCACGCGCCGGCCGAACGCCTTGTTGTAGAGCGACAGGTAGTCAGCAACGGTGAAGAGGTCTTCGATGTCGGCATGCTTGGCTCCGGTGATGTCGCCGATCCGGATGAGGCGGTCCTTGCTCAGCCGTCCCGCCTCTATGGCGGAGTCGAGTCGGGCCGCGCCCTCGGTGCCGGAGTCGACGAGCACGGTCACTTCGAGGTCACGGCCGACGAGGGCCACGAAGGCGGGGATGTTGGAGGCACTTCCGGCGGGCAGGATGCGCCAGTGGTCGTCGAGAGCGGTGCGTTTGCCGTCGCCGAGCTTGCGGCTAATGAGGTCGAGGTAGAGGAAGTCGCTGGGACCTTCGACGAGGAGGTTGTGATTGCCGATGAACAGATGCTGTGCGACGTCGTACCCCAATGCGGCCTGCAACGGGAACAGGCTGTCAGTGCTCACCGTGACCACCTCTTGGCTGACCACGGCACCGTCCTTCGGGCCCTTGTCCTCGACGATGCGCACTCGCTCGATCTGACCAGTCTCAACCATGAACGGCGAGTGCGTGGTGTAGAGCACCTGCGCGGCTGGCGCGAGGCGCTCGTTGATGAAGCGCAGGAAATCTGCCTGTGCCCGTCCATGGAGGGTGAGCCCGGGCTCGTCGAGGAGGATCACGAAGTCGTCGTTGCGCGACTCGAACTCGGTGAACGCGGCGAGGAAGGAGAAGAACCAGCGGAAGCCACTGGAGCGCTGCGAAAAGTTGTTGGTGAAGTGGTGCCGGGTGTCCTCGACTCTGATGTCGAGGACGTTCTTCGTCACGCGCGGATGACCGGTTGCGTCGTTCTCGATCGTCCGGTCGATGTCGAACCGGACCCGCAGGCTTGGATTCTGCTTCCAGTAGTCGAAGACCTGCTCGGTGAGGTCGTTGCTCACGGCCTCCAGTTCGGCCCGTCGGTCTTCGTAGTCGTCGCTGGTCAGAGCGGCTGGGGTGGTGTCAGCCAGGGCGAGCAGTGAGCGAGCGGTCTGATCTGAGGTCGAGGCGGTTTCGTCCTCCTCCTGCTGTGAGAGTCGCAGCAGGTCGACCCGGCCTTCGAGCACGCTGTACTCACCGAAGTAGAAGAACTTCGGCATGTTGAGCAGTCGCAGGACAGCGTTGAACAACGTTCCGGAGCCAATCAGGGTGTTTAGGGCGGCCGTAGCTGCGGCGAGTGAGGTGACGGCCTCCTCCTCAGCGCCCTCAGACAGGGTCGTGATCTTGGTTGATAGATCCGCGAAGCTCGGCACATCCGACAGTGGGGCGGCGATGTCTTCCGGCAGGCCCAGCGAGGCGACGAAGTGGCTGACCGCTCTGCTCTCGTCTAGTCGGATGGTCCACCAGGTCGTGGTGTCGTCGTACTTGCGTGCAACCGTCACCTTGTCGGCGATAAGCACGCCCTCACCGAAGGTGTCCGCGATCTTCTGCTTCTCGGCGTCGTTCAGGACGAAGTCTGCCTCGATGGGCCGGGTGTCCTTGATAACGTCGGCCCGGCGGTCCTTGGTCATCAGCCAACGCGGGTAGTCCTGCTGGGTGACGAACGCGGCCTCGTCGGCTGGATTCAGTCGGTGCAAGGCTGCCAAGACGGTTGTCTTGCCCGCCTCGTTCATGCCCACCAGGCAGGTGACGTCGGTGGTCACGTTGATGTCACCACTGTCGACGACGTTGCGGAACTTCCGGACGCGGAAGCGAGTGAGCTGCATGAGGGTCCCCCTATCGGACGTCCGACACGACTGTGACGACGGGGGTCAGTCTAAGGATCGGCGACAACAGCGTGGCGATTGGCGTTTCGATCGCGCCGGGGGTTGAGCAGCGGAACGCACGGTTATCGGTCCGGACCGCGGCAGATGCGTGCGTCATGCTGGGCCGGCATTGAGGGGGCTCAGACGCGAACGCCTTTGCCGGCGAGCAGGGCGAGTGGCGCGGTGTCGCCATCGGCGATGCGGGTGCCGTTCAGTCGAAGCCACGAGAGGGTGGGCAACTCCAGTAGAGGCTGTGTCGACTTCACCGCGCCTCCGTCGATGATCCTCAGATCGTGAAGCTCGGCCATGCCGGCAAGGTCCGCTAGGTCGAGGAGGACCTCTTGGGTCATGCGCCGTCGGCCAAGAACCCATAGGCGGGTCAGCTGCAGCTCGCGGAGAGGTGTCAGGCTCGCCACGCGCACCCCGTCGAGCCAGATGTCGCGCAATCGGGGGCAGCGTTCGAGTCCGTCCAAGGTGAGCAGCTGGTGCTTGCGGGCCTCGATGCGCAGGCGCTCGAGTTGCGGCATGTGTCCCAGGAACGTCAGGTCTTGGGACTGCCAGCCGAAGAGCGGCGGAGGCTCCATTCGAGGCCCGCGGGCCGCGAGGCTCGGCTGACCCCCACCAGGAGCGCACCAACGCCGAATGCGAGACCTGAGCCGATCCAGCGGTCCATGGGTGCGTACTCCTCGTACGCACTGCGGCCTCCCTGCTGCAGGACCTTCATGACCGAATAGACCGCGTAGCTGCCATGGGATTCAATGACGCCGACGCGGCAGTCCGGCAGCGCGACCCGGTTACCACGATCGTCTCCTCATCCGACAGCGGCTCCGAGGAAATCACCCGAGCAAGCACAGGGTGATCGCCGTGGATGCACTCAACGCTCGCACCGACCAGGCCGATAAGACCGACCGCGAGGAAGAACCAGTCCACGGCGGTGGCTCCCTGCTGCTGGATGCGCACCACCCGGTTGTCGCTCCATGGCAGTGCTGCTGGCCTGCGCAACCCGAACCAATGCGGGGACGGTCGGGCGCGTGGAGCCGAGGGCAACGGCGACCGCGGTGACTCTGTGCTCACGCCGAGATTGTGCCGGACGGCCAGTGGACATGCTCTGATGGCCCCTTAATAGTCGACATCTGCTCACCGCCTCACCGATTACCGCACATGCCGCTGGTGGGGAGTCGAGTAATCAGCCCTCCCAATCGGTGTTGCGGGTGCCAAGCCTGTCGGCCGCGAAGCGACGACGTCGCAGAACTCGCGCGTAGACACGACGTGCAAGCCAGAACGCTGGCACCGCTGTGGCCACTGTCAACCCCCATCGCCAACTCACAGGCAGGGCTGCCGCGAGCAGCACGTACACGCAGAACCCAACAGCCATGACGCCCAGGGATGCGGCGATGGCAACGAGTTCCGATGACCACACCTCCCGCTCGGTGGGCTGGGTGGATGGGTCTGGGTCCGGGAGCACTCGGACACCTTACGTGCCCGCGCCGTCCGGCCTGAGGCGACTTCCGCATGTGCCGCTCTGCGGGCGAACGCTCGACCATCAGCGTGAGGCGAACGCCCGACCATGCCTACTCGGGGTCATCGATGGTACGGGGCGTGAAACTCCACCACGCCCTGGCCGAGCGATTCATGATGCCTCTCGGAGCCGCCATAGTCGGTCCAGTCCCAACCACCGCTCCGGATCACGACTCGCAAGGTGCGACCGTCGACCGAAGCCCCCGAGGCATCGAGATCGAGGTCCTGAGTCTGGTCAATGCGGATCCGCACACGTTGACCGTCGGTTGAGACCTCCGTGAGTCGATGCCAGTTGTCGTAAGGGCGTCCGAACCATCCGGAAGGCAGCTTGAGGCTCGCTACTTCGTGGTCGCCGAAGAACGTGGCGATGTCGTCGACGATGGCATCCGGCGCGCTGGTCATGGAGCCATGATGCCCAACCATCACGTCGCCGCTCCCGCGCACGCTCATGGCTCCCTTCTGTGTCAAGACGCGGTCCGGAGCGGAGTTCTAGGCTTGCTCGTGGCGGGTCCGGGAAGTGGCTTGT
>NZ_BAAGRF010000019.1:0-356420 GCF_054783095.1 Intrasporangium mesophilum | reverse complement strand
CCAAACGTCAAGCATCAGGCGGAGTCATACAAACGGGTTGGTGCCCCCGGCAGGATTCGAACCTGCGACACCCGCTTTAGGAGAGCGGTGCTCTATCCCCTGAGCTACGAGGGCGGGACAGCACCGGCCATTGTGTCAGGTGACTCGGCCACCGTCCGAATCGCCCCGCAGGGTCTGACACACCGCGACGTACGCTGAACCACAGGGACCACGACAAGGAGTCGCCATGAGCGGGTGGGACGGGCTGATCGAGATCATCCAGCCTGGGCACAAGCACCTCGTCGAAGAGATGGAGACCAAGCGCATCGAGGCGCAGATCCCAGGGTCGGAGGCCGACCCGAACAAGACCTACGTCGACCTCGACCGTGGCGTCGTGCACCTGGTCCTGCCTCCGCAGCGCTTCGGCGCCGCATGGTCAGCGGACCCGACCGGGCGCGAACCGGACCCCGAGCGCTGAGGCGGCGCCCCGGCATGCGTTTGGTTGGAAGTGAACGGTCGCCGCATACGGCGACGGATCACCTCGAACGGAATACCTCGACCCAGCAGCCCGACCCAGCAGCCCGACCCAGCAGCCCGAACCGGCAGCCCCAGACCAACTCAGGCGGTGCGCCGCAAGCGCAGCACCGGGAGGGTGCGTGTCGTCTTCTTCTGGTAGTCACCGAAGCCCGGCCGCTCGGCGACGATCCGGTCCCACTGTTCGGTCCGCTCCGCGCCGGCCAGCTCGGTCGCATCGACGGTGAAGGTCTCGGTCCCCACCTCGACGTCGAACCGCGGGTGGGCCTTGACGTTGTGGTACCAGTCCGGGCTCGTCGGCGCGCCACCCTTGGACGCCACGATGAGCATCGCCCCGTCGTCCTCTGGGAAGTAGACCAGAGGCGACACGCGCACGGTGCCGGTCCTCGCGCCGATGTGATGGATGAGGATCATCGGGGCGCCCTCGAAGTAGCCCCCGACTCTGCCGCTGTTCTCGCGGAACTCGCGGATCACGTGGTCGTTCCAACCGCTCATACCGGTGGCAACCAGCCCAACGCGCCGCCCATTCCACACGCGCCGCCGACTCGCGCAAGTCCGCCGCGCCGATGTCGGACCCAGCGCCTAGTCTCGGGGACACGCCCGACAAACGGTACGAAGGGAAGTCCAGGTGGACGCGGGATCTTGGATCGCGATCGTCACGGTGCTCGTGACCCAGGGCGTTGTGCTGTTCGGCCTGCGCGGCGCCGAGGCCCGCTGGCGGCGTGAGGAGACGATGCGGCTGCTCCGCTGGGCCGCCGAGCTCGCGATCGGCCGGTCCGACCGGCCCGACGAGGCCAGCAACCTCGCCGGACTGCAGATCCTCGACGCCCTGCAGAGCTCGCCGCTGCTGCAGAAGGAGGACCAGAGGTTCATCTCTGCCGTGCTCGAAGCGATCGTCGACCAGGCGGTCGTCGAGGACGACCAAGGCGAGCAGATCGTCGCCGAGCCACCGGCATATACTGGACATGGCGAGGGGAGCGGCATATGAGCGAGAAGCCTGGACGGCACCGAAACGGCACCGGGCGCTACGTCGTCAAGTCGGCCACACGAGCACAGATCAAGGCCGCACAGATGCTCATCGCCCGCGAGGAGATGGGGCTGTCCAGCCCGAGCGACAAGGCCCGTGTCCTCGCCGACGCCGAGCCCAGCGAGCCCGGCGCCGACGCCCCCTGAGGGGCCCCGCCGCCACGTCGCACGGCCCCGCTGCCGCGTCGCAGGGCCCCGCTGCCACCTCACAGGGGCCACCTCCACCCACCACCCCGTATGCCGGCGCACGTGTGTCACCGCGCCACTGACGTATGCCGCGGGCCGGCCCTCGGGCGCGCCGCGCGCCGCGTCGCCCGGTCCACTGCGGGGGCACCAAGGTTCGTTAGCCTGCTGGAATGACGGAAGCCCCCCGGACCGACCCAGCCATCCAGGCCGAGTCGACCACGGGCGATCCACGGGCCGACCGCGTCGCCGCGGCGGTGAAGGTGTGGCAGCGCACCCTCGTCGACCTCGGTGGGCGCAACACCCTCCTGTGGTACCGCGACCTCCCGTCCGGGACGCTCGACCTGACCACGGCCCACCCGGGCGGCGTCTCGATGCTCCTCGCCGGACGCCAGACGCGCCTGTCCGACCTCGTTCGCGAGCCCCAGGCGCTGGCCGAAGCCCGTCGGCGCGCCCGCGCGATCCGGGCCAAGGCTCTCGAGCTGCGTGAGGAGCGCGGCATCGCCGCCGCCTTCATCTCGATCGGCATGGCCACCTGGTCCGTCCCCCGTGCCGCCCGGCCCCCGGCCGCGCCGGTGCTGCTGCGGCCCTGCGTGCTCAAGCCGACCGGCGCCGCCCAGGACGACTTCATCATCGACCTCGGTCCCGAGGTCGAGTTCAACCCCGTCCTGCGCGAGTACCTCAGGTCCGAGCAGGGCATCGAGCTCGACGGCGACGCGCTGGCCGACCTCGCGACCGTCGGTAACTCCTTCGACCCCTACCCCGCGTATGCCGCTCTCGGTCACGAGTGCGAACGCGTCGCCGACTTCGCGATCGCGCCGCGCCTCGTGCTCGGGACGTTCTCCTACGCCAAGCTGCCGATGGTGGCCGACCTTGCGCTGCAAGGAGACTCGCTGGCCAACCACGACGTCGTCGCCTCCCTGGCCGGAGACGCGTCCGCCCTCGCGGCGGTCCGGCTGCGGCTCCCGGAGGGCGAGCCCGACCCCGACCCGGAGCACGAGTACCTCGTCCTCGACGCAGACTCGTCGCAGCAGGCCGCCATCGACGCCGTCCGTGCCGGAGCGCACCTCGTCATCAAGGGGCCACCCGGCACCGGCAAGTCCCAGACCATCGCCAACCTCATCGCCGCCCTCGCGGCCGAGGGCAAGTCGACGCTCTTCGTGGCCGAGAAACGCGCCGCCATCGACGCGGTCGTCGGCCGGCTCGACCGCCTCGGCCTCGGCGACCTGGTCCTCGACGCGTACGACGGCCCCACCAACAAGCGCGCCACCGCCCAGCAGTTCGCGCGATCGCTCGATGCAGCCGTCGACAACACTGTCGCGCCGCACGACGCCACCACGGCGACTCTCGAGGAGAGTCGTGCGCGACTCCAGGGACACATCAGGGCACTGCACGGCATACGCGACCCGTGGGGGGTGTCCGCCCACCAGGCGCAGGAGGCGCTCGTCGACCTCGGCACGCGCAAGCCCCCGCCGATGTCGCGCGTCCGCCTGGGCGGTGGCGACCTCGCCGGGCTCAGCCGGGCCCGCGCGGTCGAGCTCGGCAGGCGGCTGCGCGACGCGGCGGGGCTCGGCGCCTGGAGCCAGGAAGGCGACGACCCCTGGTTCGGCGCCCGCATCCTCACCCCCGACGACGCCGCCCGCGCGCTCGACATCACGACGCGTCACGGCAGCGCCGGCCTCGACGACGTCGGGCGGCGCCTCAACGAGATCCTCGCGGAATCCCGTGTCCCCGAAACACATTCGCTCGCGGAGTGGAAGACAGCCTTCGAGACGATGTCGAAGGTGAGCGAGACGCTCGAGGTCTTCCGCCCCGAGGTCTTCGACATCCCACTCAAGGAGCACATCGCCGCAACCTCGACGCGCGACTGGCGCGAGGCCCGCGGAGTCGAGATGGGCTGGCTCGACCGCTGGCGGATCCGACGGCAGACCCGCCGGCTGCTGCGCCCCGGACGCCCACCCGCCAACCTCCACGACGAGCTGGTCGCCGCGAGCGAGCAACGCCAGCAGTGGTACGCCCTCGTCGGCGGCGGTGGCCGGCCCGAGATCTCACCCCGTCTCGACGAGGGCCTGACCCTGCTCGCCGGCATCACCGGCGATCTCGAGTGGCTCGACGTCCGGCTGCAGCGGGCACCGGGCACGCCCGGCCTGGCCGCGATGCCGCTCGACCAGCTGCGTGGCACCCTCGCCATGCTCGCGAGCCGGCCCGAACGCATCGCCGTGCTCCCGCAGGTGACCAACACTCTCGACGAGCTCCGCGCCGCCGGGCTCGGCCCCCTCATCGACGACCTCGCCCGACGCGGCATACCCCCGGAGCAGGTCACGGCGGAGGTCGACCACGTCTGGTGGGCGTCGCTGACCCAGGAGATCACGGTCCGCGACCCGGCATACGGCGCCCACCACGGCGCCGGACTGCGACGGTACGTCGGCGAGTTCGTCGACGCCGACCGAGCCCACCAGGCCGCAACCGTCGAGCGGGTGAGGTGGGCCGTCGCGCGCAACATCAGGGAGGTGCTTGCCGACAACCCCGCCCAGGAGGCGCTGGTCCGCGCCGAGGCGGGCAAGGCCCGCCGCCACAAGCCACTGCGTGACCTCATGCCGCAGGCCTCCACCGCGCTGACGGCGATCAAGCCGTGCTGGGCGATGAGCCCCCTCGTCGTCGCCTCGACCCTGCCGCCCGGGCGCTGGTTCGACGTCGTCATCTTCGACGAGGCCTCGCAGGTGCAGCCCGCCCAGGCGATCTCGGCGATCTCGCGGGCCCGACAGGTCGTCGTCTCCGGGGACGAGCGGCAGCTCCCGCCGACGAACTTCTTCACCGTCGTGTCGGACGACGAGTCCACCGCCACTGCGGGCTCGGACGAGACCCTCACCGAGGGATTCGAGTCGGTCCTCGACGTGCTCGCCGCTGCGCTGCCCACCCGGAACCTCTCATGGCACTACCGCAGCCGAGACGAGCGGCTCATCGCCTTCGCGAACCGCACGATGTACGACGACCGCCTCACCACCTTCCCCGGCACCTCGATCGAGTCGTCCGTGACCTTCGAGCCCGTCGACGGCCAGGCGGAGGTGCAGCCGGGCGTCGACACCATCGAGACGACCGACACCGAGGTCGCGCGGGTGGTCGAGCTCGTCCTGCAGCACGCACGGACGCGGCCGAACGAGTCGCTCGGCGTCATCGCCCTCGGCATCCGGCACGCCCAGCGGCTCGACGACGCGATCACCGACGCGCTGCGCGATGCGCCGGAGCTGGCCGACTTCTTCGACGACGACCGCGAGGAGCGTTTCTTCGTCAAGAACCTCGAGCGGGTCCAGGGCGATGAGCGCGACGCGATCATCCTGTCGATCGGCTATGGCAAGACCCCGCACGGCAGGGTGCTTCACCGCTTCGGTCCATTGAACATCGACGGTGGTGAGCGGCGCCTCAACGTCGCCATCACCCGCGCGCGCGTCCGCATGACGGTCGTGTCTGCGCTGCGCGCCGCCGACCTCGACCCGTCCCGGCTCAAGGCGCGCGGGGCGGTCATGCTTCGCGACTACCTCCGGTATGCGGAGGCCCGCGGCGGTACCGGCGACGAAGGCACGCTGTTCGCCGCAGCGCCCACGACGACCGACCCGATCCGCCGCGACCTCGCCGAGCGGCTCCGCCGCGAAGGGCTGACGGTCCACGAGGACTTCGGCTCGGCCCACCACCGCATCGACCTTGCCATCGAGGACCCCTATCACCGCGGCCGCGCGCTCGTCGCCGTCGAGACTGACGGAGTGCGGTATGCCGCCCTGCGCAGCACGCGCGACCGTGACCGCCTGCGCCCCGAGCAGCTCGCCCGGCTCGGTTGGACGCACGAGCGGGTCTGGACCACGGACCTGTTCCGGGACCCGGCCCGCGAGATGTCGCGGCTGCTGAACCTCGCGCGCGCGGCGATGCCCCCACCGGCCGAGCCGGCCGAGCCGGCCGAGCCGGCCGAGCCGGCCGAGCCGGCCTTGGCCGACGCTGGGACGGACGGCAGCGATGCTTCCAGCGCCGGAGGCGCCGGAGGTGCCGCCGGTGCGGGAGTCGCGCAGGGCAGCGCGTCCCAGGATGCCGCCGGCTTGGCCGCGAAGGTGAACGGAAGCGTGCGACCCGACCCGTCACGTGACTCCATCGATCCCAACAACCCGGCCGCACCCACCGAGCCTGCGCGCCGAAAGCGGCGTCGGGTCTTCCGCAAGGGCACCGGCGCCGCGGGCGAGGCCGAGGCAGAGGCGCTGCAGGCGCGGAGGTCGGCCGGGCGCAGCCGCGACGACACCGAGACGGGCTGGAGCGAGTCCGCCAACACCGACCACGAGCGGGAGCGCTGGCTTGAGGAGCAGCGCCCACCGCACTACGAGTGAGCTCCTCGGTCAGCCGCGGCCGCTCGCTTCGGCTGACCCCGTCGCATGGAATGCCGTTCGGGTGCGCGGCGTTGATGGCGGCATGAACATGACGACCCCCTTTGAGCTGCGCCTCTCGTGGGCGCAGGGCCTCTTCGAGCGCGGCGACCACCTCGCCGCTGCGACGGCGCTGGCCGAGCTCGTCGACGAGGTGGAGTCGCCCGGCACGGACACCGTCCAGCACGGCGACTCGCTGCTGCACGCGACGACCGATCTGCGCATGCTGCTCGCCCGTGCCTACTTCCACTCGGCCCAGCTGGGCCGAGCCGAGTCCACTCTGCGCCGGATCGTGGAGGAGTCTCCAGCCGACGCGTACGCGCATCTGCTGCTCGGCCGAACCCTGCAGCGGGCAAGTCGGCACTCCGAGGCGGCGCAGCCCCTGGCGCTCGCCGAGATCCTCGGTGGCTTCGAGCGCCCCGACGCCTACGGCGCCCCGACCGTCGCCGAGGTCGAGGCGGCGGCCCCGCAGGCCTGACCATCATCACGAAGTGGCCACTCGACGTGCGGAAGCACGCCGAGTGGCCACTTTCATCCGGATCGCCGCTTGGAATGGCGCTGGGTCTGGTGTGGCTGAGCGCTCACTCGACCTGAGCGGGTCCGCGAGGGGTGGCGCGCAGCGCGTCGCGGATCTCGGTGAGCAGCAGGATCTCCTCGGACGGAGCCGCGGGCTCCGGCTCCTCACCGCGCTTGCGCATCTCGGCGAGCTTGTTCACCGGCAGGATGATGACGAAGTAGATGGCTGCGGCGACGCAGATGAAGGTGAAGGCCGCCGAGAGGATGAGGCCGAGAGAGAAGTTCGCCTGGTTGATCGTGAAGTTCCAGAGCTGATCGAGGTGCGGCTTGCCGAAGATCGCGGCGATGAGCGGACTGATGAAGCCGTCGACGATCGCGTTGATCAGCTTGGTGAACGCTGCGCCGATGACCACCGCGACCGCGAGGTCGATGACGTTCCCGCGCATCAGGAAGTCCTTGAAGCCCTTGATCATGAAGGTCCCTTTCTGTGCACACCCGTGCCCGGGTGTGGCAGCGGCGCTCGTGCCCGCAGCGCGCCTTCGCGCCCGATCGCACATGCCGACTGGTCTGCGTGCTTCTGACTGCGTCCCGTGTGCACGATGTGCACGACCGTGACCCGTGGTGCGTCACTTGCGGTTGCGTCGAGCCTACTGGGATCCAGTTGCCGAATGCCGGATGGCGACGACGAAGATCTGGCCCGCCTCGAGGGCGCTCAGACTTCGGGCCACCTCACCGGCTGCCTGCGGCGTCAGGGCCAGGGTGACCTGCGGCGGCTCGGCTCGTCCGAGACCAGAGCCGTCGGTGCCGCCTCGGACAGCGAGCACGACGGCGTCGCCCGCAGCGAGCCGTCCGGAGCCAGTGGCGAACAGGTCGACACGGCTCCCAGGCTGAACGCCGACTCCCTCGATGTCGAGGACCGGGACGCTCATGGCCACGTGGTCGTCCGGCTGGTCGGCGAGGATGCCGCTGCCGACGAGCCGCGCCCGCGTCACAACCTCCCGTGCGGCCAGGGGGCTCGCTGCCGCTCGGCCGACGACGTCCGCGACGGCCGATAGCGCGGCATAGGGACGCTGGCCGTCAGGCCGAGGGACCACAGAGACGTCGTCGGAGCCGACTACCACTCCGGCGGCGACGTCACGGACCATCACCACGGTGGGCAACCCCGCACCGCCGGCCGCACGTGGTGACAGGGCATTCAAGGCGACGAACCCCGCTACCGCAGCAAGTGCCGCGGCTATCGACCGACGAGCCCGGGCCCGCCGGGCCGCGCGCCGGCGCGGACCGTTGGGCCACGTGGCACGGTCGGGTCGTGACCGGCGTCCACGGTCGCCACGGCGGGAGCCCCCCACTTCGGCTGAGACCCCGGCGCTCCGGGCCGTCATCAGGGGAGCGCGAAGGGCAGCTCGATGCCGTCGAGACTGCGGCGGCAGGGGCAGGTCGCCACGTCGTCGGCCTCGTGCGCGGGCATCTGCCCGATCGCATCCTTCAGCAGGCCCTTGAGGTGCTCGACGTTGGTCGCGAAGACGCGAAGCACCTCTTCGTGGGTGACCGCATCGCCGCCCTCGACCCCGGCGTCATGGTCGGTGACCATGGCGATCGTCGTGAAACACATCGCCAGCTCCCGGGCGAGGCCGGCCTCCGGCATGGTCGTCATCCCGATGATGGCGAAGCCGGCCGCTTGGTTCGCCAGGGACTCGGCCCGCGTGGAGAAACGGGGCCCGTTGATGACCACGAGCGTGCCGTCGGACACGACATCGAGGCCCGAGAGCCGTGCGGCATCGACCGCGACCTGGCGACCGCTGGGGCAGTACGGGTCGGCGAAGGCGACGTGCACCACGGGGCCCTCGCCCTCGTAGAAGGTGTGCGCCCGGCCCCACGTGCGGTCGACGATCTGGTCCGGCACGACGACGGTGCCGGGCCCGTGCTCCGGGAGCAGCGACCCGACCGCGCAGGGAGCCAGCACCTGCCTGACCCCGACGGCACGCAGCGCCCAGAGGTTGGCGCGGTAGTTGACCTGGTGGGGCGCGAAGCGGTGACCCTTGCCGTGACGCGCGACGAACGCGACCGGCCGGCCCTCGACCTCGCCGATGACGAGCGGGTCGCTCGGCGGTCCGAACGGCGTGTCGACCTCGACCGTCTCGTAGTCGTCGAGGAAGTCATAGAGCCCGGACCCGCCGATCACGCCGATCTCGGCTCGGGGACCGCCGGCCGCGTCGTGGCCGGGCTCGGCCGCTCCGGTGGGTTCGCCCTCGGCCGCTCCGGTGGATTCACCCTCGGCCGCTGCACTGGCTCCGCTCGTGTGAGTCGTCATGCCGGAAGCCTAGGACGGGCCCGAAGGGTGCCCCGCGGCATACGGCGGGGTTGGGGACAACCGTCCCGTGGGTCAGGCGGTTGTGGACGACGCCATCGAGGACGACCCGGACGACCCGGACGACGAGGATGACTCAGAGGTGCCGTTCGACGACGAGGACGTTGACGAGGCGCTTGACGACGATGACGAGTCGCCCGCGGAGGAGCTCGACGACGAGCCGTCGGACGAGGCCGTGGTCGCGCCGACGGACTCCTTCTTCTCAGCCGACCCGTTCGGGCCCGCGCCCGACCCGGCACCAGCACGCGAGTCGGTCTTGTAGAAGCCCGAGCCCTTGAACGCGATCCCGACCGGGTGGATCACCTTGCGCAGCGTCGTGGCACCGCACTCCGGGCACACCGTCAGGGCGTCGTCAGAGAACGACTGGCGGATGTCGAAGGCGTGACCGCACTCGGGGCACGCATAGGAGTACGTGGGCATAGGTGGAACCTCAGGCGTCAGGGGAGAAGGGGACCGGCGACCAGTTTACGGCCACCCGGCGAGTCGCCCGCCACGGCTGATCGCGCGGATGCGCTGCTCGGTGCGGGCCCGCGCACGGCTGGTGGTCACGACGAGCAGCTTGTCGCCGTGCTTGACCGTCGTGTGCGGCTCGGGCACGAAGCTCTCACCCTCACGCACCACGAGGGTGACCATGGCCCCGCGGGGCAGCCGCATCTCGAAGATCGCCACTCCGTGCAGTCGTGACTCGTGACCGACGCTCACCTGCAGGACGTCGGCCCCGATCTCGATGAGCGAGGTGCTCTCGAGGTCGACGTCGACCGAGTGGACCTGCTCGGTGAGGCCCAGTCGCCGCGCCACCCAGGGCAGCGTCGGGCCCTGCACGATCGTGAAGATCACGACCAGCATGAAGACGAGGTCGAAGATCCACCGGGTGTCTGCGGGATGCGACGTCAGCGGCACGGTGGCGAGCACGACGGGCACGGCCCCACGCAGACCCGCCCACGACAGGAACGCCTGGTCGCGCCACGGCAGCCGGAACCACGTGGTGGAGGCGATCACCGACAGCGGCCGCGCGACGAGCAGCAGCACGATCCCGATGACCAGAGCGTGGACGAGCTGCTCGTCGAGGCTGGCGGGGTCGGCGAGCAGCCCGAGCATCACGAACAGCCCGATCTGGGCGATCCAGCCGAGTGCCGTGGCGAAGCTCTGGAAGGCCGTCCGGTTCGGCAGGCCCATGTTGGCCAGCACGAGTGCCGCCAGGTACGTCGCGAGGAAGCCGGACACGTGGAAGGCGGCGCCCACGGCATACGCGAGCACGGTGAGCGCGATGACACCGATCGAGAAGAGAGCGGACGACCCGCCCGCGACCCGGCGCAGCACCTGCCCGCCGAGCCAGCCGATGGCGATGCCCACGACCGCACCACCGGCGAGCTCGAGCGTCGCCATGCCGAGCAGGTGGTACCAGGGCTCGACCTCCGCGCCCGGTAGCCCTTGGGCAGTGAAGGCGACGACGAGGATGACGACCGGGGCGTCGTTGAACCCGGACTCGGCCTCGAGCATGCCCGAGATGCGTTTCGGCAAGGGGACGTTGCGCAGCACGGCGAAGACTGCGGCGGCGTCGGTCGAGGAGATGATGGCGCCGATGAGCAGCGAGGTGGTCCAGTCCAGCGGCAGGAACGTGTGCGCGGCGACGGCCACCACGGCCACCGACACGACGACGCCGAGGGTCGCCAGCACCGCGGCGGGCGCGATCGACTGCCGGATGTTGTCCCACGACGTCGTCAGTCCACCCTCGGCGAGGATGAGCACCAGCGCGGCGTAGCCGAGCAACCGCGTGATCGGTGCGCTGTTGAAGTCGATCCCGACGGGGCTCGAGCTCCCGATGGCCATCCCGAGGCCGAGGTAGATGAGCAGGGACGGCAGGCCCGATCGAACGGAGAGCCGCACCGCAGCGACGGCCACGAGCAGCACCAGCGAGCCGAGCAGCAGCACACGCGTCAGGTCGTCGAGGCTCATCCCCGGCGACGTGCTGGACGCGAGCGAGATCACGGGCGGCTCCTGAGGTGTCTGCCAATCCAACCATCCCGTCGGGACGCGGCTGGGCGCCCGTCCGCGGGCCGGGCGGGGAGCCGGGGGAGGGGGGTCGCTCCCAGAGCATTCGAGCGGGCCAAGGCCCCGTTCCGTATGCCGTCAGGCCGGGTCACGTCGCACGCCCGCTTGGCCCGTGGCGCCCGTGTGGATGACTCGGATGCGGCTCGGCGCGCCTGTGGAGAGGCGGGCGGGTGCGGTCCTGACGGTGCCCTAGGCTCTTTGCGTGCCACGCTTGAAGCGCGCCAGCCGCATCGCCCTGTTCATCGCCGTCCTGCTCGTCATGGCGATGGTCGGGGTCGGGATCCTCGGCATCTCGATCGTGCGGCAGTCGTTCCCGCAGGCGACGGGCCAGCTCCAGATCGAGGGCCTGACGAGCACGGTGACCGTGCAGCGCGACGACCACGGCATCCCGACGATCACGGCGGACAACGCGACGGACCTCTTCCGGGCGCAGGGGTTCGTCAGCGCTCAGGACCGGTTCTTCGAGATGGACCTGCGCCGGCACATCACGGCCGGACGCCTGTCCGAGCTCGTGGGCAGCGCGGGGATCGACAGCGACCGGGCCATCCGCACGATGGGCTGGCGACGGGTGGCCGAGCAGGAGCTTCCCAAGCTCGCGCCGGAGACCAGGCAGTACCTCCAGGCGTACGCCGACGGCGTCAACGCCTACATCCGGCAGGCCGAGTCACCGGAGAAGATGTCGCTGGAGTACACCTTCCTGCAGCGCACCAACCCCAGCTACCGCGTCGAGCCGTGGAGCCCGGTCGACTCGCTGGCCTGGCTCAAGGCCATGGCGTGGGACCTTCGGGGTGACTACAAGGACGAGCTGGCGCGCGCCAAGCTCTCCCGCGGCAACACCAAGTCGATCAAGCAGATCCTCATGCTCTACCCGCCATACCCGATCGACCGCAACCAGCCGATCCTGTCCGACCAGGACTGGCAGCCGTCTGCCTCGGCGGACGACCAGGCCGCCAGCGCCGTCCCCGCCGTCTGGAAGCAGCTGCACACGGCCGGCGGGCAGTCGGCGATCGACTCGGCGATCAAGACGGTCGACGCCGTGCCCACGACCTTGGGCCACGGGTCCGACATCGGGTCCAACTCATGGGTGGTCTCGGGCTCGCGGACGACGACGGGCAAGCCACTGCTCGCCAACGACCCGCACCTGTCCCTGTCGATCCCGGGGATCTGGACGCAGGTCAACCTCCAGTGCCGTCAGGTGACGCAGTCGTGCCCGTTCCAGGTGTCCGGCTTCACCTTCTCGGGGGTCCCCGGCGTCGTCGTCGGGCACAACCAGAAGATCGCCTGGGGGGTGACCAACCTCGGTCCCGACGTCACCGACTTCTACCTCGAGCAGGTCACTGGCGACACCTACCTGCGGGACGGCCTCGCGGCCCGCATCGAGAAGCACCAGGAGACGATCAAGGTCGCCGGCGGTGCCGACGTGACGATCACCGTGCGCAGCACCGTGCACGGGCCGATCCTGTCCGACGCGGTCGCCGACGCCGACGAAGCCGGGGACCGGGTCGTGGTCCGCGGGGCTCCTCAGGCCAACCACTTCGCCGTGTCGCTGGCGTGGACCGCGCTGACGCCGGGCACGACCGGCGACGCGATCTTCGCGCTCAACCGCGCCCAGAACTGGTCGGACTTCCGCAAGGCGGCCGCCCTCTTCTCCGTCCCGTCTCAGAACCTCGTCTACGCCGACACCTCGGGCCACATCGGCTACCAGGCACCCGGCATGATCCCGGTCCGACGCTCCGCGACGCCCGGCTCGCCGCCCGGCTACTGGCCGGCGCCCGGCTGGGACAGCCAGTGGGACTGGAAGGGCTACGTGAAGTTCGACGACCTGCCGAGCACCTACGACCCTCCCGAGGGCTTCATCGTCACGGCGAACCAGGCGGTCACCGCGAGCCCGACCCCCTTCCTCACCTCGGAGTGGGACTACGGGTTCCGCGCCCAGCGGATCCGCTCGCTGCTCGCCGCGACCGCGAAGGTGTCGCCCGAGCAGATGACCCAGATCCAGGGCGACACCCGCAACACCTACGCGCCGGGGCTCGTCGAGCGGCTGCTCGCCGTCCAGGTCGACGACTTCACCGCCCAGGCCCAGCGTCTGCTCAGCGGCTGGGACGGCAACCAGCCCAACGACAAGTCGCGCGACTCGGCCTCCGCGGCCTACTACAACGCAGTGTGGAAGCACCTGCTGGAGTACACCTTCGACGAGCTCCCGCCCGAGATCGCACCCGATGGCGGCAGCCGCTGGATGATCGTCATCGAGCAGCTGCTCAAGGACCCGAAGAACGACTGGTGGGACGACAAGACCACCCCGGGCGTCACCGAGGGCGCGGGCGAGATCCTGAAGCGGGCGCTTGTCGAGGCCCGGCTCGACCTGGCCCGCGAGCTCGGCAAGGTGCCGTCGTCGTGGCGCTGGGGCCGACTGCACCAGCTGAACCTCAAGCACCCCGTGATGGGCACCGACTCCGTGCCGACGCTCGTCCAGGACATCTTCAACCGGGGCGGCATCGAGCTCGGCGGCGGCAACTCCATCGTCAACGCCAACGCGTGGAACGCCTCGCTCCCGGGATACGACGTCACAGCCGGGCCGTCGATGCGGATGGTCGTCGACCTGTCCGACTTCGACCACTCGACCTGGGTCAACTCCACGGGCCAGTCCGGTCACGCCTACGACGACAACTACTCCGACCAGATCGACGCGTGGGCCGCCAACGAGACGTTCCCGTGGCAGTTCAGCCAGACCGCGGTGGCCGACGCGACGCAGGACGAGCTGACGCTCGTGCCACCAGGCACGCCGACCCCCTGAGCTGAGCGGGCGGGTCGGGCGGGCCCCACGGACCGCCACCAAGCCCAGTCCCAAGGCAGCGGCAAGGTCGGATGCGCTGTCGTGGCGGTCCAACGGGCCCGACCGAGCGGTGTGGGGCCATGGGCACGCCTCAGCGGAGGCGGACGAAACGGCCCGCTGTCGTGAGGTAGCCGTCCACCGGAAGGTCGTGCTCGTCGTGAGGCAGGTCGGTGGCGCTCTGCTCGCCCTCGTGGAGCAGCGCGATGACGAGCGCGTCCGGACGGCGGTGCACCAGCGCGCGGTCGTAGCACCCGCCGCCCTGGCCGAGGCGCACGCCATGCTCGTCGACCGAGAGCCCCGGGGTCACGACGAGGTCGCAGCCGGCGAGCGCGTCCGAGCCGAGCCACGTGGCCCGCTCGGCCTCGCTCGGCGGTCCTGAGTGCCGCGTGACCGTCGCGCGGTCGCCCACGGTGCCTGCAGCGGCATACCTCCACTGGAGGGAATAGTCCTCGAGCACGACGGGCACGATGACCTCGTGCCCCGAGGCGAGCAGCGCCTCGACGAGGCGGCCGGTGGGAGGCTCGTCCGGCAGGGACTCGTACGCCGCAACGCGCGACGGCCGGGTCAGCAGGGCGAGGACAGCCTGTGCGATCGCCTCACCGGCGGCCTCTCGGTCCATCGTGGCGGCGAGCTCGCGCCGCCTGGCCCGTGCGGCGTGACGCACCTCACGCTTGCCCAGCGCGCTCACGGCGCCCACATTCGTCGCTCTCGGCTGACGCACATGTGGCCCATCGTAAGGTGAAGGGCATGAGCGACCAGGGGCTCCACGCGGCCGTCGAGCTGATGCACCGGCGGGGCCTCGGGCCAGAAGCGATCACCGTCTTCGAGCACTACTACCGGCAGCTGGAAGGCGGCGCGGAGGGCACCATCCCCGAGGCGAGCATCGAGCCACTCGGCGAGGTGCAGACGCTCCGCGAGGTCAACGTGACCGACGAGGAGGCGCGGCGGGCGCTGTCGCAGACCGCGGTCATCAAGCTCAACGGCGGCCTCGGCACGGGCATGGGCATGACGGGCGCAAAGTCCGCGCTGGAGGTCAAGGACGGGCTGACCTTCCTCGACATCATCGCCCAGCAGGTCCTCGCGCTTCGCGAGCGGTGGGGCGTCGAGCTCCCGCTCGTGCTGATGAACTCCTTCCGCACGTCTGAGGAGTCGCTGAAGATCCTCGCCAAGTACCCCACCCTCCCGGTCGAGGGCCTCCCGCTGGACTTCATCCAGAACGCCGAGCCCAAGCTCCGGCCCGACGACCTCATGCCGGTCGAGTGGCCCCGCGACCCCGAGCTCGAGTGGTGCCCGCCCGGGCATGGCGACGTCTACGTCTCGCTCGTCACGTCGGGAGTGCTGGATGCCCTGCTGGACAAGGGGATCCGCTACGCGTTCCTGTCCAACTCAGACAACCTCGGCGCGACCTGCGACCCTGACGTCGCGGCGTGGATGGTCGAGCACGGTCTGCCTTTCGTCGCCGAGGTCTGCAAGCGCACCAAGAGCGACCGCAAGGGTGGCCACTTCGCGCTCCGCAGGTCCGACGGCCGGCTGATCCTGCGCGACACGGCCATGGTGGCCGAGGGTGAGGAGCGGCACTTCCGCGACACCAAGCGGCACAACACGTTCAACGCCAACAACGTGTGGATCGACCTGCGGATGCTGCGGGAGCGGATGACCGCGCGGCAGGGCGTGCTCGGGCTGCCGATCGTGGTGAACCACAAGAACGTCGACCCCGCCGACCCGGGCTCGCCCGAGGTCATCCAGATGGAGTCGGCGATGGGCACCGCCATCGAGGTCTTCGAGGGGTCCGAGGTCATCCTCGTGCCGCGCACCCGGTTCCGCCCGGTGAAGACCACCAACGACCTGCTCGTCATCCGCTCCGACTTCTTCTCGCTCGACAGCAGCTACCACGTCGTGGCCGCGTCCGACGGTCCGGAGCCGTATGTCGACCTCGACTCCGCCTACCGGTTCGTGCCCGGATTCGAGCAGCGCTTCCCGCACGGTGTGCCGTCGATGAAGGAGTGCACGAGCCTGCGCGTCATCGGCGACCCCGTGTTCGGCGCCAACGTGCGCTGCGTGGGGGAGGTCCTCATCGACGGGTACCGCCGCGTGCTCGACGACTCGGTGCTCGGCGAGCTGCCCGCCGCCGCGACCGAGGAGCGGCAGACCGGCGAGATCCGCACCGTCGACGAGCACCTCAAGGCGATCCTCGCGACGCTCGAGCCGGCTCCCACGGAGTGGACGCCGCTCATCGACGCGCTCGGGCTCGTCGTCGCCCGCGACGTGCGCGCCAAGGTCAACCTCCCGCACTTCGACAACTCCTCCATGGACGGGTACGCCGTGTGCTCCTCGTCGCTCGAGCGCGCGGGGAAGTCTCCGGTGCGTTTGCGCATCGTGGGCGAGGTCGCCGCCGGCGCCATGCCCGGCTTCACTGTCGGCCCCGGTGAGGCGGCCCGGATCATGACCGGCGCCCCGATGCCGGCCGGCGCGGACGCGGTCATCGCGGTCGAGGACACGGACGGGGCCGCGGTCGGTGAGGTCGAGTGCCGCGTCGCGGTCCCGCGCGGCCGCTACGTCCGCTCGGCGGGCGAGGACGTCCGGTCCGGCGAGGTCATCGTCTCGGCGGGGGAGGTCGTGGGGCCGCGCACCATCGCACTGCTCGCGGCCTGCGGCCACGCGGACGTCGAGGTGCACCGACGTCCTCACGTCGTCGTGCTCTCGACGGGCGATGAGCTCGTCGAGCCCGGGAAACCCTTGGGGGCCGGGCAGATCCACGACTCGAACTCGTCGATGCTGTGGGCGGCCTCGGTTGCCGCGGGCGCCTCGGCCGAGATCCGGGCGGCGGTCGGCGACTCAGATGCTGAGCTGCTCGGCGTCCTCGACGAGGTGGTCGGCACGGCCGATGTCGTCATCACCAGCGGCGGCGTCTCGATGGGCGCCTACGACGTCGTCAAGAGCGCGCTGCGCTCGGAAGGCATCGACTTCGTCAAGGTCGCCATGCAGCCGGGCAAGCCGCAGGGATTCGGGCTGCTGCGCGGGCCCGGTGGCAAGGCGGTGCCGTTGTTCGCGCTGCCGGGCAACCCGGTCTCATCGTTCGTGTCGTTCGAGGTCTTCGTGCGCCCGGCGCTGCGCCGGCTCATGCGCCTGTCGCCCGAGAAGCGCAGGCTGCGTCCGGCCACCCTGATCTCCGGCGTGCGCTCCTTCGAGGGCCGCCGCCAGTTCGGCCGGGCCATCGTGTCGCGGTCGTCCGAGGGCACCCTCGTCGCGGTGCCGGTCGCCGGCCAGGGATCGCACTTCGTCGCGGACCTGTCCCGCGCCAATGCGCTGTTCGTGGTCCCCGAGGAGGTCACCGAGCTCGTCGCCGGTGAGGTCGTCGACGTGCTGGTGCTCGACAAGGAGGCATGAGGTGTCGCAGGACGCCGCGCGCGGCAACGACCCGGCATACGGGGAGGATGCCGGGAGCCCGGCCCCGCCGGTCTCCGGCCTCACGCACGTGCGCGATGACGGCACCGCCCACATGGTCGACGTGTCGGCCAAGGCCGTCACGGCGCGCGAGGCGAGCGCCGCTGGCCGGGTGCTGCTCTCGCCGGACGCGGTGGCGGCGCTGCGCTCAGGCACGGTTCCCAAGGGTGACGCTCTCGCGGTGGCGCGGATCGCCGGCATCCAGGCGGTCAAGCGCACCCCCGAGCTCATCCCGCTGGCCCACCCCATCGCGGTGCACGCGGTGGCTGTCGACCTGAGCGTGGCCGACGACGGCGTCGACATCGCGGCGACGGTGCGCACGGCCGACCGCACCGGCATCGAGATGGAGGCGCTCACCGCCGTCTCCGTCGCGGCCCTGGCTCTCATCGACATGGTCAAGGCAGTCGACAAGCACGCGCGCATCACCGATGTCAGGGTGACTGCGAAGTCCGGCGGTCGCTCGGGTGACTGGCATGAATGACGGCGCGACGGCTGACTTCGGTGCGGGCCGGCGCGCGGTCGTCATCACGTCGTCCACCCGGGCCGCGGCCGGGGTCTACGCCGACAAGTCGGGCCCGGTCATCGTGGAACGCCTGCGGCAGTGGGGGTTCGAGGTCGGCGACCCGGTGGTCGTACCGGACGGCGACGAGTTCGGCCGGGCCCTTCGGGTGGCCCTCGGCAGCGAGCCCGAGGTCGTGCTGACGACTGGTGGCACGGGGCTGACGCCGGCGGACGTGACACCGGAGCAGACCGCGTCGGTGCTCGACCGGGGCGTGCCGGGCGTCGCCGAGGCGATCCGGGCGGCGGGCGTCGCCAAGGGCGTGCCGACGGCGATGCTCTCGCGCGGCCTCGTCGGCCTGGCCGGTCGCACCTTCGTGGCCAATCTGCCAGGCTCTCGCGGTGGGGTCTCGGATGCGCTCGACGTCCTCGAACCCGTCCTCGGCCATGCGCTCGACCAGATCGGCGGAGGCGACCACTGACCCGCAGGTCTCGCAGCGCGCCCGCGATGCTCGACCCCCGCCCGGACCGCCGAACCCGCACCGAAGGTGAACTCATGAGAATGCCCTGGCGACCGCTTCGTGCGGAGCGAGCCAGCTGGCCGACCGTGCTGCGCGACGCGTCGGTGGCCCCGCCCGTCGTGCTCCGGCCGCTGCAGCTGGCCGACGAGCGCGAGTGGCAGCGGATCCGGCGCGAGAACGCCTCGCACGTCAAGCCGTGGGAGCCGACCTTGCCGCCCGGCGCCGATCCGCAGTCGCCGGTGTCGTTCCGCCAGTTCGTGCGTGACCTCGACGGCGAGGCGCGCGCGGACCGGGCGATGCCCTGGTGCATCGAGGTCGAGGGCCGGATCGTGGGCCAGGTGCACCTCTTCGGCATCGTGCGGGCGGCCCAGCAGTCGTGCGCCGCGGGGTACTGGGTCGCGGAGCACTACACCCGACGGGGCATCGCCTCGCACGCGCTCGCGATGGCCATCGACTATGCCCTCGGGCCGGCCGGGCTGCACCGGGTCGAGGTGAACATCCGGCTGGACAACGACCGCTCGCTGCACGTCGCCGAGCGGCTCGGGCTCCGCGACGAGGGTGTCCGGGAGCGCTACCTTCACATCGACGGCGCCTGGCGCGCGCACCGGTCTTTCGCGGTGACGACGGAGGACCTGGCGGGTTCGACCCTCGTGACTCGTCTGTCACAGGCGTAACACCAGCCTCTTGCGCGACACGCCTCGAATGTGCATGGCGGTCGCTGGGCGTCGCCCTACCGTGTAGTACGTGCCTGTCAGCAGCCTGATCTTCCTCGTCATCGTGGTGATCTGGGCTGCCTACCTGCTTCAGCACTGGGTGCGCCGCCGGGAGGACGCCGCGGCCACCCGCTCGGTCGACGGCTTCACCGAGGCGATGCGCGTGCTCGAGAAGAAGCCGATCCTGCCCCGCGCCGAGCCGCGCGAGCCGCGGCCCGACTCGTATGCCGTCCAGCCGGCTCGCGACTCACGCCCGACGGTGGACGTCAAGCGCGCCGTGCCTGCAGGCACCTCCCGGCGGCACTCACCGCTCGTGGCCCGGCGAGCCACCGAGCACCAAGCCCCGGGGGCCGCGCACGGCTCGGCACCGGGGCCGGAGTACACCCCCGCCGACGACCACGCCGACCTCGCTCCCGACCCCGTTGAGGTGCACTCGATGGCCGAGCACCACCACGATCACGCCCACTCCCGCGACGACCGACGAGACGGTCGCCGTGCGCCCGAGCACCCTGCACACGAGGCCCCCCAAGGCCGAGTCTCCTTGGCGCAGAGGCGACTTCGTGCGGTGCTGCTCCTCGTTGCGCTTGTCTGGGTCCCGGTGTCGGTCTGGCTGGCGGTCACCGGGGTGCTGCTGTGGGTCTCCGTGCCGTTCTCGGTCGTGACCGTCCTCGCCGTGCTCGTGTGGCTGCGTGCCGAGGCACAGTCCGACCGTCAGCGCCGGCAGCGTCCCGAAGCCCGTGCGGCTGAGTCCCGGGCGCCCGAGTCTCGGGCATCCATGTCTCGCGCATCCCGGTCACGGGCCCTCGAGACGCGCAGCTCAGCGGAGCTCGTCGCGCAGATCGACGAGGTGGAGGCGGAGCCGGTCATCCTGTCCACCGAGGTGACGCAGGTCATCCACCACAGCTCCGTCACGCAGGTGCGCTCCGAACACCAGGTGAGCGCTCAGGACGTCATCTTCGACCTCCAGGCGGTCGCCACCGGCCCCGTGCCGGTCGTGCAGACGCCTGTCGAGGAGCTGCCTCCCGGCAGCTGGAGCCCGGTCCCGGTGCCGAAGCCGACGTATGTGCTCAAGGCCAAGGCCGAGCCGCGCTACACCGAGAGTGGCATCCCGGCGGATGTGTTCGACACGCCGGAGTTCGCCGAGGAGGCCGAAGAGCTCGACGAGCGCGCGCGGTTCGCCCGGCGCGCCGCCTCGCAGTAGCACGAGGTCGCCAGCTCGTCTCGGCTCAGTGGGCGAGAGACCCGTTGTCGGCGGCCTGGTCGGCCTCGGCCGACTCGACCGACCTTGTGTCAGGACTGACGTCGGGATCACCGCCGCCGTCGTCTGCGTCATCGGCGTCGCTGTCCGGGGCGCGTCCGAGCAGGTGCTTTCCGACGGCGTTCGAGACCGCGGCGAACGGGACCGCAACGAGCGCGCCGACGATCCCGGCGATGATCGAGCCGCAGGCGATGGCGATGATCACGGCGAGCGGGTGGACACTCACGGCCTTGCCGAGCAGGAACGGCTGGAGCACGTGCGACTCGAGCTGCTGCACACCGATGACGACCGCGAGCATGATGAGCGCCACGCCCGGGCCGTGCGCGACGAGCGCGAGCAGCACGGCCACGGCACCGGACAGCAGCGCACCGACGATGGGGATGAAGGCGAGGAAGAACACGAGGATGCCGATCGCGAACGCGAACGGCACATCGAGGATCGCCGCACCGACGGAGATGCCGATCGCGTCGACGAGCGCGACGATCATCGTCGCCCGCACGAACGCCGACAGCTGCTCCCACGCGATGAGCCCGGATGAGTTGACCCGCTCGCGCGCCCCCCGCGGGAAGAGCCCCACGATCCACTTCCAGATCCGGGGACCCTCATAGAGGAAGAAGAACAGCGCGAACAGCGCGATGAACAGGCCGGCGACGAAGTGGGTTGCCGTCAGGCCGATCGAGGTGGCCGTCTGGCCGAGGTTGCCGCTCTGGCTGACCTGCTCGCGGATCGTGTCGAAGTACTCGTTGAACTGCGTGTCGGTGATCTTGAACGTCAACCGGACCCAGTCGCGGATCCGCTCGAGACCCGTGGCCACCTGGCTGGTCAGGTCCGCGAACCCGGTCGTGAACTGCGTGCCGACGAGGGTGAGCAGGCCACTCACCACGATGATCGTGCCGACCACCGTGATCCCGGCGGCGGCCACGGCGGGCATCACGCTGCGAAGGCGCAGGAACAACGGCCGCAGCAGCGCGGTGATGAGCACGGCGATGGCCAGCGGCACGATGACCTCGGAGACCTCGCGCAGCGCGAGCGTCAGGGCGAACACCGCAGCGGCGATGATGAGAAGCCGCCAGGACCACTCGCTCGCCGCGCGCACGCCGGGCGGGACGGTCGAGGCCGGTGCTGCGGCCCTCACGTCAGCCTGCGGGCCCGCGCTCGTGCGGGGCCGCTGGTCCGCTGTGGGGTCCTGCGGCTCGGCCTTCAGGTTCTCGGTCACGTGCACACCGTATGCCGTGGGGCCGACGTTCCGAGGGCAAGCGCCCTATCGTGCCGCGTGCCGCTTCCGACCCGGCTGCCTAGGATCGACAGGGTGGACACGAAGCAGACGACTCCCACACTCGGCGTGACCGGTGCGACCGGCTGGTTGGGCGGACTTGTGGCCCAGGAGCTTTCAGCGCGGGAAGTCCCGCAACGGCTGCTCGTGCGCGACGTAGGCAGGGCACCTGACCTTGCGAGAGCGGTGCCGGTGTCGTGCTCGTATGCCGACCGGCTGGGCAACGCGCGTGCGCTGGCCGGTGTCTCCACCCTGCTCATGGTGTCTGCATCGGAGAATGCCGAGCGGGTCCAGGAGCATGGCGCGTTCGTCGATGCGGCCGCGGGGGCCGGGGTCCAGCACGTCGTGTACATCTCGTTCGCCGGGGCGGCCCCGGACGCGACCTTCACCCTGGCGCGGGATCATTTCGCGACCGAGGAGCGGATCAAGGCCTCCGGGATGGCCTGGACCTTCCTTCGCGACAACCTCTATATCGAGTTCATGGAGCACTTGGCCGGGCCGGACGGCGTCATCCGAGGTCCGGCAGGCGAGGGTCGCGCAGCCGCCGTTGCCCACGCGGACATCGCCCGAGCCGCCGTCTCGGTGCTGCTCGACCCTGCGGCGCACGCGGGCCGCACGTACACGCTCACCGGGCCCGAGGCGCTGAGCCTGTCAGAGGCGGCCGCGGTCGCGACCGAGGTCACCGGCCGCCCGTTCTCGTTCCACGACGAGACGGTGGAGGAGGCGTATGCGTCACGGGCGGCATACGGCGCTCCTGGCTGGCAGGTCGACGCGTGGGTCTCCACGTACACGGCGATCCGCGCAGGCGAGCTCGTCGAGGTGACCGGCGACGTCGAACGGCTCACGGGACGGCGGCCGACCTCGCTGCGCGAGTATCTCGAGCAGCAGGCAGCCTCCCGGTGAGGAGCCTGAGCGGCCCGGTCAGCGAGCAGCCTGGGCGACGACGTCCGAAGTCTGCCGCGCAATGGCGAGCTCCTCGTTGGTCGGCACGACCGCGACCGTCACGGGCGAGCCGTCCGGCGAGATGACCCGAGCTTTGGACGCGCGTTCCTCGTTGCGTGCACCATCGACGCTGATGCCGAGCCCCTCCAGCCCGTCTGTGACGGCGGCCCGAAGGGGCGGGCTGTTCTGCCCGATGCCGGCGGTGAAGGCGAGCACGTCGATGCCACCGAGGATGGCGACGTACGCACCCACGTAGTGCTTGAGCCGGTGCACGAAGACGTCGAAGGCGAGGCGCGCGGCCTCGTCGCCGGACTCGACGCGGTCGACGAGCTCGCGGAAGTCGTTGACGCCGCTCAGGCCGAGCAGTCCCGACTTCTTGTTGAGCACGGCGTCGATCTCGTCGAGCGAGAGGCCCGCCTCACGGTTGAGGAACGCATGCAGTCCCGGGTCGACGTCGCCCGATCTCGTGCCCATGACGAGGCCCTCGAGCGGGGTGAGTCCCATGGACGTGTCGACGGCCTTGCCCCCGCGGACTGCCGACGCCGAGCACCCGTTGCCGAGGTGCAGGACGACCTGACGGAGCTCACCGACCGGTCGCCCGAGCAGGTCTGCCGTTGCCCGCGAGACGAACTGGTGGGAGGTGCCGTGGAAGCCGTACCGGCGGATCGCGTGGCGGCGGGCAAGGTCCGCGGGGACGGCATACGTCGACGCTGCCGGCGGGAGCGTCGCGAAGAACGCCGTGTCGAAGACGGCGACGTGCGGCACGTGGAACCGCGCACGCGCGGCGGTGATGCCCACGACAGCAGCCGGGTTGTGCAGCGGCGCAAGGGGGTTCAGCGACTGGATACGCTCGAGCACCTCGTCGTCGATGACGACCGGGGCCGAGAAGTCGGGGCCGCCGTGCACGACTCTGTGGCCGACCGCCCGCAGCGGCACCTTCGCGAGGTCGACTCCCTGCTCGCGCAACCGGGCCCGCATCGTCGCCAGTGCCGCGGCATGGTCGGCTACGTCGCTCCCGCTCTCCCCGATCCGCTCGACGAGGCCGCTGGCGCGCACCTCCGCGGTCTCGGGCACGACGAGCTGGTACTTCAGGGACGACGAGCCGGCGTTGAGGACGAGGACAGGATCAGGGGTGCTCACGCGACCTCACCGCCGGCTGCAGCGCCCGAGCTCCCTTGCGCCTGAACGGCGGTGATGGCGACAGTGTTGACGATGTCGTCGACGAGCGCACCCCTCGAGAGGTCGTTGACGGGCTTGCGCAGACCTTGGAGGACCGGCCCGATCGCCACGGCATGAGCGCTGCGCTGGACCGCCTTGTAGGTGTTGTTGCCCGTGTTGAGGTCGGGGAACACGAACACAGTGGCGCGACCGGCGACGTCGGAGCCGGGCATCTTGGCTCGACCCACGACCGGGTCGACCGCCGCGTCGTACTGGATGGGGCCGACGAGGCGCAGGTCCGGCGCTCGCTCGCCGACGAGCTCCGTTGCGGCCCGGACCTTTTCGACTTCGGCGCCACTGCCGCTCGAGCCCGTGGAGTAGGACAGCATCGCCACACGCGGGTCGATCCCGAACTGCTGCGCCGTCTGAGCCGACGAGATCGCGATGTCGGCGAGCTGCTCGGTGGTCGGGTCGGGGATCACGGCGCAGTCGCCGTAGACGAGGACGCGGTCCGCGAGACACATGAGGAAGACGCTCGACACGGTCTTGACGCCGTCCTTGGTCTTGACGAACTCCAGGGCCGGCCGGATCGTGTGCGCCGTCGTGTTGACGGCGCCGGACACCATGCCGTCGGCGAGGCCGAGGTGGACCATCATCGTGCCGAAGTACGAGATGTCCGTGACGATCTCGCGCGCCCGGTCGACGACCATGCCCTTGTGCGCCCGCAGGTCCGTGTAGGTCCGTGCGAACCTCTCGACGAGCTCAGGGTCGAGCGGCGACACGATCCGCGCCTCGTCGATGTCGAGCCCCAGCGCGGAGGCGCGCGCCCGCACCTTGTTCTCGTCACCGAGCAGGGTGAGGTCGGCGACCCCGCGTCGCAGCAGCACATCAGCGGCCTGGAGGATCCGGTCGTCCTGGCTCTCGGGCAGGACGATGTGCCGACGGTCGGACCGCGCCCGCTCCATGAGCTGGAACTCGAACATCAGCGGCGTGCGCACCTCTGACGCCGACACGTCGATCGCCTCGAGCAGCGCCGCCTGGTCGACCTGCTCGGAGAAGATGCGGCGTGCCGTCTCGATCTTGTTGCGCGCGGTTTTCGTCATCGGCCCCCGCACCTGCATCGCGCGCTGGGCCGTGCTGAACGTGTCGTCGGACGTCAGGGCGATGGGCAGGTCCTGCTGCACGCCGGCCGACAGGCGTGCGATCGTCTCGGGGATCTCGTAGCCGCCGGTGAGGATGATCCCGGCGAGACCGGGGAACGTGCCTGACTGGTGCGCCAGGACGAGACCGGGCACGAGGTCAGTGCGGTCGCCGGGAGAGATGACGGTGACGTCGGTGCGAAGCCGGGCCAGCACGTTGGGCAGGCTCATCGCCGCAACGAGCAGGCCGAGGCTGTCGCGGTCCATCCAGGCCTCGTTGCCGAGGACCAGCCGGCCGTGCACGGCCTCGACGATCGCGCGGAAGCTCGGCGCGGCGAGGAGGGCGTTCTCGGGCAGGGCCGCGGTCACCGGGAACGCCATCTCGGCCAGGGTCGCTCGCACGGCCTCGAGGTCGTCCGGCTCGACGCGGTTCGCGATGACGGCGACCGTGTGCGCGTGCTGCGCCTTGAGCTCGGCGAGGGCGCTGTCTGCGGCGACCCGGATCTGGTCCGGGGTGCGGTCGCGGCCGTGGACCACGAGCACGACCGGCGAGCCGAGGTTGGCGGCCACCCGCGCGTTGAACGACAGCTCCGTGCCGGTCGAGACGTCGGTGTAGTCCGACCCGAGGACCAGGACGACCTGGAACCGTGAGGCGAGCCGCCCGAACCGCTCGACGATGACGTGCAGGGACTCGTCGGGGTCATCGTGGGCCTGCGCGTACGTGACGCCGATGGCCTCGTCGTACGTCTGGGCCATCCCTGGCTGGCTGACCAGCATGTCGATGATGTGGTCGACCTCGTCGTCCGGCCCGCTGCCCCCCAGGGTCGTCAGTGGCCGGAACACCCCGACCGAGCCGACCTCACGGATCAAGGCATCGAGCAGGCCCAGGGCGACTGCGGACTTGCCGGTCAGTCCCTCGGGTGACGCGACGTAGACGCTGCGGCTCACGTCACGAACCTATCGGGCCGGCCGGCATACGGGCCAAGCGGCCACCCCCGGCCGTGAGCTCGGGTCGCTCGGGCTCGTCACGGAGCGCCGGCGCTCGTGCGACGCTCGAGGGACTCCAGCCGGCTGCGCAGGTCGTCGTGCATCTCGGTGATCAGCGCGAGCTGCTTGGTGGTGATGTGCAGCAGGGTCTCGACGTCCTGCTTGGCGGCGACATTCGTGTCGTAGTCGTGCTGTGCGAGCTCGGCCGTGACGGCGTCCTGGCGCTTGGCGGCGATGAGCAGGATCGCTCCCTGCAGACCGGCCAGCATCGACAGGAACAGGTTGAGCAGGATGTAGGGGTACGGATCCCAGCCCGATCCAATGGAGTTGACCGTCGCCCACGCGATCATGAAGGCGACGAAGGCAAGGACGAAACCCCAGCTGCCCATGCCGTTGCGCATGACGTCGGCGGCGCGCTCGCCGAAGGAGAGGGACTCCTGGCGAGCCTGGTGCCAGTTCTTGTCGGGGACGAGCCGGGCGCTCGCCGGTGGGATGCGCCAGCGGCGCTCGTGCTCGCTCATGTCCTTGTTCACTTGTCCTCGATCTCGGATCTCGTTGTGGCCGTGGATGATTCGGGGGTGGAACCTGTCTGACGCGGGGCAGGGGCCGCGCCCAGGAGCTCGAGCAGGCGGACAGCGTCGTGCGGAGCGTGGCCCAACGCGTCGTTGTCGAAGTAGACGAAGACGTCATGCCCCGCGTCGGCCCAGGCCGTGCACTGCGCGGCCCACCGATCGAGCGACTCGGTGGTGTAGCCGCTGGCGTAGAGCTCGGTCTCGCCGTGGAGCCGCACGTAGCGGAAGTCGCTGGTGGCATCGCGCATGGTCGGCCACCGTCCGGCGCTGTCGGCCACGACGAGGGCGATGTCGTGGTCGGCGAAGAGCGACCGGGCCTCGTCGGTGTCGAAGCTGAGGTGCCGTGGCTCGAGTGCGTGGCGGATCGGGCCCACGAATTCCGTTGTCGTCAGGGCGTGGTCGTCGTCGAGCTTGTCATCGTGATGGTCGGCGAGCTCGGCTGCGGCGGTCGTCGACCGAGGGAGAAGGTCGAAGAACGCGCCTATCCGGTCAGGGTCGTAGCGCAGGCGCTCGGGGAGCTGCCACAGGATCGGCCCCAGCTGCTCGCCGAGCGCCAGGAGTCCCGAGGCGAAGAAGTTGGCGAGGGGCGTCTCGACATCACGGAGCTGCTTGAGGTGGGTGATGAACCGGCCGCCCTTCACGGCGAAGTCGACCGAGGGCGGCACGGCAGCCCGCCACGCGGCATACGAGCTGGGTCGTTGAAGGGAGTAGAACGACCCGTTCAGCTCGACGGACGTCATCCGCTCAGCGGCATACGTCAGCTCGAGACGCTGAGGGAGCCCGCGCGGGTAGAAGTCGCCGCGCCACGTGGGGTAGCGCCATCCCGACGTGCCGACGTGGAACCGGCCCATCCTCGGAGCCTAGGCGGGCCCGCTCCTGCGTGGTTACGGGACGCGCGGGCCGGCCGGACCTGCAGGCGGACTGCCGGGGCCGTCGGGGCCGTCGGGACCGCCGGAGTCGTCGGGCGGCTCGGGCGTCCCCGGGGGCTCCGGTGTTTCCGGAGTCTGCGGCGTTTCCACGGCCTCGGTGGGCCCGGCCGTCTCGATCGGGACGGTGGGCTCGCCTGTGGTCGGGATCGGCGCGGTCGGCTCGCCGGTCGCTGGCTCCGGGGTCGTCGGGAGCTCGGCGGTCGGCGGCTCGGTGGTCGGCAGGACGGCCGCCGGGGCACCCGGTGCTGCCGGCGGGGGCCCGTCGTCGATGGGGTCCGAAGGCCCGTACGCGGGGCCGGTCGCGCCCGCCGCTCCGGTGGTGCCGGACGGTCCGGTGGTGGCCAGGGCCGCCTCGAGCTCGCCCACGATGTCGGCCAGGTCCGTGGCGAGCGTCTCGTCCGGCCCTGTCGTGGTGACGACATCCATCCGCTCCCGTGCCGAGCGTGTCGTGTCGCGCAGGAGGCGGGACTGCTCGCGCGTGATGTCGTCGGGGGCAGAGGCGTTGAGCGCGGTGAGCCGGTCCTCGGCGGCAACCACCCGCGCGGACGACACGGCCCAGCCGCCGGCGGCCTGCTGGCGCGACCCGGTGCGCCGGAGCTCGGGGATGAGCTGCCTTGCGAACCAAGCCATCTCGGCCCTGGCGGCCTGCAGGTCCGCCTGCCACTGCTCACGCCGCCTGCGGCGCAGGATCAAGGGGATCGCGATGGCGAGCGCGATGATGATCGCGGCCAACAGCCACCACACCCAGGCCGGGACGCCGGACGTCTCTGCGCCGGCGTTCTCGGCGGGGACCGTGCTCGGAGCGGTCGGCTCGGCCGTGGTCGTGGTGGTGGTCGGCGACGGGGTCTCGGTCGTGGTGGTCGGCGAGCTCGTCTCGGTCGGCGTCGGGGACTCCGTGGGCGTCGTCTCGGTCGGAGTCGGTGTCGGCTTCTCCGAAGTCGGGGTCGGCTCCGGCGTCGTCTCTGTTGGGGTGGGCGTCGGCTCGGCCGTCTTCGTCGGCGTCTTGGTGGGCGTCGGGCTCGGCTCAGCCGTCGGCTCGGTCGTCGGCTTCGTCGCAGTCGGCTTCGTCGCTGTCGGGATCGAGGCGGTGGGCAGGGCCACGGTCGGCACCGTCACCGCGGGGAGCGTGACGGTCGGGACCGTCACCGTGGGGAGCGTCACGGTGGGCAGCGCAGCTCCGGTGGCCGGCGGGCTGATCGTCGGCCGGTTGATCCCGCCACCCTCGCCGCACGCGGACAGGAGCGTGACACTGCCGACAAGCAGGACGGCGGCGCGAGTGGAGAACTGCAGCTTCATCGATAACCCTCTCCGGTGCAGACACGGGTGCGGCGAGCCGGTTGGTGCGATTCGAGCAAAACTCTGCTTGGCATCGTGCCGGATCAGCCGGGTTCAGGGAGCGTTTCGCGGTCATCGGGCTTCGTCAGGGATCGTCGGCACTCAGTGGGAGATGTCGGTAGTCACCGGTGGCCATCGGCTGGGAGTCCTACACTCCGAACCAGGTCGGAGGAGAAGGTGTGCGACCGGAGACCAAGTACGTCAAGTCCGCTGGGGGCTACGTGGCCTACCAGGTCTTCGGCGAGGGCCCGCGCGACATCCTCTGGGTCACCAACTGGGGGACGAACCTCGACGCCATGTGGGAGGAGGCGGCCCTGGCCGACTTCTTCCACCGCCTCGCGCGCATCGGCCGGGTGATCTGCTTCGACAAGCGGGGCACCGGCGTCTCCGACCCCGTGCCGCTGACGTCACTGCCGACGCTCGAGGAGTGGATGGACGACGCACGGGTCGCGATGGACGCCGCCGGGTCACGGCAGGCCGCTGTGATCGGTGACACCGAGGGCGGGCCGATGGCCATGCTCCTCGCGGCGACGTTCCCCGACCGCGTCGGGGCGCTCGTGCTGCTCAACACGTTTGCGCGCTGGCGCCGCGCCGCCGACTACCCGATCGGTATGCCGGAGCCCACCTGGCACCGGCTCGTCGCGCGGTACGAGACCCACTGGGGCCAGCACCCCGCGATGCTGGCGCTCACCGCTCCCAGCCAGGCCGGCGATGCGCGGGCGGAGGAGTGGTACATGCGGTACCAGCGGCTCTCGATGCCGCCGGGGGCCGCAACCCGGATGTACCGGTGGGTGACCCAGCTCGATGTGCGCAGCGTGCTGCCGGCGATCTCGGCGCCGACGCTCGTGCTGCACCGGCAGGAGAACCAGCACTACCGGCTGGCCTTCGGGGAGTACCTGGCCACACACATCCCCGGTGCGCGGTTCGTCGAGCTGCCCGGGGCCGACTGCTACCCGTTCTACACCACGGACAGCGACGCGGTGATCGCCGAGGTGCGGGACTTCCTGACCGGCACGAGGGACACGCCACGGGCCCGGCGGGAGCTGGCGACTGTGCTGTTCACCGACATCGTCGGCTCGACGGACCTGGCCGCCCGCCTCGGCGACTCCCGCTGGCTGGAGGTGCGGTGGGCGCACGACGAGGTGGTCCGTCGCGGGCTCGCGGCCTTCCGCGGTCACGAGGTCAAGACGACCGGCGACGGCTTCCTTGCGACGTTCGACGGACCGGCCCGTGCGGTGCAGTGCGCGGACCGGATCCGCGACGCCATCCGCTCGCTGGGCCTGCAGGTCCGGGCCGGGCTGCACACGGGTGAGATCGAGGTGCTCGACGGCGATGTCGGCGGCATCGCGGTGCACCTCGCCGCACGGATCATGGCGCTCGCGGGCGGGAGCGAGATCCTCGTCTCGGGAACGGTCACCGACCTGGTCGTCGGCTCCGGCATCACCTTCGCCGACCACGGTTCGCATGAGCTCAAGGGCGTCCCCGGAGCCTGGCAGCTCTTCCAGGTGATCGGCGTCCCGTGACTTCGCCCGGCCGGAAGGCGTCGCGGGTCAGGGGCGGCGGGGGAGGACGCAGAACTCGTTGTCGTCGGGGTCGGTGAGGACCACCCGGTCGACGTCGCTCCGGCCGGGGTCGAGCCGGGCCGCCCCGAGCGACACGAGCCGGGCCGCCCCGAGCGACACGAGCCGGTCCACCTCGGCCTCGACGGCGCTGTCAGCCGTGGGCATCAGGTCGAACTGCAGCCGGTTCTCGCCGAGCTTCGGGTTCACCGGAGGACCGCCCCAGGTGATCTTCGGCCCGCCGTGGGGCGAGCGGATCGCCGTCTCTTCGTCCTGGTCCCAGACCAGCGGCCAGCCCAGCGCCGCGCTCCAGAAGTACCCGACCGCCTGCGACCCGTCGCACGCAAGGGCCCCCACGAATCCGCAGTCGGCCAGGAACCTGTTGCCCGGCTCGATGACGCAGAACTCGTTGCCCTCCGGGTCGGCGAGCACGACGTGCTCCTCCTCGGGGAGCTGTCCGACGTCCGTATGCCGCCCGCCGAGCTTGAGCGCCCGGGACACCGTGGTCTCCTGGTCCTCGAGCGAAGCGCTCGTCAGGTCGAAGTGCATCCGGTTCTGGCCGAGCTTGCTGGCCCGGCTCGGCAGGAACCGCAGCCGGAACCCGGTGTCGTCGCTCGGCACCAGGGCCCGAGCGCCCGGTTCGGAGTCGTCAGCGGGCGCCCAGCCGAGCACGCCGGCCCAGAAGCCCGCCAGCCGCTCAGGCTCCCTCGCCTGGAAGGACAGTGCGAAGAGCTCGAGACCCACGGGGACTCCAGTCGTCTGGCCACCGGTCAGAACAGTGACATCACGGACATCGGCCCCGTCCACGCTAGGACGCCCGGCTCGAGCGTCGCAACGCGATTACCTGGGCGCCGCCGCAGGGTGCAGGCGCCGGGGACATGACGGTGCCCGGGACCAAGGGTGGTGGTCCCGGGCACCGGGTGACCGGTCGGCCCATCAGGTATGCCGGCCGGTCGCGGCCCTGCGGTTCGGTCGTCGCGCCTCGGCGCCCCCTCTTGACGCTGATCGAGGCTGACCCTCCTCTCCTCCCCGCGGCCGCAGTCACGGTGGCTCCCAGGATGGTGGGAGCACCACGTTCTCAATGCAGCTGACAGGTGAGCCCTGGGGAGGGCCCAGGGCTCACCTGCTCTTCTTCTGTGTCAGCGCACGTCGTACGCGCGGGTGATGGTCTGCAGCACCTTCGCGCCGTTGGCGTCGGTGAGCTCGACCCGCAGGCTGACCTGCTTGCCCGACTGACCGGCGTGGTCCACGACGAGGTTCGCACCGGTGGCGGTGAGGGTCGTCGTGCCCGGGACCCACGTCTTGCCGGCGTCGACCGAGGTCCACACCTTGGCGTCGACGATCGCGCCGGAGTCGTAGCCGGGGTTGACCTGGACGCGGGCCGGGATCGTCACCAGCCCTGCCGCGACGGTCTTGAGGCCGTCGGCCGGGACGTCGAGGCGCGGAAGGAGCATCGGCAGCGCACGGCTGTAGACGTCGGGCTCCTCGTGCGAGCTGAACGACCACGTGGTGTCGGTCGCGGCCGAGCGCTTCCAGTACCGGAAGCTCGAGCTGGTGGCCTTGTCCACGTGCAGCGTCAGGTCGTACCGGGCGTCGTCGGACGGGACGGTGAACACGCCGTACGGGTCGTAGCTGTACCCGATCTGCACGCCGTTGCGCTTGAGCGTGAGGTTGCCGAAGTCGCCGAAGCTGCCCTGGTCGGCGTAGTGGTTGGCGGCGTCTCCCCAGACCATCGGGGCGACACCGATGAGCGTGCCCTGACGCTCGCCGACCATCTGCGGCTTGCCACTGGTGTCGTTACGCAGCGCCGGCGCGAGGGCCCCGTCGTACCACGAGTCGGAGTCCTGCTGGCCCGGGGTGAAGGTGCGCCACTTGTCGCTCATGACCTCGGCGAACGGGAAGCTCGACAGGATCGACTTGAACCACTGGCTGCCGTCACCGGCGGTGAAGTACTCCGTGCGGCTGCTCGGCGTGGCGATCGGGTCGCTGCCCAGGGCGAAGGCCACCGTGCTCGGGCGCTGGACAACGGTCTGGTCGATCATGTCCGTCGCGACGCCCATGCTGGCGTAGCTCGAGGTGATGTGACCCAGCGAGGCGTCGGTCACGTCGTGCTTCTGCGGGGTGACGAGCTGGCCGTCGTTGAAGAAGCCGAGCGTGTAGGCGTACGGCGTCTTGTTCTGCGCCGACCAGGTCAGCGTGGACGGACCAGCGGCGAGCTCGGAGCCGAGCGCCGCGCCCTCAACAGCCGGCAGGGTGTAGGTCGGCACCGCGGCGGCGGCGTTCGAGCTCGCCGCAGCGAACCACGTGCCGGGGTCGTCGCGGTAGAGCAGCAGGGCCTTGGCGTGGGCAGCCGCTGCGCGGGACTGGATCGAGAAGTCGTCCGCACCGATCGCGACGTGAGCCACCGCGACCTTACCGGTCAGGTCGAGCGGGACGAACTTCTGAGTGGTGGGGTCCCAGACCTTGAAGTCGCTCGCGGCGCCCGCGCCGACGGAGACCACCGGGCCCGTGCCGTCGCCGTCGAGGTTGCCGATCCCGAGCTTGGCGGACAGGGGGTGCAGTGCGAGCCCACCCGAGGTGGTCATCGACGTGACCGGAGGCGCGACCAGGCGGCTGTAGTCACCGAACTCGAACGAGCCGTCTCCCTTGGCGACCTTGCCGTCGACCTGGGCGTAGAACTCCTTGGTGCCGGCGTTGGTGCCCATCGACCCGGCGTAGTACCGGTTCGTCGGCCACAGCCGCTCGAAGGTCAGCGTCGTCGAGCGCTGCTCGCTCGGCTGCTCTGTCGTGACCGTGAGCGGGTGCGCCTGCCGGGCGTCGAGGACGATCGTGGTGTCCTTGTCGATGGTGATCTCCGGCTTGGCCAGGTAGGTGAGCGACTGTGCGGCCGCCCGGCTGTTCGCGGCCGTGCCCGGGGTGGGCGTGGTCACGAACGAGCTGAGGAAGAACTTGCCCGGGCGCAGGGTGTAGGTCTGGTCCTTGCCGGCGACGGGACGGTTCTCGCCCTTCGACGTGTCGGTGTTGACCAGGACGACCGAGGACGAGCCGGTCGCCGGCTTGCCGTTGCGGTCGATGACCGACACCTTGACGGTCACCGCGGGGGCGGTGGCATACAGGTTGAACGCCGTCGACACCCGCTGGGTGCCGCCGGTCGCGACGATCCGGGCGGTGATGTCACCGAGCGCGCTGGCCGGGATGTTGGCCCCGAGCTGAACGGTGACCGGGACGTCCGCCGTGCCGTGCGCCGGGACGACGACGTGCTGCGGGGTCCGGATGAGCGGCGTGTTGATCGGGTTGTTGTCGTTGCCGAGCACCTTCTCGACGGACAGACGGAGGTCGATCGCCGCATCGCCACGGTTGGTGTACTTGAGCGTGCTCGGCGCGTAGGCGTGGGTCTGCGGGTAGTCGAAGGCGCCGCCATAGACGGTCGACTGTGCGGTGACGGTCTGGGAGACCATCCGCGCGACGTCGAGACGTCCGGCGCCGACCTCCTGCGCACCACCCGGGACTGTCGGGTCCGCCGAGGAGGTGAGCAGCTGCTTCAGCTCGGCACCGGTCAGCGACGGGTCCTCCTCGTGGGCGATGGCCGCAGCTCCGGCGACGTGCGGGGTCGCCATCGACGTGCCGGACATCCTCTGGTAGGCGTACACGCCGCGCCCGCCGGCGTTGGCGGCAAGGATGCTGACGCCGGGGGCGGCGATCTCGGGCTTGGTGAGATGGTTGGTGCCGGCCGGGCCGCGGCTCGAGAAGTATGCCGTCGCGTCCGCGGAGTCGACCGCGCCGACCGTGAGGGCGGAGGTAGCACAACCGGGGCTCGAGACCGTGTTCGGCCCGGCGCCCATGTTGCCCGCCGCGATGACGAACAGGCTCTTGCTCGATGCCGACAGCGCGTTGACGGCCTGGGCGATCGGGTCGTCGCAGGCGGTGGCAGGCGTCGGGGCGCCGAGGCTCATGGAGATGACGTCGGCCTTGTTGTCCACCGCCCACTGCATGCCGGCGATGATGTCCGCGTCGTAGCCTGCACCGGAGTCGCCGAGCACCTTGCCGATGAGCAGGCTGGCACCGGGGGCGACACCGCGCTCCTTGCCGGCGCTCGCGGCGCCGGTTCCGGCGATCGTCGAGGCGACGTGCGTGCCGTGGCCGACGAGGTCGTTGGTCCCGTTCGGGGAGCGGGTGAAGTCCTTCTTGTCAGCGATCTGGCCAGCGAGGTCAGGGTGGCCCGCGTCGACACCGGTGTCGAGGATGGCCACCTTGCTGCCCTTGCCGTCGAGGCCGGCCTCCCAGGCCACCGGGGCGCCGATCTGCTTGGTGGAGTCGGCCATCGTGGCGCGCACCGGGCGGTCGAGCCACAGCTTGGCCAGGCCGCTGCCGGAGGCCGAGGCCGCGTCGGTCAGGTCGGCCCAGGCGGCCTGGGTGTCCGACTTGTCCACGGCATACGCCAGCGAGTTGACGGCGTCCAACGGCGTGGTCTCGCCGGCGCCGGTGGGCGCGGGAGTCGAGTCGGAGACCGTGCGGCTGTCCTTGTCGTACTGCGCGATGACCCGGATCGAGTCCGCGTGGGCGTCGTCGAAGCCGGCCGCGACCAGCCCGGTCACGTTGAACAGCTCCCTGTCGACCAGGTTGGCCGCGAGGGCCTGGGTGGTCGATGCGGGGAAGACGTACAGGTTGTCGCCGTCGCGCAGGGTCTGGTACTCGGGGACCGTGCCGTCCTCGCCGGGCAGCAGCTGGGCGACCGGCTGTCCGTCGGCGGTGCGGGTGACCCGGACGCGGTCGCCCGAGATCAGGGTCACCGTGGCCGACTTCTGGGCCGCGGCCTGGTCCGCCGAGCCGACGATGGGCTTCGGGTCGGAGGCTGCCGAGGCGCCGAGGACGGATGGGGACAGAGCGGTCGCGGCGATGGCAAGGATGCCAGCGGACGCGAGGGTATGACGTCGCCAAGTGCGGCGCATGGGAGGACCTCCGTGAGGATGGAGCCGGGCTTGGTACCCGGTTTTGGGAGCACGGCGCGGCACCGGTCAGGCGCCCTCGCCGCGGCAGGCCCCGAGGGGGGTGGGGCCATCGCCACGAGAAGGGTGACAAGAGGCCCCCCACTCGCGGAACCCCTCCGGGCAGGCGGAGAATCGACATGTCGTGTTCTCGACAGCCCGGCCTTTTGCGACGGGCGGACCGGGCCGGGGTGAGAGGGAGCCGTGCATGAGCCCTGAGGTGGACCTCACAGCCCTCGGGCTGAACGCCGCGCAGCAGCTCGACTACCACTCGCTCGTCGTCCAAGGCGGTGGCACGGAAGGGGACCTGGCGGCCCGTTGGAGCTCTTCCCCCGAGGACGTCCACAACGTCCTCTGCTCGCTGCGCGACCTCGGGCTCGTCGAGAGGACGACGCTCGCGGGGGAGCCGCCTCTGTGGTTCCCGACGGCCCCGGACGTGGCGCTCCAGGGTCTGCTCAACTCGCACCGGCACGCCCTGTCGGTGGCGGAGACGTCGGTCGCGCAGCTGACCGAGCTGTTCCGACGGGACGTCAACCATGCGGGCGTCGGCGACCTCGTCGAGGTCGTGCTCGGAGCCGAGGCCGTCGGGGCACGATTCCTCCAGCTGGAGCTCGGTGCCCGCGAGGAAGTCTGCGCCTTCGTCGACGCGCGCCCCGTCGCCGTCAGCCCGGAGGAGAACCAGGCGGAGGAGCAGGCGCTCCAGCGCGGCGTCACCTTTCGAGTCGCGATGGAACGGGCCGCCCTCGAGGATCCCGCGACGGCCGGTGAGGTCCGCGACGCGCTCGGCGGGAATGCGCTCGTCCGCACCGTCCACAAGGTCCCGACCAAGCTGATCGTCACGGACGGAGCCGTCGCGATGGCCCCACTCTCCGTGCGCGGCCACGACACCGCCGCGGTAGTCATCCGGGCCCCGAGCCTGGTGCGCTCCTTGGTCTCGCTGTTCGAGTTCGTCTGGGCCGCAGGGGTTCCCGTCGTCCTGGGATCGGACGAGAGCATCGAGGAGGGGCTCGCTGCGGGCCCCGACAGCCATGACATCGCGCTCGTCTCGCTGATGCTCGGCGGGCTCACCGACGAGGCTGTCGGCAAGCAGCTGGGGATGAGCGGACGGACCGTCCAGCGCCGCCTCAAGGCGTTGATGGACTACACCGGCGCCACCTCCCGTATGCAGCTCGGCTGGGAGGCGTCCGAGCGCGGCTGGGTGACCCGGGGGTCCGACGGCCGCTGAGCCCGTGCGTCACGTGGCGGGTGGTGCTGCTGTGACGAGGCGCTCACTCGACCGTCGAGTGGGCGCCCGGTCACACGTCGACGGCCACGACCGGCGTCGAGTGAGCGCCCCGTCACACGCCGACGGCCACTACCGGCGTCGAGTGGGCGCCCGGTCACACGTCGACGGCCACGACCGGCGTCGAGTGGGCGCCCCGTCACACGTCGAGTGGGCGCCCGGTCACGGGTCGAGGGACGGAAGGGCGCTAGCCGACGTCGTGGGTCATGCTGTCGATGACCGCGGTGACCGCCAGGATCAGCACGTCGTTGTGGCCCTCGAGGATCTCCACGCCGTAGGTGTCGGCGATCCGGAACCACCGCTTGGACACCTCGGCCACCTCCTGCCCGCCCTGGGAGACCTTGTACTCGTGGTCCACGATGTTGCCCTGGACCTCCATGTCCTGCCCGTCGGCGACCTCGACGGTGAACCGCTCCCGCAGCGGGCTGATCATCGCCTTCTTGACGGTCGCCACGGTCCGCCCGGAGGCGTCCTCGATGTCCATGGTGTCCCGCACCCGCAGCTTGCGTTCCTGCAGCTTGAGCAGCTCGGTGCCGGAGGCGTCCTCGAAGATGAGGGTGTCGCGGATCCGCATCGCCTTGCCGTTGACCTTGTAGGCGCGTCGGCCCTGTTCGTCCTCGATCCAGGAGTCGTCGCCGATCGCGACGAGCTTCTGCCGCATCCGGTAGGTGGTCCGGCCGATGCCGCGGCGCTCGTCGCGTCGTTCCTCCCGGCGTTCTTCCCGGCGATCCCGCAGTCCCATCACTGTCTCCTTCGCACGATGACTCCGTTACTCCGTCATGACACCGTCCCCAGCGAGTGGCGTGGCACCCCCGGAGCGGGTGAATCGTCAGCCGGCCCGCAGCGAGCGTTCCAGCGCATCGAGAGCGGCCTGCTGCTGGCTGAGCGCTGCACGCATCTGCTGGAGCTGTCCCTCGAGGTCGACCGAGGGGAGGCCCTCCGCGGGGGTGGTCGTACCGGCCTGTGCTGCGGTGTCCGGGGCTGCCGTGTCCTGGTCTGCTTTGTCTTGCGCTGTTTTGTCCTGGGTCGCCTGTGCGCCTCGCGGCGCGAGGAAGAGGTTGGCCAGGTAGCCGGTGAGGGTGCCGAAGATGCCGACCCCGACGATGATGATGACCGTTCCCAGCTCTCGGCCGCCGTTGGTGACGGGGTACTGGTCGCCGTAGCCGACCGTCGACATCGTCACGATGACGTACCACATGGCGTCCGACGCGTTGACGATGTTCGCGTCCGGCGCCGGTTGCTCGAGGCGCAGCAGCCCGAGACTCCCGAACTCCATCATCAGGACGCCGACGAGAAGCAAGGACAGCAGGGCACTTCCGGCGCGGTCACCGAGGAGGCTTCGGCCGATGTTGCGGGCGCCGTACTTGCGCAGCAGGCGGACGACGCGGGCCAGCCGGAAGACGCGCAGGATCTTGATCTGCGGGAAGGGCAGGCTCGCCAGCAGGTCCGCCCAGCCGTACTGGCGGAAGAAGTAGCTCGTCCGGGACGGAGCCCGTCGCAGACGCACCAGGAAGTCGCCGAGGAACACCGCGCTGAGGAACAGGTCCATGACCCGGACCACGTTCTGCGTGGCCGGATCTCGGAGCAGGGCCAGCAGCACGATGTTGACCAGCGAGAGCACCGACAGCGCCCCGATGAAGATCTCGTACCCGGTGTGACCCAGCTCGCCGTCTCGAGCGTCCTTGTCCGACATCTTGGGCCTCCGTCGCCCTCGAAAGCTCTTCCAGCGCCAAGGATTCCAGGACGTATTCGGTTGGGTCCGGCATACGCGCATACGTGCGGAAGCTGCCGGGGTCCTTTCGGCCCCGAGGCCGTTGTCGAGCTCAGTCCGGAGCGCGAGAATCGGACGGTGGCTGGGGACTCCGTTCCGACGTTCTGTCCGTTGTGTGTGTCGCGCTGCGGGGCGCGCGCCGAGGTCAGCGACGGGAAACTGCTCGCCCTGCATCCCGATCCGTCCCACCCGACCGGGAAGGCGATCTGCCTGAAGGGCAAGGCGGCCCCCGAGATCGTCTACCACCCGTCGCGGCTGCTGCACCCGATGCGGCGGACCAACCCGAAGGATGCGTCGGATCCGGGGTGGGAGCGAGTCAGCTGGGACGAGGCCCTGGACGAGGTCGCCATGCGGCTGCAGACTGCCGCGGCAACCGACGGGCCTGGGTCGGTGGGGTTCAGCTCGAGCTCGCCGTCCACCTCGGCGATCAGCGACGCCGTCGACTGGGTCCAGCGGCTGATCCGGGCCTTCGGGAGCCCGAACTACTGCGGCTACATGGAGCTCTGCGGCTGGGGCCGCTACTTCGCGCCGCTGTACACCTTCGGCGCGTCGGTGCCCGGCGTCTATCTGCCGGACCTCGACAACGCCGGGTGCATCCTGTTCTGGGGGTACAACCCCTCGGTGGCGCGCCTGGCGCACGCGACGAGCACGGTCGCCGCGCTCCGGCGAGGGGCGAAGCTGGTCGTCGTCGACCCGCGCAAGGCGGGGCTCGCCTCCAAGGCGGACCATTGGCTTCGAGTCCGACCCGGCACCGACGGCGCGCTCGCGTTGTCGCTGACCCATGTGATGATCGAGAACGGCTGGTACGACGCCGATTTCGTCCGCGACTGGACCAACGCCGCAGATGTCGTCGATGGCGCAACAGTGTGGGAGCTGCTCGCGTCGCGATGCGCGGAGTTCCCTCCGGATCGCGCCGAGGTGATCACGGGAGTGCCCGCGGCCGACATCGTCGCTACCGCGAGGACCCTCTGGGAGTCCCGGCCCGTCGCTTTCTACACCTGGAGCGGACTGGAGCAGCACAACGGGGCAACGCAGACCATACGTGCGATCGACGTGCTCTATGCCCTGACCGGAAGCTTCGACGTGCGCGGCGGAAACGTCCTGTTCGAGGCAGTCCCGTCGAACCCGATCGACGGCATGGAGCTCCTTTCCGGACCGCGGCCCCCGGCGGTCGGAGTCGAGCAACGCCCGCTCGGGCCCGCCCGGTTCGAGTTCGTCACCGGCGAGGACTTCTACACAGCGGCCATCGAACGCCGGATCACCACGCTGGTGGGCTTTGGCGGCAACCCGGTGATGGCCCACGCGGACAGCCTCCGCGGCCGGGAGGCGCTGCGCAGTCTCGACTTCTTCGTCCAGGCGGACCTCTTCATGACCCCGACGGCAGAGCTCGCGGACATCGTGCTGCCGGTGACGACGCCCTTCGAGTCCGAGGCGCTGAAGATCGGCTTCGAGTACAGCCAGGAGGCGCAGTCGCTCGTCCAGCTCAGGCGGCCGCTCGTCGCGCCGCGCGGCGAAGCACGGTCGGACCTCCAGATCGTGTTCGACCTCGCGACCCGGCTCGGTCTCGGAGAGCACTTCTGGGACGGCGACATCGACGCGGCATACCGCCATCAGCTCGCGCCCAGCGGGATCACGCTGGAAGACCTCCGGGCACACCCCGAGGGCGTGCGGGTGCCGCTGACCACCCGCTACCGCAAGTACGCCGAGTCCGGTTTCGCGACCCCCTCGCGCAAGGTGGAGCTGTACTCCGCAACCCTCGCCGCCCACGGCTACGAACCGCTGCCGGCATACGTGGAGCCGCTGATCAGCCCGCGTTCCCGGCCCGACCTCGCCGAGCGGTACCCGCTGGTCCTCAGCTGCGCCAAGTCGCTGTTCTTCTGCGAGACCCAGCACAGGCAGGTGGCCGCGCTGCGCAAGAGCGCCCCTGAGCCCCTGCTCGAGATGCACCCGGCGACCGCAGAGTCCCGCGGGATCGGTGCGGGTGACTGGGTCTCGCTGGACACGCCCTACGGCAGCATCCGGTCGCGGGTGAAGCTCAACGCCGCGCTCGACCCCCAGGTCGTCTTCGGCCAGCACGGCTGGTGGCAGGCCTGTGACGAGCTCGGGCTGCCGGGCTACCCGCCGTACACCGCCGAAGGTGCCAACCTCAACCTCGTGCTGCCTCAGACCCCCAGCGACCCGATCAGCGGCAGCGCGCCGATGCGGGCGAGCGTCTGCAACGTCTCGCCGATCCCGGCTGTGCTCACAGGGGAGTGAGCAGGTAGGACACGGTCGTCCGGGTCTGAGCCGGATCGGGCGTGGGGTCGCCGTAGATCTCCCACGACATTCCGGCGAACGACCGGCCTTCCCGGGCGCGCCAGGCCTCGATGGCAGCGTGTGCCTCGCCGAGCTGTTCGTACGGGCCGAGGTGGACGGCGGTGGCGACCTCCCCTGCAGGAGTCTGGACGGGCACGACCTCGCCGGAGGCGTCGAACGAGCCGAGCACCTCGACACCGAAGTCGACGTTCATCGGCAGCCCGGGGGCGGGTGCGTGGTGGTACAGGAAGATGTTGTGGCCGTCGCCGCGCAGACCTGGGTTTGCTCGAAGGAACTCCCAGACCTGGTCGAGCGCGGGTTGCCAGACGGCGCCGACCTGTCCGACGGCGACCTGCCGGCGCACGGCCGCGAGGTGCCGTGCCGCGGCGTGCTCGATCGTGACGTCCGGCACCGTCCGAGTATGGCAGGCAACCGTGAAGGGCCCTCTGAGATGGGCTAGCCGATCCGGGTGGCCCTCAACGGCGCCGCGAGGAGCTCGAGGACCGGCGCGTACAGGCCCTCGGAGGAGGCCGCCGCCACCGCGGCGGCCTGCAGCTCGGCGGACTCCCATCCGGCGATCTCGACCAGGACGTCCGGGCTGTCGAGCCCCTCGTACACCGTGCTCCCGAGGAAGCCCTGCGCTCTCGGTCCGTGCGTCGCCGAGATGTTCTCGAGCAGACCCTTGAGCGCTGCTCGCGCGCCCGGCTTGGCCTGAAACTCGATGACGACCTTGACAGCCATGAGGACCATCTCCCGGGTCAGCGGCCCACTGCGTTCACAGTGCACCGGTGTGCAGAGGTCTTGCTCTAGGCCTCGACGTAGACGGTCATCGGCATGATGACCCCGTGCGACTCCGCCTGGGCGGCCAGCTCCGGAGGCATCGAGGACAGCACCCCTTTGAGGGCGTCGAGGTTGTCGAGGTCGAACGCGACGGCGGCGTGGTTGCTCCCGTCCAGAGCCACCAGGTCGGTCATGCCGGTCGCACCCGGCATGGCGCCGGCGCGCTCGGCCTTGCCGCCCAGCCAGCGGTCACGGTCCTTGACTGCGTGGGTGATGACGATTCTCGGCATGGTCAGCTCCTCAGTGGTTGTGGCGACGGCTACGCCGGTGCGCCGGTGGGTATGACACCGAGCTGCTGCAACAGCGACAGCATGTCCCCGACGCCCCAGTGCTCGGCCACCAGGCCTGCGTGGTTGAACCGCATGATGTCGATGAGCTGGATCTCCGCGTGCCTGCCGGTTGGCGGGATGCCCATGAACTCGCCCTGGTGCGTGCCGCTGACCGCCACTCGCGCGACGGTCTTGTCCCCGTCGGCGATGAGGTCCTCGACCTTCATCCGCAGGTCGGGGAACGCGACCAGGAGGACGCGGAAGTAGTCGAGGGTGCCCTCCTTGGTGTCGGGGAAGCCCGGGGCGCCCTGGTTCTCGACGAAGTCGTCAGCGACCAGGTCACCGAAACCGGCTATGTCTCCGTCGTTGATCCGCTCGTAGGTCTTGCGCATCACCGCAGCGTGGTCCATCGTCGCCACCCCTTCTCCAGGCTTGAGCGGCGTATGCCGCACGCGGTCGAGTGTGGCTCCTGCCGGCCCGCGAAGACATCACTCGATCGAGTGGTTTACGACCGTCGAGAGGGCGACCCGGTTCGAGACGCCGAGCTTGGCGAACACGTGCCGGAGGTGGCTGTTCACGGTGTGCGGCGAGATGTAGAGCCGCCTGGCGACGGCACCGTTCGTGAGTCCTTCTGCCACGAGTCGCGAGACCGCGACCTCGGTCGTGGTGAGGCTCGCCCAACCGTCCTCCGGCCGGTCCCTCGACCCGCGCGGGGCAGGGCGGACGCCGAGCTCGCGCAGCTCTGCGCGGACCCGGCCCGCCCAGCCACGAGCGCCCGCTCGCTCGTAGCGCTCCAGTGCCTCATGGAGCAGCGCCGCCGACTCCTCCCGCCGCCCGGTACGGGCCAGCAGGTTCGCCGCGTCCTCACACGTGCCGGCGTGCTCGACCAGCAGCGGCGCCTCGCGAGCAAGCGCGACGGCCTCGAGCATCGGGCCGACCTGACCCGTCACCAGACCGTGGCAGCGCAGCGCGAGACTGCGAACCGTCGGCACCCCTGGTGCGAGCTCCGCTGCTTCGGCGACCGTGTCGGCCACCTCGGTGGCGACGTCCCGATGACCGAGGGCCAGGGCCAGACGCACGAGGTCGGGCGCGAGCCAGCGGTAGTAGAACCCGCACTCCCGGGCAACGTCGACGCGCCAACACCGCAGCAACACCGCATACGCGCCCTCGAGGTCTCCCTCGGCCGCCTTCAGCCCGGCCACGGCATACGCCCGGATCCCCGCGTTGTAGCTCTGGGGGTCCTGCTCCAGCGACCCGGCGATCCCGGCGGTCAGGTCGTTCGCCGCCCGGTGGTCTCCCGTGGCAGTCGCGATGACCGCTCGGTAGGCGAGCGACTGAGCGATGAGCAGCGGGTTTCCCTTGTCCTGTGCGGCGAGGCCGCCGGCGATGAGGCCCGGCAGGGCGTCGTCCCAGTCGCCGATCGCGAACGACGCCTGGGCGTCGGCCATCAGCGTCTCAGAGAGCCACCATCCGGTCCCGAACTCGTCGTCGAGCGCCGATCGGTATGCCGCTCTGGCATCGGCGACGAGGTCGCAGTCGAACAGGGCAAGTCCGAGGAAGTACTGCGGCTGCAGCGGCAGCGACCTGACGTCGTGCGCGCCCGCGGCGAGGTCGGCGGCCCGCCTCGCGTGCACCAGGGCCTCGTCGAAGCGGCCCTGCCTACCCACCGCCACGAGGAGCGCCGTCAGGGCCCACACGGTCATGGCCGCATCCTCGGCCCGCTCGGCGATGCGGAGTGCCTGCCCGGCCGCCGACTCACCGGCTCGGGGGTCGCCCGTGTAGGTCCATGCCCAGCTCTGCTGGGCGAGGATCAGCACGTGGTCCGAGGGTCCAAGCCCTGACGGGTCGGCGAGTCTGGCCCGCGCCACCGCGATGACCTCCTCGGCCCGGTTCTGGAGGGCCAGCGCGCCGAGAAGCGCAACGCGCATCGGGGTGTCCATCCCGGCTGCGTGCGGTCGAGCGAGGAACGCTTCGGCACGTGCCGATGCCTCGGCCACCCTCCCGGCGCGCAGGAGCGCTTGCACGATCTCCGCCGCAACCACGTCCGTCTCAGGATGACCCGCCGGCAGTGATGCCTCTGCGCGGCGAAGCAGCTCGACGGCGACCAGGGGCGCCTGCGCGGAGGCCTCCCGGGCGGCATCGCGCAACCAGGCGGCGGCCTGTTCGTCAGGACGCTCGGCGCCGAGCATCAGATGGTCGGCCACGTCCAGTCGATCCGCGCCCGCGGCCATGAGCACGACCGCGGCCTCACGGTGCAGCAGACGCCGCGCCGCGGGCGGCATGTGCTGGTAGATCGCGTCGTGCACGAGCTGGTGGCGGAAAGCGACTCGCTCGTCGACCTCGTCGAGCAGCTCGGCATCGAACGCGGGTGCGAGCTGCGCGACGACATCGGCCGGGGGCCTGCGAGCCAGCGCTGCGACCTCGCGCAGGGACACGGTGTCGCCGAGCACCGCGGTGATCTGCAGGAGCTCCAGGGTCGCCGCCGGAAGGTGACGCAGGCGGCGGACCACCAGGTCGCTCAGCGACGCCGGGAGCTCCGAGGTCGTCACCTCGAGGCTGTCCTCGGCTCGGCGCAGCAGTCCCTCGTCGGCCAGGGATCGGAGCATCGCCACGGCCCAGAGCGGGTTCCCGCCCGCCTTGGCGAGCATCGCGGTCAGGTCGGGCCCGGGAGGAGCCCCCAGCACATCGCCGGCGAGCACGGTCAGGTCGTCGGGACCCAGCGGCCGGAGGTGGATCGTGAGCGCGCCGTCAGCGACCAGATCGTCGAGCAGCCGTTCCAGCTCGGGCGGCTGCGGCGATGACCGAGCCGTCACGACGAGGAACAGCGGCGCGAGCGGCAGCTGCCGTGCCAGCGTCAAGATGGCGAGGAGGCTCGAGCTGTCCGCCCACTGGAGGTCTTCGGCCACCAGCAGGGCCGGGCCGTCCGCGCACATGCTCTCCACGAGGTCCACGACCTCCTCGACGACGCGGAACCGGATGTCGCCACCGGCGCTCGCCTCAGCGCTCCGACCGTCCAGCAGCGCGCCGATCGCGGCGCGGCGCGGGTCCGCCGAGCGCCGGCTCAGGCCCAGCGCCGCGGCGACCACCCCGAAGGGGCGGGTGCGCTCGAACGGATGTGCCTGGCCGCTGTAGACGGCCACCCCGCGGGAGCGGGCCTGCTCGATGATGCTCTCCACCAGGCGGGTCTTGCCGATGCCGGCCTCGCCCTCGATCGCGAGCACCGATGCCTGCCCGTCACCGAGACGTCGAAGGGCGGCCGCGGCGATCTCGAGCTCGATCCCGCGGCCCACCAGCCCCTCCGGCGAAGACACGCTCAAGTCTGCCCCGAAGGACTGCAGTCCGGCCGCCGTTTCGCCAAGTCAGGCGGCCGGGCGGTCACGCTGGAGCTGCCGGTGGGCCGACAGGTACAGCGAGTAGAGCACCAGGCTGTCCGCCGCCTCATCGAGCTCGTCCTGCATGAAGGTGACGGACTCCGCGGACTCCTTGTCCTGTCCGTTGTTCAGGGTGATGGCGAAAGACAGACTTGCCAGAACGCCAAGGACGAGCGTCAGCCTCCACAGGGGTTCTGTGATGATGATGCTCGAACCGAAGAGGTCGGACTCGAACGTCGTATTGACGACGAAGCCATTCTGCTTGCTTTCGAGCAACAGCTCCGTGGCGGTGCTGTCGACGATGCACATGCCCACGACCAGCATGACCGCGGCCGTGGCAAGTCCGACCAGCGCGACTCGCAGGACCGCCGTGCCCATGAGGATCAGCCGCAGGTTCCGCCGAACCGCGGGTGGCAGCGTCTCTGTGTCCGGCCTGACCTGAGCCAGTCGTTCACCGACGGGCTCACCGAGCTCTGCACGTCCGACCGCCTGCTCGACCCGGTCCGGTTGCTCGAGGGCCTGACGGGCCACCTCGAAGACATGTTCTCGCTCTGCGCGGGTGCGTACGTGCAGCGCCACCACGACGACGATCGACAACAGGGCGACCAGGACCCAGTAGCGCCAACCCTGCAGCATGCCGAAGAGGCGCCACGCGTCGTCAGCGACGAAGACAATGAGCAGCGACGTGAAGAGGAGCGGCATCTGTCGCAAGGCGGTCCCCACGCCTGACCTGAAGCCGTGTCTGAGCTTGCTCGCCAGGTGCAGGAGCAGAGACAGGCCACCTCCGATCGCGTCCAGCACCAACATCGCGAGGAAGCCGCCGACGCCGGCTATCGCGGCATACCCCAACACCTGGTTGTCGACGACGAGCCAGAGCACGAGCATGACCAGCGCCGCGCACACGGCGACTGCCACGCGCAACCTCGGTCCCATCGTCCGGGTGTCATCGCCAAGCTGACGCTGCACCGCGGCGGACCCGGGCGTTCGGGCCGCGATGTGGGAGTTCAGTGCTTGAATCGGCAGCGCGAGGTACTGGAGGTAGACGAACCAGTGCCACCAGGACCGGCCGCTGAAAACGATCGAAAGTATCGAGGTGGCTACGGTGGCGGCCAAGGCAGCCATCAGGAACTTCCCCGCACGGCCGCTGTACTCCTCGTCGTATCCCAGCGTGAAGGCCGGTAGGCCGCGCCTGCGAAAGACGGTCTCCACTGCCGCCATGTCGGTCTTCAGGGGCGTGGACGCCATCGGCTCATGCGTTGGGTCGACGCGTTCCTCGAGCGCCATGTTGACTCCGTGTCGTTGTCACCACGGGCGCCGACTGACGCCCATTCTGAGCAGACGGGCACCGTCGGACACCTGATACGCGTGAGGCAGCGACGAGCACGAGGGTGACGGAAGACCGGGTGCAGGTGCCTCGTCGAAGGAGGGTGCCACCGCATACCGCCCGGCGGCGACCTCGATCGTGGCTGTGCGCATACACATGGACCTCACAGCCGATGCGAGACCTGCTGACAGTTTCTCGACCCGACACTGTGCGCCCCGGCTGCTGTGGCCGGCCTGATCACGGTGAGGTTGCCATGTCGGTCCAAGGCGATGCAGGTCACGGTAACGGCTCGACGCCCGATGGTCCGACACACGGCGGCCCGGACCCGTGGACGTCGTCGCTGTGGGCGGACCCCAAGACGGTTGGCGGCTATGCCCGAGCGTCTGCCGTGCCACCCCCCGGCTACTCGCCGCCACCGCCCCCGCAGCAGCGGCCGCCCCGCCGAAGGATGCTGGTCGCCGTCCTGGCGTTGATCGCGCTCCTTGCCGGCGGCGCGGCGCTCGCGGGTGCGCTGCAGTCCCCGAGCAACACCACGGCGGCACCGCCGAAGCCGTCGGCGACGGTGCTGCCCTCGCCCACCCCGTCGAGCTCGCCGTCGGTCCCCGCTCCCAGCGCGCCGCGGACGTCCGAGCCTGCCGCGCCCCCCGGGGGCGCGCCGGAGTCGCCGGGGTCGCCGCCGAACGGGGCGCAGCAGCCGAACACGCAGTCCAAGACCCTGACCCCTCAGCAGGCCGCCGCAGCGGCCGCCGTGTCCAAGGGGCTCGTCGACATCAACACGAGCATCGGCTACGACGGCTCGCGGGGCGCCGGCACGGGAATCGTGCTGTCCGCCGACGGTCTGGTCCTCACCAACCATCATGTGGTGGCGGGTGCGACGAAGATCCAGGCGACCGATGTGGGCAATGCGAAGACGTATGACGCAACGGTGCTCGGCTACGACAGCACGCACGACGTGGCGGTCCTGCGCCTCAAGGACGCGTCCGGGCTCACGGTCGCGCCGCTGGGCACGTCGTCGACCGTGCACGTCGGCGACGCGGTCGTCGCAGTCGGGAACGCCGGCGGAGTCGGCGGGACGCCCAGCGCCGTCGCCGGCGCCGTCCTCGGGCTCGACCAGCCGATCACCGTCACGGACGAGACGGACGGCTCCACCCACCGGCTCACCGGCCTCATCCAGTTCGACGCGGCAGTGCAGCCGGGGGACTCGGGTGGCGCCTTGGTCGATGCCGCGGGAAAGGTCGTCGGAGTCGTCACCGCCGAGGGCCGCGCCGCCTCATCCAGTGACGTGTCGGTGTCGGTCGAAGGCTTCGCCATCCCGATCGACCAGGCACGGTCCATCGGGCAGCAGATCATCGACGGGAAGTCGTCGGCGACGGTCCACGTCGGTGCAACCGGGTTCCTGGGCGTGCAGCTCGCTTCCGGCCAGCGGGCCACGTCGAACGGCGGCGTGCTGGTGGGGTCTGTGGTGTCCGGGTCGGCGGCCGAGCAGGCGGGCATCCAGCCGGGAGATGTCATCACCAGCGTCGCAGGTCAGACGTTGAGCTCGGCCGCTGACCTGAAGGCTGCCGTCTCCGCGCACCGCCCCGGCGACGACGTGAAGGTCGCCTGGACCGACCCGACCGGCCAGAAGCACACCGCCTCGATCCGCCTGGGCACCGGCCCGGTCGGCTGACCTACCACTCACGCACGAGAGGACATCCCCGTGACCCAGTCTGTTCACTCCCCGGAACCGACCCCCACACTTGCCATCCCGGGTGCCGACCACGCGGCCCTGCTTGCCGATGCGCTCTTCCAGGTCAAGAAGGTCATCGTGGGTCAGGACCGCCTCGTCGAGCGGGTCATGGTGTGCCTGCTCGCCGACGGCCACTGCCTTATCGAGGGCTTCCCGGGTCTTGCCAAGACGTTGACGGTGTCGACCATGGCGCAGGCCGTGGGCGGCGACTTCGCCCGGCTCCAGTTCACGCCGGACCTGGTGCCCGCCGACCTCGTCGGCACCCGCACCTGGCGACCGTCGCAGGAGGACTTCGCCATCGAGTGGGGGCCGCTGTTCGCGAACATCGTGCTGGCGGACGAGATCAACCGCGCCCCGGCGAAGGTCCAGTCGGCCCTGCTCGAGGCGATGGCCGAGCGGCACGTGACGATCGCCGGCCAGACCCGCCCGCTGCCGAAGCCGTTCCTCGTCCTCGCCACGCAGAACCCGATCGAGTCCGAGGGTGTCTACGCCCTGCCGGAAGCCCAGCGCGACCGGTTCCTCATGCACGTCATGGTCAAGCACCCGACCTACGAGGAGGAGGTGGCGATCGCGCACCGCATGTCCGGCCACGCACCTGCGGCCGAGCAGGTGCTCACGAGCGAACAGCTCGTCGAGCTGCAGGGCGTCGTCCGTGACGTCTTCGTCCACCACGCCGTCCAGGACTATGCCGTCCGGCTCGTCATGGTCACCCGTGAGCCCGCCCGGTGGGGCCAGGACGACCTGGCTCGACTGATCGCCCTCGGCGCCAGTCCCCGAGGCACACTCGGTCTGCTGATCTCCGCCCGGGCCCTCGCCGTGCTCCGCGGTCGCCGGTACGTCGTCCCGCAGGACGTGTACGACGTCGCGCCCGAGGTCCTGCGTCACCGCATCACCCTGACCTACGACGCGCTGGCCGAGGGTGTGCACCCCGAGGCGGTCGTGGAGAGGCTGCTGCGCTCGGTGCCGGCGCCGAACATCTCTCCGCAGCAAGCGATCCCGTCGTTCGAGGTGGCGCTGCCGATGGAGGCGACCGGATGAGCGCGCCGCTGCTGTCGATGGCTGCGCCGGAGGCGGCAGCCAGGGCGCAGGTCCTGCGACGCCTCGAGCTGGCGATCGTGCGCCGGCTCGACGGCCGCGACACCGGCGACCACGCGAGCTACGCCTACGGGCCGGGAAGCGAGCGGGCCGGGGCGCGACCCTACGCACCCGGTGACGACGCCAGGCTCGTGGACTGGAACCTCACGGCACGCTCGGGGCAGGTCTGGGTCCGGCAGACCGAGGCCGACCGCGAGCTCGAGACGTGGGTTGTCGTGGACCGGTCGGCGAGTCTGGACTTCGGGACCGCGGACTGCGAGAAGCGTGACGTCGCACTCGGCGCCACCGCGGCATTCGGCATGCTGACCATGCGCGGCGGCAACAGGTTCGGCGTCCTCGTCGCCGGCGCGGACCGCTTGGGGCACATCCCAGCGCGGCGCGGGCGCAGCGCGTTCCTGGCGGCGCTGGCTGCCGTCCATGACTCCGCCCGCCAGGCGGGCGCGCCCGGCGAAGGCGGCACTTTGTCGGCCGCACTGCTGCGGCTACCACTGGTGCAGCCACGTCGCTGCCAGGTCGTCGTCATCTCGGACTTCCTCGGCGACGACGGCTGGACAGGCGCGCTGAGCCGCGGGGCCCGTCACCACAATGTCGTGGCCGTCCACGTGACCGACCCGCGCGAGCTCGCCCTGCCGGCCGTCGGCGTGCTCGCGGTGGTGGACACCGAGACCGGTCGGCAGCGCTACATCCAGTCCTCGTCGCCAGGCCTTCGCGCACGGTATGCCGCGGCTGCGGCTGAGCGTCATCGCGACATCCGCGCGCGGATCGACGGCACCGGTGCGGCATACCTCCATCTGTCCACCGACCGGGACTGGCTCACGGACACGGTCCAGTTCGCCGCCCAGCTGCACCGGGCACGGCGTGCCCGGCCGTCTGACGAGGTCATCGCGCGGTTCGCGTCGGCGGTGACCCCATGACCTTCCAGTCCGCGTGGCGGCTGCTGCTCCTCGTGCTGCCCGTCGCGCTGCTCGCCGCTTACGTGCTCGTCCAGCGCCGCCGCCACGTCCAGGTGCTGCGGTTCACCAGCGTGGACCTGCTCGACTCGGTGGCGCCCCGCCGGCAGGGATGGCAGCGGCATATCCCGGGGGCGCTGCTGCTGCTCACCCTCGTCGTTCTCGTCGTTGCGTTCGCCGAGCCGGCCATGGCGCTGCGCACGCCCAAGGACCGCGCGACGATCATGCTCACCCTCGACACATCGGCCTCGATGACCGCGACCGATGTCGAGCCCAGCCGTTTGGAGGCGGCGCAGGCCCAGGCGACCAAGTTCGTCCAGGACCTGCCGCAGGGGATCCAGGTCGGGCTGGTCACCTTCGACAGCACGGCCCGGCTGCTCGTGCCGCCCACGACCGACCGGGCACAGCTGATCTCGTCGATCCAGTCGCTGTCGGTCGGTGGGGGCACAGCAACGGCGCCCGGGCTGCGTGAGTCGCTGGCCGCGATCGCGGCCGTGCCCAAGGGCACCACCGGCAAGCCGGCGCCGGCGGCGATCGTGCTGATGAGCGACGGTTCTCCCACCATCGGCGACGGTCAGCTCTCGCCGATCGATGCCGCCGACGCGGCCGCTCAGGACGCGCGGGCCCAGAAGGTGCCGGTCGACACGATCGCCTTCGGCACGTCGGGCGGGGTGGTGAACGTCCAGGGACAGGACATCCCGGTCCCGTACGACCCGGAGTCCATGGCCAGGATCGCGCAGGAGAGCGGCGGCACGTCCTTCACCGCGGAGACCGCTGACCAGCTCGGCTCGATCTACGACCAGATCGGCCGGGATGTCGCCTACACCGTCAGCACGCGCGACCTGACGGCTGTCTTTGTCGGCCTCGCGCTTCTCATCGCGGTGCTCGCCGCTGCCGGGGCGCTTCGGTGGACTCAACGTCTGGTCTGAGGGGCTGGTCTGGATGAAGCCTCGCGCTTGCATTCCGTACCTAGGTCCGGGTTTACGGTCGAGACATGACCGCAGACCGAGAGTTGAGCCTGACGGCGTGGCAGGACGAAGTCCCGGCATCCTGCACCCTTTCCGCAGCTGAGCGGCCGGTGCGCCTGCGGGAGTTCGACGAGCTGTTCGCGCGCGATGTCCGCTCCGTTCACGCTGAGGCGCCGGACCGGCTCCGGTTCGACCTGCGGGCCGGCCCGGAGGTCGCGGCGCGGGCTGCGGCGCTGGCTGTGAAGGAGGCCGGCTGCTGCTCCTTCTTCGCCTTCGACCTGGCGATTGCGGACGGCACGGTCTCGCTCGCCGTCACCGCGCCGACCGCGCACCAGGATGTCCTCGCAGCACTGCGTGCCAGGGCCGAGACCCAGATGGGGGCCCAGGCATGACGGGCGAGCTTCGGGCAGGTCAGGTGGCCGAGGCGGTGGGGGTCAATGTCGAGACGATGCGTTACTACGAGCGCCGCGGGATCATCGACGAGCCGCAGCGGAGCCTGGGCGGACATCGGCTCTACCCGGAGTCGACCGTGACGACGCTTCGCGTGATCAAGGCCGCGCAGCGGCTCGGGTTCACGCTCGACGAGGTGGCCGAGCTGCTGGAGGCCGGTCGTCACCATCACGGCGAGTCGGCAGGCGGCCTGCAGGCCCGGGTGGACTCAAAGCTCGCGGAGGTCGACCAGAAGATCGCCGACCTGCACGTCATCCGGGACAGCCTCGTCGCCGCCCGCGACGCGGGCTGTGACGACCTCGTCCAGTGCGCCGAGTCCGCGTGCTGCCCGATTCCCTTCCTCGAGATCGCACGCTCTGCCCGCTGACCTACATCACGTGCGGGTCGGCGGTGTCGGCGGTGTCGGCGGGCGCAAGGATGCGCGCCGGGTTCTCCCGTCCAGCACCTGCGTGCCCGGGGTCTGGGACGATGGCGAGATGTCGAAGCAGGCATCGACGGACGAACCGGGCCCGCCCTCAGGCGTCAGGGCCCGGACCTATCGGGACCTCGGCGCTGCAGCATGGCGCTGGGTGCTCGACCACGTCGAGTGGGACGACGAAGGGCCCTGGATCCCGGACTCCGTGGACCCCGCGGGCGGGCCAGCGCAACGCCCGAAATATGCGCAGGGGCTGCACAGCGGCGTCTCCGGACTCGTCCACGCACTCACGGAGATCGGGCTCACCCGCGCGTGGACCGATGAGGAGGTCCGGCTCGTCGACGGAGTCGTCTCGCGCCTGAACGCCGAGGCGCCCGCCGCGACCGAGGTGTCGTACTTCGACGGGCTCTCGAGCACGGTGGGTGCGCTGGTCGCCGCCTCTGGAAACCGCGCGAGCTCAACCAGCGCCGACGGGGACCCTGACAGCGCCGGCCCGGACCTTGACAGCGTGGATGTGGCCATCGGGAGGTTGCTCGAGCTGCTCACTCCAGACGGCTGGCCGACCGAGGCCGCGGGACCGCCGCACTACACACCCGACGCGCGGGTCAATGACGCGACGCTCGGCACCGCCGGCGTCCTCCTCGCGGCGATCTGGGCTTTGCGGAACGGTGCGCCGGCAGGACGCGAGCTCGCGAACCGCTGCGTCGACGTGCTCCTCGCCGAGGCCGAGCCGATGGCCGACGGCCTGAGCTGGTCGATGGTCCCGGCCCGCCACCGGTTGGGGCCGCGCCGCGACATGCCGAACTGGTCGCACGGCACGGCGGGGGTCGCGGCAGCGCTGGCTCTCGCCGGCACCGCACTGGACCGTCCTGATGTCGTCGACCAAGCCAGGCGCGGGGCGGAGCATCTCGTCGGGCTCCGCGTGCCGGACCATCCGGGCCTCGCGCTGCCACACCTCGTCCCCGCGGCGCCCGAGCTCGGGCTCGAACCCCTTGCCTACGGCTGGTGCCACGGCCCCACCGGAACCTCGCTGCTGTTCCTCGCCCTCGACGCGGCAGGCGTCCGCGAGGTCGCGGGTGAGCACCCTCTCAGGTGGCACCGAGGGTGCCTGGATGCGGTGCGCGCCTCCGGCATACCCGAGCGGCTGCGGCCGGGCTTCTGGGACAACGACGGTCGCTGCTGCGGCACGGCGGGAGTTGGCGACATGCTCCTCGACGCGTGGACGAGCCTCGGTGACCCCAGCGACCTCGAGTTCGCTGTCCGCCTTGGTGACGCACTCGTCGAGCACGCAGTGGTCGAGGGCGGGCGCGTCGGGGGCGGGCGCGTCGGGGGCGGGCGCGTCGGGGGCGACCGCGCGTACTGGCGGTTCGTCGAGCATCGCGCCGACGAGCCGCTGCTCCCACCCGGCATCGGGTGGATGCAGGGGGCAGCCGGAATCGCCGCCTATCTCTACCGCCTGGCACGCGTCCTCGACAGCCTTGCTGGTGATGGAGTCGATCGCGGTGCCAGCCGTCCGGTTGCAGTCAGCCGGATGGACAACTGGTGGGCGGTGGAGCCGCGTAAAGGCGCCTGACCTCCGGCGAGACTTACATGGAAGTCCTCGAAGCGGGAGCATGAGCGGAGACGCCAAGAGCATGTGACCGCCCACCTGCCGGAGGGAAGCACTGGATGCGAGCCCAATGCAGGTCGGCCGGCTCGACGACCACCGGGCGATCCTCGGGCGCGGCTACCCGGCCGAGCCCCGAACCTGTCACAAAGGAGCCACTTCGTGTCCACCATCGCCATCATCGGAGGCACCGGCTACACCGGCACGAACCTAGCCCGCGAGGCTGTCGCCCGAGGCCATCAGGTCGTCTCCTGGAGTCGCAACGCCCCGGCCGAGCCAGTCGAGGGGGTGCGCTACGAGACCGGTGACGCTGCCGACGCCGTGGCGATCATCCCTTCCGCCGACGCCGTGGTGCTGACCCTGTCACCCCGCGGGGAGACCGCTGGTCGACTGGTCCAGCTCTATCCGTTGTATGCCGCGGCTGCGGCTGAAGCCGGCGCCCGGCTCATCATGGTGGGAGGTTTCTCTTCGCTGCGTCCGGCGCCCGGAGAGCCCCGTTTCGCGGAGGGCGATATCCCTGAGCAGTTCCGCGAGGAGGCGCTGGAGGGAGAGGCCACCCGGCACTGGCTGGCTACCTCGGCTCCCGCCGAGCTGGACTGGGTGTTCGTCAGTCCCGCCGGCGGCTATGGCGCCTGGGCTCCCGGTGACAAGACCGGCGCCTACCGCGTCGGCGGTGAGATCGCGCTCTTCGACGCGGAGGGCAAGTCGGAGATCTCCGGCGCTGACTTCGCCGACGCGATCGTCAACGAGGTGGATCGGGCCGAGCATCACCGAGAGCACATCTGCGTCGCCTACTGACCCGCCCGACCCCGGACCTCTGCCGAGGGCAGCATTGTCCTTCGTGACGCATCGTGCTCGGTATGAGGGACTCTGTCGCCTCTGCTGCGCGCCGGCTCCTCCCCGAATCGACCGACAGTTCCACATATGGAAGATGGACCGCCACTTCGTGACGGTCCATCTTCCATATGTGGAGCTGAGGGGAGCCGTCGTCGCTCGTTCCTCGCTCCTCCTCCCGAATCCCCCCATACACATCCAGAGACGTCAGAAGGACCGGACGAAAAGCGTGTCCGGTCCTTCTGACGTCTGTGGAGCTGAGGGGATTCGAACCCCTGACCTTCTCATTGCGAACGAGACGCGCTACCAACTGCGCCACAGCCCCAGTGCGCGTGAACTCTAACACCCCGCGAGACGGCATACGTAATCGGGGCGCGCCGAGCGCGGGCCCCTGCGCACGCCCCCGCGCGGCCCCTCCGCAGGGCGCCGCGCGCGCTTCGCGAAAGATCCGCGCGGGCTCCGCAGCGGCCACCTGAGAGGTCCCATCGCATCAGCCGACGAGCGGCCAGCAGCAGTCCCGGCTACACCCAGCTGGGGAACCACATGCGCGCCTGCCACTCGCTCAGCGGGATGACATCAGCGACGTAGATGGGCAGGAAGAATGCGAACAGGGCCATTGACAGCAGCACGAACCCGCCCATGACTCCGAGCCCGATCCGTCTTCGCGTCACGGATGACTCGCGCCCGCCGACGATGAGGCCGAGCACGTAGACGCAGGCGAGCACGACCCACGGGACGAATGCGACCTCGTAGAACGAGTAGATCGTCCGGTTGCCGAGGAAGAACCACGGCAGGTAGCCCGCGAAGAGCCCGCACAGGATCGCACCGGCGCGCCAGTCCCGGCGCAGCGCCCACATGAACAGCAGCACGAAGATCGCGATCGTCGCGCCCCACCAGATCGACACGGTGCCGATCGAGGTGATCGCCTTGCTGCACTGGTCGACGAGGCAGCCGTCCGCGCCCTTCTTGGGACCCTGGTAGTAGAACGACGTCGGCCGCCCCTGGATGAGCCACGACCACGGGTTCGTCTGGTAGGGATGCGAGGAGGTGATCGCCTGCGTCGAGGCGTACATCTGCTGGTGGTAGGCCCAGAGGGAGCGCCACCAGTCCGGCAGCCAGGACGTCTGCTCCGGCCGGTCGGCCGCCCAGGTCCGGAACGAGCCACCGCTGGTCAGGATCCAGCCCGTCCAGCTTGCGACGTACGTGACGAACGCCGCGCCGACCACCTGCACCGCGGCATACAGCCCGTCCTTGACGACCCACGCGACGTGCCAGCCGGGCACTCCGGCAGCCCTCCGCGCGCCGCGGTCCCACAGCACCGTGAGCAGGCCGAACGCGACGAGGAAGTAGAGACCAGACCACTTGACGCCGGCCGACAGCCCGAGCATGACCCCGGCAACCCAGCGCCACGGGCGGGCGCCCAGCCATGGGCCAAGCCACGGGATCTGTCCACGCGGGCGGTCGCCCACCTTGCGGGCGAGGATCTCGCGAGCCTTGTCGCGGTCGATGAGCAGCGCCCCGAACGCCGCGAGCCCGAAGAACATGACGAAGATGTCGAGCAGCCCGGTGCGCGAGTGGACGAAGTGGTGCCCCTCGAAGGCCAGCAGCGCTGCGGCGACAGTGCCGAGGAGGTCGGACCGGAACAGGCGGCGCGCGATCCGGCCGAGCATGAAGATCGAGATCGTGCCGGCGAGGGCCACGGCGAACCGCCACCCGAGCGAGTTGAGGATGCCGAACGGCACTTCGCCGAGCCCGATGAGCCACTTGCCGACAGGCGGATGGACGACGAAGTCGCCTTGCGTGCCGTAGATGAACGGGTCGTTCGCCGTGAAGTGCTGGTCGACCTGTTTGGCGCTCTGCAGGAGATCGTCGTTCTTCATCTCGAAGCCGAACAGGACCATCGACCAGCCCTGCTTGACGTAGTACGTCTCGTCGAAGACCAGCTCGTGCGGCGCGCCGACATGCCAGAAGCGCATGAAGCCACCGACGATGGTGAAGAACAGGGGCCCCGCCCAGCCAAGCCAGGCGATCCGCCCTGCCACGCGCCGGCTGAGCCGGAAGTCGTCGGCAGGGTCCCCGAGCAGGCGCGCGCGCACCTGCCGGGCCGAGTTCATGGGCGACATCGTATGCAGTGGGACTGGGTGAGGTGACGACGCATCGCTAGCGGTGGGGATTTCCGTGGCGCGCACGCGATCGACGTACGCCGGCGGCACCAGGTGCCGGGCGGCATACCGCGCACCTGGGGCACACATGACCAGCGTGTGAGGGGGCGCTCGCTCGACCGGAGGTCGCGTCAGATGTTCACGCCACGGGCACGCAGGATCGAGTACCCGACGAAAGCGACCGTGTCGAGGATCGCGTGGCACACCACGAGCGGCATGACGCGGCGCGTCCGCACGAACACCAGGCCGAGAACGAGCCCCATCACGATGTTCCCGGCGAACCCGCCGAAGCCCTGGTAGAGGTGGTACGACCCGCGGATCACGGCGGACAGCCCGATGACCAGCGGCCACGACCAGCCGATCTGGCGCCACCGGGTGAAGAGGTAGCCGACCATGATGACCTCTTCGAGCACCGCGTTCTCGATCGCCGCGAGCACCAGCACCGGCCCTGACCACCACACGGCCTGGAGGTTGGCGGCCGACACCTGCGTGTTGATGCCGATCGCCTTGGCCAGGAAGTAGAAGGCCAGACCGGGGATCCCGATGAGGGCGGCGAGGCCGGCGCCACGGAGCAGGTCGCGTCCCGGCTCGCGGCGGTCGAACCCGATGAAGCGGCCCGCGCGCACGTCGACCGCGGGCTGGCGGATGCCGTTCAGCAGGTACAGGGCCAAGGCCACCGCGACCAGCGGCAGCACGATCCCAGCGAGCTGGTAGGCCAGGTCGAGCCACGGGCGGCCCGGCGTGGCCGACTGGTTCATCGCCGTCGTCTGCTGCCTGAGGGGGACGGGCCGGGTCAGCTTCTCGATGATGCTGAGAATCGCGTAGACGGCCGACGAGCCCAGGCTCACTCCGAGGACGAGGATCGTCTCGTTGCGCAGCCGGCGCCCCTCGCCAGGCTCAGCCGCCGGCAGAGGATCGCGGACGGACGGCGCGAGCAGGCCGGCATACCAGCCGCGGACCCCCGCCACGCTCGTCGACATGCCGCCACTGTAACCACCCCCGTCGCCACGATGCGCCCGTTCGGCACCGACGCAGGCGAGCCACAGGGCCACACGTCGTAGACCGTCGCCGAGGTATGCCGTCCCCCCGCGGTATGCCGTCCGCCCGGGCCATGCCGTCCGGCTGAGCCGTGCGGGCCAGTCGCCGGCGCGCAGGTCGCTTCGGCCGCTGCGTCGTGGATGCCCGCGTACGCTCGGGTGATGTCGTTGCTCGCCGAGTGGACCCAGCGTCACCACAGCGCCGACGGCTCAGACTTCCCTGTGTACGTGCGCGGCAGTGGTCCCGGCATCGTCGTCATCCACGAGAGCCCCGGGCTCACCCCGGAGGTCATCGACTTCGGCGACGAGCTCGTCGAGGAGGGCTTCACCGTCGCCATGCCGCACCTCTTCGGCTCCTCCCATGCGCCGCCCCGAACCTGGGAAGGCGGTCGCGTGGTCCCAAGGCTTTGTGTCACAAGGGAGTTCACCATGTTCGCGACGGGTCGCACGGCCCCGCTCGCGGGATGGCTTCGGTCCCTTGCACATTGGCTGCAAGACACGGCAGGTGGGGTCGGCGTCGGCGCGATCGGCATGTGCGTGACGGGAGGGTTCGCGCTGGCGATGATGGTCGACCCCGTCGTCATCGCGCCGGTGGTCGCGCAGCCGGCGACGCCCCTACCACTCGGGCGCAGTCGCGCCGGAGACGTCAACCTCTCGCCGGAGGACCTCGCGACGGTTCGCGCCAGGGTTGCGGACGGGTGCCCGGTCCTCGGCGTCCGGTACCAGCACGACTGGGTGACCGGGACGCGGTTCGACACCCTCAAGCGCGAGCTCGGCGACGGCTTCATCGCGGTCGAGCTCGACGGGCACGGTCACTCCACCCTGACCGACCATCGGCACCCGGAGGCGGTCGAGCGCGTGGTTCGGTTCTTCCGGGAGCGGCTGCTCGACGCACCCGGGCACCCAGCAGACCAAGACCTGCTCGCCCCCTGACACGCGTCTCGAGCCACCTGAACGCGCACGCAGCGCTCCCGCCCCGACAAACGGCATGATGCCAAGCACACCGCAACGGAAACCGCTTGGCGCTCAAGGCTGCTGACGGCATACCGTCGAGGGCATGGCCACCTCGACCCTCCGCTCCGCGCTGCGTTCCCGACTCACCGTCGCCCTGCGCGGGCGCGACCGCGCCGGGGCGGCGACGCTGCGGTCCGCCATCGGGGCACTCGAGAATGCCGAGGCGGTCCCGACCAGCGGCGACCTTGCGTCGACGACCTCGAGCCATGTGGCCGGCGCCGCCCTCGGCCTGGGAGCGGCCGAGGCGGAGAGGCGGGTGCTCACCGACGCCGACGAGCGGGCCGTCGTCGCGGACGAGATCGAGGCGTTGCGGGCAGCCGCGGACGAGTACACCCGCGTCGGAGCTGCCGATCGCGCAGCCGAGGCGCGTGCGGCAGCGCAGCTGCTGGACGACGTCCTCGCCGGGACCAAAGACCAGGCCTGACGAGGCCCTCAGAGGCGCCGAACCCCAGGCTCAGCGAGCCGATTCACCGCCCACGCCGCGGCCCTCAATCCACAGGCGATGGGGGAAAAGCTGTGCACTTCGGGGTCCTCGATGTGGAGAAGGGGGGTCGTCGTGTGGACGACACGCCGTGCGTCTGTGGACGCAGAAAAACTTTCTCCAAAGCCCTTGCGCGAGCCTTCTCAGGCCGATAGAAATTCTCTCACGCACTCCCCCCGGGGAGAGCGGGACAGCTCAGAGGCAAGGGTCCACCTGGTGGGGCAACCCACCACGGGAGCCGGGTGACGAGGCGACCGGGACCGGAGAAGAAGAGCAGTCGATCGGGAGCGTCACATCGACCGATCACCTAGAGGGGCCCTTTGAGACTCATACTCCCAAAGGGCCCTTCGCCTTTGCTGGCAAGGCTTTTGGTGAGACCTGACCTCAGGCGCGCGCCACCTGAGCGGGCCGCCACGGCTTGAGCCATGGCGTCTCCGGCCAGCCCTCACGGCCGGCGACGAGCTCGTACATCGTTGCGCCGTCGATGGACTCGCGCACGATGTCGGCGTGCCCGGCATGGCGCGCGAGCTCCTCGACGAGGTGCATCGCCACCCATCGGACCGACCAGGCATCAAGATCCTTGGGGAACCACGGCGCGTCACGCGGCACCGGCACCGGCGCGTCGAGATCGGCGGCTCTCAGCACCTCTCGCGTGCGGTCACCCTCAGCCCACAGCGCCGCGAGGAGCGAGTCGAGCGTGTCGGTGTCGCTGACGACGAAGTCCTGGCCGTACTCGGCTGCTCGCTCCGCAACCGGCCGCGGGTCGGGGGCCGGCTCTGCGGGCGCCGCGGCCATCCGCTCGGTCCAGCCGCGCTCGCAGGTCGTCACGTGCTTGATGAGGCCACCGATGGTGAGCGTCCCTGCGGTGGGGGCGAGTCGGATCTGCTCCTCGGTCAGGCCGAACGCGACGGACCCGAAGGCGTCGCGCTGCTGGTCGAGGTAGGCGATGAGGCTGTCACGCTCGTCGGTGACGGGTGGGACCTGGGCGGGCACGGCTTCTCCTTGGTGCGAGGTTGGCGAGGTGAGGTTGGCGAGGCGAGGTTGGCGAGGCGAGGTTGGCGAGGCGAGCGGAGGACTCAGTCGTTGCGGTGGGCCCACAGGTCGCGCAGCAGGGCGATCTCGGCGCCGTGGTGGATCAGCTCGCGGTTGATGTGCATGACGAGCTCCGCGTGGGAGAACTCGGCGAAAGGACCCTCGGCCGGTCCGCACGGGTCGGCCAGCCCCGTCTCACCCCAGCTCTTGACGCCGGCGATCCAGGCGGCATACGCCTCGTCGAGCTGGGCGAGGGCCTCGTCGGCGGTGCCGGCGTAGTCGAAGGTGTCGTAGTCGACCGCCGGCCCGTCGAAGTGGCTGTGCACCCGCATCGCGAGGACGCCGACGATGATGTGCGCCAGACGCCACGCGATGGTCGTCACCGGCGCGGGCTCCGGCTGCGGGTACTCGAAGTCGACGGTGAACTCGCCTGAGCCACCAACGGTTTGGGTGCCGCCCTCGCCGCGAGGGTGCACGGTCCACGCCCCCGGCGTCGGCCGCCAGAAGTACTCGTCGTCGGTGAGGCCGTCGAGCCGGGGCCGGAGCTGGTTGGTCCAGTGCCAGTCGATCTGGTCGACGAGGATGGAGCTCCACGGAAGCGTTCTCGAGGTCGTCGCTGCTGTCGTCATGTCCTCAGCCTGTCATCGATATAGGACAGGATCTGTCCGCAGCGTCTGGCACAGTTGGTGACATGTCATCACCGGTCGACGGCGTGCCCGCCGGCACCACCGCGCGCGTCCTGCGTCTGCTCGACCTGCTGCAGAGCAGGCCCGTGTGGAGCGGCACCGAGCTCGCCGAGCGGCTCGGCGTGACGACGCGGAGCGTGCGCCGCGACGTCGAGCGGCTCAGAGACCTCGGCTATCCCGTCAACGCCGCCCACGGCGCGGGCGGGGGCTACCAGCTCGGCGCAGGACGGAGGCTGCCGCCGTTGCTGCTCGACGACGAGGAGGCCGTCGCCGTCGCGGTGTGCCTTCGCCTCGCGGCGGGCGGGACCGTCGAGGGCCTCGGGGAGGCGGCCGTGCGCACCCTCGCCAAGCTCGACCAGGTCTTGCCAGGGCGGCTGCGCAGCCAGGTCGAGGCGATCCACCAGTCGACCGTCACGCTCGAGTCCAACGGTCCCATCGTCGATGCACGCACGCTGCTCGTGCTGGCCAGGGCCTGCCGCGAGACCGAGCGCGTCCACTTCGCGTATGCCGGCCCGCGGGGATCGGGGGAGCGCCGGGTCGAGCCCTACCGCCTTGTCGCGACAGGGCGCCGGTGGTACCTGCTCGCCTTCGACCTCGACCGCGACGACTGGCGCACTTTCCGCCTCGACCGGATGACCGATGCCGAGACCCGCGGGTGGCGCTTCCGGCCGCGCGAAGCGCCGGATGCCGCCGAGTTCGTCAGCAGGGCGATCAGCCAGTCGGCCTACGAACACGTCGCCCGGGTCCGAGTGCATGCGCGAAAAGCCTTGGTGGAAAGGATGATTCCGCCATCCGTCGGCACCGTCACCGCGGACGGCCGAGATCATTGCATCGTCGAGTCGGGCGGGAACGACCTCGACGCCATGGCGATGCACATCGGCGGTCTCCCGTGGGAGCTCACGGTCCTCGGACCGCCCGAGCTGCGCGACGCCATGGCCCGCCAGGCGCAGCGGCTGGCCCGCGCTGTCAGGATGAAGCCATGACCGGCACCCTCGTCCTCGCGGCCACGCCCATCGGCGACCCGCGCGACGCCGCCCCTCGGCTCGCCGAGGAGCTCGCCTCCGCCGATGTCGTCGCCGCCGAGGACACACGGCGGCTCAAGCGCCTCCTGGCCGAGCTGGGCGTCACGCCCCGAGGACACGTGCTCAGCTACCACGAGCACAACGAGGCCTCCCGGACCGTCGAGCTCGCCGAGCGGCTCCGGGCGGGCGACCGGGTCGTCGTCGTCACCGACGCGGGTATGCCGTCCGTCTCCGATCCCGGTTACCGTCTCGTCGCCGCTGCGGTCGACTCCGACATCCGCGTCACATGTGTCCCCGGCCCGAGCGCGGTCCTCATGGCGCTGGCGGTGTCGGGGCTGCCCGTCGACCGGTTCTGTTTCGAGGGCTTCCTCCCGCGCAAGTCCGGGGAGCGGTCGCGAGGCCTCGCCGAGCTCGCCGACGAGCGGCGGACGATGGTCTTCTTCGAGGCGCCCCATCGCCTCGCCGAGACGCTGGGCGCGATGGCCACAGCCTTCGGCGCCGAGCGCCGCGCGGCGGTGTGCCGAGAGCTCACCAAGACCTACGAGGAGGTCCGGCGGGGCACCCTCGCGGACCTCACCCAGTGGGCCACCGACGGCGTCAAGGGGGAGATCACGGTCGTCGTGGCCGGTGCCGAGCGGACGGTCGCGTCTCTCGAGGACGCCGTTGCCGGCATACGGGAGCGGGTCGACGCGGGGGAGCGGCTCAAGGACGTCACGGCCGACGTGTCGGCGCGAACGGGCCTGTCGAGAAAGGCGCTCTACGACGCGGCCATCGCCGCGCGCTGACGCTGCTGCCCGTGGGACGGGCTTGTCACATCAGCAGATCGCGACAAGGCTGGCTGGGTATGCGCCCTGGCGAGCCCCGCCCGCGGGGCGATCGCCGGCAAACTCGCGTCAACGCACACTGAACTCTGAGCGAAGGAGAACCGATGGGCACCGTCCGCACCGCAACCACGCACTGGGAGGGCTCGCTCTTCGAAGGGTCCGGCCAGGTCAGCCTCGAGAGCTCGGGCATCGGCACCTACGACGTCAACTGGGCCTCGCGGGCGGAGCAGGCCAACGGCAGGACGAGCCCCGAGGAGCTCATCGCCGCGGCCCACTCGTCGTGCTTCTCGATGGCCTTCTCCAACGGCCTCGCCAAGGCCGGCACGCCGCCGACGACCCTCGACACGACGGCGGAGGTGACGTTCGTGCCGGGCACCGGCATCACCGAGATCAAGCTCAGCGTCGTCGGTGAGGTGCCGGGGATCTCGGCCGAGGACTTCCAGGCCGCCGCCGAGGACGCGAAGGTCAACTGCCCGGTCAGCCAGGCCCTCAAGGCGGTGCCGATCTCGCTCGAGGCCCGCCTCGCCTGAACCGGCGTCACGCCGCCCGACGGACTGCCACCACCGTCGCTCGTGGGCTCAGCGCGCTCTCGCTCGAGCTCTGCTGGCGGTCCGTCGGCGCGTCTCGACGGCAAGCCGCAGCGCGACGTCGGCGAGATCGACCCTGGCGAAGTAGCTCGAGTCCCGGATCTCGAACTGAGTCACCACACTGAGGCCCCCGACGCCGATACAGATAGCGCGGAGCACCGACTCGAACGGGTTCGCAGCCCCACGGTCCGCACGTCTGAGGACACACATCACCTTCCGGAATGACCGCTGAGGCAGGCACCGGGCCGCCTCAGCGACCTCCAGCGGGCTCTGTCCGGCCCTCCACGCCGAGTCGACCACCGCGAGTGCCTCGTCGAACGGCAGGTCGAGGCAGCAGTCGATGACGGTTCGGACCGGGCTGGTCACCCACGCGTCGACAACCTCGTCGTCGCCGAGCGACCGCCAGTGACGCCGTATGCCGCCTCGCGCCGCGTCGCGGAGCTTGCGCCCGCGCGGGAAGGTGAGGTGCGGCTCGCCCGGCTCCTGCTTGACCGGCCAGCCCCAGTGCAGCGCCGCCGTCGTGTGGGATGCGGTGGCGTGGAGGCCGACGGCCAGCGCCCGCGCTTCGCCCACGCTGGGCAGGACGTAGCGTCCCTTGCCGGCGCGGGTGATCGCGCCCGCCGCAATGGCCGCGCGGATCGAGCGCTTCGACGCCCCGGTGCGCAGCTGACGCCAAGTGCACGCGCCGCCGTGCTGCGCAACGACGGTCGTGGTCAGGAATGCTCGACGGAGGCCTTGAGCGCATCGAGCATCGACTGCCAGTTCTGCGAGAACTGCTCCGCCTGCTCCGCTGACTCGTTGCCGTCCTGGTCGAGCGTGACCCGCGTCCCGCCGTCGACGGCGTCGACCTCGTAGCTGACCGTGTGGTAGTTCTCCGGGCGGTCCTGCTGGCCCATGAGCGGGCTGTAGTGCGTGACCGAGAGCCGGCGCGGTGCATCGAACTCGAGCACCTCGCCCTTGTCCTGGTACGCGTGGCCGTCGTACTCGCCCTGCCACGTGATCGGCGAGCCGACCTCCCATGTGGTGGTGACGGTGGTGCCGACCATCCAGCCCGTGATCCGGGCCGGGTCGGTGAGTGCGCTCCACGCCTCCTGCGGCGATGCGTCGACGGTGACCTCTGCATGTGCGACGTGTCCAGACATGTCTCTGTCATACCCGCCAGCGACGCCGGTGGGGAACTCCCGCGCGGCCGGCGTCCGCGACTGCCTAGGATTCTGCGCATGACTCATGTGCTGTCCGCCGTCGCCTGGCCGTACACCAACGGCCCACGCCACATCGGCCACGTGGCCGGGTTCGGCGTGCCCTCCGACGTCTTCAGCAGGTACATGCGCATGGCAGGGCACGACGTCCTCATGGTGTCGGGGACCGACGAGCACGGCACGCCGATCCTCGTGCTCGCCGAGGAGGAGGGGCTCTCTCCCCAGGAGCTCGTCGACAAGTACAACGCGGTCATCGCCCAGGACCTCACCGACCTGGGCCTGTCCTACGACATGTTCACCCGCACCACGACGCGCAACCACTACGCCGTCGTGCAGGAGATGTTCCGCCAGGTCCACGCCAACGGCTACATGATCGAGCAGACGACCAAGGGTGCGATCAGCCCCTCGACCGGCCGCACCCTGCCCGACCGCTACATCGAGGGCACCTGCCCGATCTGCGGCTTCAAGGAGGCCCGTGGCGACCAGTGCGACAACTGCGGCAACCAGCTCGACGCCCAGGAGCTGATCGACCCGCGCAGCAAGATCAACGGCGAGGTGCCTGAGTTCGTCGAGACGCAGCACTTCTTCCTGGACCTGCCTGCACTAGCCACCGCGCTCGGGGAGTGGCTCGACGAACGCGAGGCGTCGGGTCGCTGGCGCCCCAACGTCATCAAGTTCAGCAAGAACCTCCTCAAGGACGTCCGCCCCCGCGCGATGACCCGCGACATCGACTGGGGCATCCCGGTGCCGCTGCCCGGGTGGGAGGACAACCCGAACAAGCGCCTCTACGTGTGGTTCGACGCCGTTATCGGGTACCTCTCCGCGTCGATCGAGTGGGCCCGCCGACTGGGCGACCCCGAGCGCTGGCGCGAGTGGTGGAACGAGCCGGACGCGCTCTCGTACTACTTCCAGGGCAAGGACAACATCACCTTCCACGCCCAGATCTGGCCCGCGGAGCTGCTCGGCTACGCCGGCAAGGGCGACAAGGGCGGTGAGCCGGGCGAGTACGGCGTGCTCGACCTGCCGACCGAGGTCGTCGCGAGCGAGTTCCTCACCCTCGAGGGCCGGCAGTTCTCCACGAGCCGCAAGCACGTCATCTACGTCCAGGACATCGTGGCGCGCTACGGCGCCGACCCGATCCGCTACTTCATCTGCGCGGCCGGGCCCGAGAGCCAGGACGCCGACTTCACGTGGTCCGAGTTCGTGCAGCGCAACAACAGCGAGCTCGTCGCCGGGTGGGGCAACCTCGTCCAGCGCACCGCCGCGATGATCGCGAAGAGCTTCGGCGAGATCCCCCAGAGGTATGCCGTGGAGCCCGTGGACGACGAGCTGCTCGCGACCGTGCGGGGCGGGTTCGCCACCGTCGGCGGGCTGCTCGAGCGGCACCGCCAGAAGGCGGCGCTGGCCGAGGTCATGAGGATCGTGGGGGAGGCCAACGCCTACGTGTCACGGACCGAGCCGTTCAGGCTCAAGAGCGACGACGAGCGCGAGCGCCTGGCGACCATCCTGCACACGCTCGCGCAGGCGGTGAGCGACATCAACACGATGATCTCGCCGTTCCTCCCGCACGCCGCCAACCGGGTCCACGGGGTCCTCGGTGGCGAGGGCGACTTCATGCCGATGCCCCGACTCGAGGTCGTCACGGACCTCGACGACCCGTCGCGCTCTTACCCGGTCATCACCGGCGACTACTCCGCAACCCCGCGGTGGGAGTCGCGGCCGGTCGTGCCCGGCACGCCCGTCAGCCGGCCGAGCGGGGTCTTCACCAAGCTCGACCCGGAGCAGGTCATCGCCGACGAGCACAGCAGGCTCGGCGAGGACGCCACCGCGTGAGCCCGCACTCGTCGGGCTCGAGGGGCCTGCCGGAGTCGGCTCCGGACCCACTGCCCATAGACGTTGTCGACAACCACGTGCATCTCGACATCACCCGTGAGGGCGACGAGCCGCTCGACGTCGGCGAGGCGATCGCCCGCGCGGTCTCGGTCGGGGTGACGCGTCTCGTCCAGGTCGGCTGCGACCTCGACGGCATCGAGTTCACGATCGAGGCGGTCGAGCGCCATCCGGAGCTGCTTGGCGGAATCGCCTTGCACCCCAACGAAGTTCCCAAGCTCGCTGCCGACGGGACGTTAGCAGCGGCATACGACCTCATCGAGCGGCACGCCGCTCACGAGCGGATCCGCGCCATCGGCGAGACCGGCCTCGACTACTACCGCACCGGGCCCGAGGGGGTCGCCGTCCAGCAGGACGGCTTCCGCTGGCACATCGACCTCGCGAAGCGGCTCGGCAAGGCCCTTCAGATCCACGACCGCGACGCCCACGCCGACGTGCTCCGGATCCTCGACGAGGAGGGAGCGCCCGACCAGACGGTGCTGCACTGCTTCTCGGGCGACCTCGCGATGGCGCGCGAGTGTGTCGAGCGGGGGTACTACCTCAGCTTCGCCGGGACGGTGACCTTCAAGAACGCCCGGGACCTGCGGGACGCGCTGACGGCGACGCCCCTCGACCAGCTGCTGGTCGAGACCGACGCGCCCTACCTGGCGCCGGCGCCGCACCGGGGCGCCACGAACGCGTCGTTCCTGGTTCCGGTGACCGTCCGCGCGATGGCCGGCGTGCTCAACATCGACGTCCCGACGCTGTGCCGGGCGGTGTCCGAGAACAGCGAGCGCGTGTACGGGTCGTGGGCTCCGGCGACCCCCCAGGCAGGGGTCAGACAAACCGCCTAGCGCATCCCAAAGCGGATGTCTCGATGACATGCTTCTCGTTATCGAAATTTGACCTTCGGGATGTCTGTCAGTCAGGCTGGACGACTGTTGGCCGGATGCTGCCCCGCATCGACCTCGTCCCAAAGGCGTGAGGAGGATGGATCGAGAGCGCGTAGCACCCGGGTTCTATGACCATCGGAGTGCTTTGATTTCGCGCAACTTCAAGATCCTGGCGGCGACTGGCGCCGCCGTCGTCCTCACCGGAGGTGCGGTCGGCGCAGCACAGCTCGACAAGGCGGTGAACCTGTCCGTCGACGGACAGACCACCGCCACTCATGTCTTCGGCGGCACCGTCGAGGACCTCCTCGACAGCCAGGGGATCACCGTGAAGCAGGGCGACGTGGTCGTCCCCGCGGTGGCATCCTCGCTCAGCGACGGTGAGACCGTCACGGTCAAGTACGCCCGCACGCTGAACCTCACCGTCGACGGCAAGACCCGCTCGGTCCGCACGACCGAGACCACCGTGGACGGCGCCCTCCTGGCGCTCGGGCTGCGTGGCGACGGGGCACGCCTGTCGGTCTCGCGTTCGCAGACGATCGGCCGTCAGGGCCTGTCCGTGACGATCGTCACGCCCAAGGCCGTCTCGGTGACGGTCGACGGCAAGACGACGAGCCGCACGGTCGTCGCTGCCACCACCGGCGAGGCGCTCAAGCAGTTCGGGGTCCGCCTCGGGACGGCCGACAAGATCAGCCCGGCCGTGGCCACCCCGCTCGTCGCCGGCGCCAAGATCGTCGTGCAGCGCGTGCAGACCAAGGACGCCACGCAGACCAGCCGCATCGCCTACGGGACGACCAAGCGTCCCACGGCCGATCTCTACACCGGCCAGACCAAGGTGCTCCGCGCCGGCGTCTACGGCTCGCGCACCGTTGTGGTGCGGTCCACGATCGTCAACGGCAAGGTCACCTCGACCACGACGGTCTCCTCCAAGGTGACCAAGGCGCCGGTCAACCGCATCCTGGCCGTCGGCACGAAGCAGCGTCCGGCACCCGCGCCCTCGACGAGCGGCTCGAGCTCGGGCGGCGGCCTCAACCTCGCCCGCGCTGCGATGTGGGACCGTGTCGCCTCGTGCGAGTCCGGTGGCAACTGGCACATCAACACCGGCAACGGCTACTACGGCGGCCTGCAGTTCTCGCGCTCGACGTGGCTTGCCTACGGCGGTGGCCAGTTCGCCGCTCGCGCCGACCTCGCCAGCCGGGCCCAGCAGATCACCGTGGCCAACCGGGTGTACGCCGACAACGGCCTCGCCCAGTGGAGCTGCAAGGCCTGAGCGCCTGATCCCGCTTGACCCGCCTGGTCCCCGACCAGCGGCCCGACGAAGCCCCCGACCCATCACGGTCGGGGGCTTCGTCGCTGTGGCTGCGCTTGACCGCGGCACCACGCCCCTAGGGTGATCACATGAGCAAGAAGGACCTCGCTGCGCAGGTGGACGACGCCGCGCTGCTCGGGCCGGCGCAGGTGCGCGCGCTCGCCGAGCGGCTCGAGATCCGGCCCACCAAGCAGTGGGGACAGAACTTCGTCGTCGACCCCAACACCGTGCGCAAGATCGTGCGGGTCGCCGGCGTGGGTCCCGACGACTCCGTCGTCGAGGTCGGTCCGGGCCTCGGGTCGCTGACCCTTGCCCTCCTGCCGGTCGTGCGCCACGTGACGGCGGTCGAGGTCGACCCGCGCCTGGCCGGTGCGCTCGAGGACACCGTGCAGTCCCTCCAGCCGGGCAACTCCGGCAAGCTCACCCTGCTCGCAGCGGACGCCCTCACCGTGACCAAGCTGCCGAAGCCCCAGCCGACAGCGCTCGTGGCGAACCTGCCCTACAACATCTCGGTGCCGGTCGTGCTCTCCTTCCTCAAGCACTTCCCGACCATCGAGCGCGTGCTGGTTATGGTCCAGCTCGAGGTGGCCGAGCGGCTCGCCGCCAAGCCGGGAAGCAAGATCTACGGAGTCCCGAGCCTCAAGGCCGCCTGGTACGCCGACGTCGAGCTCGCCGGGCGGGTCGGGCGCAACGTGTTCTGGCCGGCGCCGAACGTCGACTCGGGTCTGGTCTCGCTGCGCAGGCGCAAGCCGCCGCACACGACGGCGTCGCGGGAGCAGGTCTTCCGGTGCATCGACGCGGCGTTCCTGCAGCGTCGCAAGTCGCTGCGTGCAGCGCTCGCAGCCTGGGCGGGGTCCCCTTCCGAGGCCGAGGCTGCCCTCGTCGCGGCCGGCGTCGACCCGCGGACGCGTGGCGAGCAGCTCGACATCGTGGCGTTCGCACGGATCGCCGAGGCGCGCGACTCGGCGAAACCGGACCATCCGTCCTGACGACCACGTGCCGGACCATAGGGTGGGCGCATGACCGTCGCCCCGACCTTGCCCGGCGCGGTGACCGTACGTGTCCCGGCCAAGGTCAACCTCGAGCTGCGCGTCGGGCCGCGCCGGCCTGACGGGTACCACGCGCTCGCGACCGTCTACCAGGCCGTGTCGCTCCACGACGAGGTGTCGGTGGCGCGCTGGGACGAGTGGCAGGTCGTGCCGGCCGGCACCTACGCCGACCGCATCCCGGTCGACGGCGACAACCTGGCCGTTCGGGCAGCGCGGCTCGTCGCGGACCGGTGGGCGGTCGAGGAGGCCTTGTCGATCCGGATCGACAAGGACATCCCGGTCGCGGGAGGCATGGCCGGAGGGTCGGCGGATGCCGCGGCGACGCTGCTGGCCTGCGACCACCTCTGGGGCCTGGGCCTGGACCGTGAGGAGCTCGCCGAGCTCGCGGCCGCCCTCGGCAGCGACGTGCCCTTCTCCCTCACCGGCGGCAACGCCATGGGCTCGGGCCGCGGTGAGCAGCTCGCGCCCGTGCTGGCACGCGGGACGTTCCACTGGGTCTTCGCGATCAGCGACCAGGGTCTGTCCACGCCGGAGGTGTATGCCGAGTGCGACCGGCTGCGCGAACGTGACGGCGTCGACGTGCCCGAGCCACGCGTCAGCGCAGAGCTGATGGCGGCCCTGCGGTCCGGGGACGCCGCTGCGCTGGGAGCGGCCCTGCACAACGACCTCGAGCCGGCGGCATACTCGCTGCGGCCGCAGCTGCGGGAGCTGCGTGACGCCGGGGTCGAGTTCGGCGCCCTCGGTGGGATCGTCAGCGGCTCGGGGCCCACCGTCGCCTTCCTCACCGAGAGCCACGAGGCGGCCCTCGACCTGTCGGTGTCGCTGGCCGCGTCGGACCTGTGTCGCGACCTGCGCCGGGCCCGGGGCCCGGTCCACGGCGCCCAGGTCGTCACCGCCCCGCGCGCCGACTGATCCCGCGACGCCCGAGGCCCAGTAGGGGATGAGGCGCCGGAGCGCATAGGGTCGGTGGGCGATGGCCAACCTCATCTCCCTCGAACGCGTGTCGCTCGTCTTCGGCACCACCCACGTCCTCGACGACGTGAGCCTCGGCATCCTCACCGGGGACCGCATCGGCATCGTCGGCGTCAACGGCGGCGGCAAGTCGACCCTGCTGCGGGTCATGGCCGGCCTCCAGGAGGCCGACTCGGGTCGCGTCACCAAGCAGGGCGGCGCCGACGGCATCCGGGTCGGCATGCTCGCGCAGGACGACGCGCTCGACCCCGAGTGGACGGTTCGCGAGGCGGTGCTCGGTGACCGGCCCGAGCACGTGTGGGCCGGAGACCCGCGGATCCGCGACGTGCTCACCGGGCTGCTCGGCGGCGTCGAGGCACAGGGGGTCGGCGGGCTCGAGACCCGGATCGGCCCGAAGTCGGGTGGCGAGCGCCGCCGCCTCGCCCTCGCGCGTCTGCTCGTCGACGATCCCGAGGTGCTCCTGCTCGACGAGCCCACGAACCACCTCGACGTCGAAGGCGTCGCCTGGCTGGCTGACCACCTGTCGACGAAGCGGCCGCGCCCGGGCAACGCGACCGTCGCGATCACCCACGACCGGTGGTTCCTCGACGCGTACGCCACGCTGACGTGGGAGGTCGAGGGCGGTTCCGTCGCCGCCTTCGACGGAGGGTATGCCGCCTACGTCCTCGCGAAGGCCGAGCGGGACCGCCTCGCGGGCGTCGTCGCGGACCGGCGTGCCAATCTCATGCGCAAGGAGCTCGCCTGGCTGCGCCGGGGAGCGCCGGCGCGCACGAGCAAGCCGAAGTTCCGCATCGACGCGGCGAACGCGCTCATCGCCAACGAGCCGCCGCCACGAAACACCATCGAGCTGGCGTCCTTCGCCACCACGCGCCTCGGCAAGGACGTCCTGGACCTCGAGGACGCGACCGTGGTGCTCGGCGAGCCGCCGCACGAGCGCACCCTCCTCGACCGGGTCACCTGGCGGCTGGCGCCGGGGGAGCGGGTCGGGATCGTCGGCGTCAACGGTGCCGGCAAGTCGACCCTCCTGCGCGCCCTCACCGGCGAGACGCCGCTGACGAGCGGCCGGCGCAAGGTCGGGAAGACGGTCGCTATCGGGCACCTGACCCAAGAGGTGCGCGAGCTGGACCGCTTCGAGCAGTGGCGGGTCATCGAGGCGCTCGAGGACGTGCGTCAGTGGACCACGTTGGGCGGCAAGGAGATCAGCGCCGGCCAGCTCGCCACGAGGCTCGGCTTCTCAGGCGGGCGCCAGCAGTCGCGAGTCGGTGACTTGAGTGGTGGAGAGCGTCGCCGCCTCCAGCTGACGAGGCTGCTGCTGACCGAGCCGAACGTGCTCATCCTCGACGAGCCGACCAACGATCTGGACATCGAGACCCTCACCTCGCTGGAGGACGTCCTCGACGGCTGGGCCGGCACGCTCATCGTCGTCTCGCACGACCGGTACCTGCTCGAGCGCGCTTGCGACCACCAGCTGGCTCTGCTCGGCGACGGCCGCGTGCGAGACCTGCCCGGAGGTGTCGACGAGTACCTCCGCCTCCGCGAAGCGGCACGGGCGCGCGCCGCCAGCGCCGCAGCGGCGTCGGGTGCCGCGCCGGGGAGCGCAACTGGTGGCGCGACCGGGGGCGCGACCGGGGGCGCGACCGGGGGCGGCAGCGGTGGCTCGCCGGACGGCATACCCGGGTCTGCGGGGCCGGCGGCGAACGCGGCCCAGGCGCGGGAGGCCCGCAAGGTCATGGCGCGCGTCGAGAAGCAGCTGTCACGCCTGGCTGACCGCGAGGCCAAGGTTCACGGCGAGATGGTCTCTGCCGCAACCGATCCCGTTGCGCTGGCCCAGCTCAACTCCAGTCTGCAGGCGATCGTCACAGAGCGTGAGGAGCTCGAGCTCGAGTGGCTCGAGGCCGCCGAGATCGTCGGCTGACCCCGCAACACACCGAGCAATCGCAAAGTTCGACGGAAATATCCGGATCCTTTGGCGGCTGTTCGGTGTGTTGCGGAGGGTCTTGAAAGTATCTTGATATCAAGATACTTTCAAGGCATGGAGATGACCCTGCACCACGTCCAGGTGTCCGGTCCGGCGGGCTGCGAGGACGCCATGCGCGCGTTCTACGTCGGCGTTCTCGGCATGGTCGAGATCGACAAGCCCGAGCGTCTGCGGGCCCGCGGCGGGGCCTGGTTCCGCGCGGGCTCGGCCGAGATCCACGTCGGCATCGAGGACCCCTTCGTGCCCGCGCGCAAGGCGCACCCGGGGATGGCCGTCGGCGACGTGGACGGTCTGGCTCGCCGTGTCGAGGAGGCGGGTGGACCGGTGGCGTGGGACGACAACATCCCGGGCCTGCGCCGCTTCCACACGAGCGACCCGGTCGGGAACCGGCTGGAGTTCCAGCAGGCCGCCGGGTGAGCCCGACCCCTCAGCCCGCGGAGTCGCGGCGGGACTCCAGCGGCACGAGCATCCGGCGCAGCAGCGTCGCCAGCTGGGTGCGCTCGGCGGGCGACAGCTCCGACAGCAGCGACTTCTCCTGCTCGATGAGGTCGGCCATGGCAGCGTCCACGATGTCCCGGCCTGCCGGGCTGAGCCGGACGAGGACGCCCCGGCGGTCACCCGGGTCAGGGCGGCGCTCGACGAAGCCGTTGCGCTCGAGCCGGTCCACGCGGTTGGTCATCGTGCCCGACGTGACCAGTGTCTGCTGCACCAGCTGGCCGGGTGACAGCTCGTACGGCTCGCCGGCCCGGCGCAGCGCGGACAGCACGTCGAACGCCCAGCCCTCCAGGAGGTGCTCCGAGAAGGCCGAGCCGCGCGCGAGGTCGAGCCGTCGAGCGAGTCGCGAGACCCGCGACAGCACCTCGAGCGGCGACACGTCGAGGTCGGGTCGCTCACGGCGCCAGGCCGCGACGATCTCATCGACGTCGTCGCCGGGCTGTACCGGCCTCCGCTCGGCGCTCATGTCCCAACTGTAGTCGCCGTCAAGACTCTTGACATCGAAGGAAAGCGAGCAAGACATGCCCGACCCCACCGCCAGCCCCGCCACCCCCCGGACAGGCGACGCGGCCTGGGACCCGCGCCAGTACGCCCTCTTCGCCGGGCACCGCGGCCGGCCGTTCGCGGACCTGCTGAGCCGGATCGACGCGCCCTCGCCGCGGGTCGTGGTCGACCTCGGGTGCGGTCCGGGCGACCTCACCATCGGGCTCGGCCGACGGTGGCCCGACGCGAGAGTGATCGGCGTCGACCCCTCGCCCGAGATGCTCGCCAAGGCCCGAGCGGTCGACACTGACGGCCGGGTCGAGTGGGTCGAGGCCGCCGCGGAGGACTGGGACCCCGCGACGCTGGGGGCGCCCATCGACGTGTTCGTCACGAACGCCACGCTCCAGTGGGTCCCGACCCACCTGCGGCTCATCCCCACCTGGGTCGCCGCGCTCGCCCCCGGCGGCACGTTCGCGATGCAGGTCCCGGCGAACTTCGACGCCCCCTCGCACCGGCTCATGCGCGAGGTCGCGGCACGCCACCCGCGGGCCGACGACCTGCGGCCCGGGCTCGACCGTGCCGTCGCCGTCGCCCTTCCGGAGACGTATGCCGCCCTGCTGCTCGACCTCACCCCGGACGTCGACGTGTGGCAGACGACGTACCAACACGTCCTGGCCTCCGACACGGCGCGGCACCCCGTGCTCGAGTGGGTGCGCGGGACCGGCCTGCGGCCCGTGCTGGGAGTGCTGACCGACGAGCAGGAGCGCGAGGCGTTCCTCGACGACTACGAGCGCGAGCTCGAGACGGCATACCCGCGACGCCCCTTCGGGGTGCTCTTCGGCTTCACCCGGACCTTCGCCGTGGCGCGCACCGGCTCGGCCTGAGCCCTGGTGCGGCGAGGCCCGTCGGTAACGGGCTGGTCAGGGTCCGGTCATCAAAGGGTCAGGAACCGGTCATGGCCTTCGAAAGTTCTCGGAAGCTTGGGCCGATTCGCGACACTTCGCAAAACGTTGACATGAAATGGGTAGTGGCACGTCTTCTTGGCGACGGCTTTCGCATGGAGCCTCCCGCTTGGTCAGGGGAGGGAGTCGCTCCCGCGGGTCGTCACGAGTGGTGCCGTCGGGTTTCGTCCTTCCGCGTGGTTTCGTGGAGGGGATCATCGGAAGGGCGAAACCTGCCGCTCCCGCTCGGTCGGATTCGACGTGCCGTGTCGTGCCTTGGCAGACTTGGTCCGCACTCGGGGCCATCTGGAAGGGTGAACCTTGTCGGCAGACACCACCATGTGGTCGAGCGAGTCGTGGTCATCGGCTGCTGACCTCTATCTTCTCGGACGCACCCGAGAAGGCTCCGCCGAGGCGTTCGGCGAGCTCTGGCGACGTCACCTCCCCGCTGCGTATGCCGTCGCCCACCGGCATCGTGGACGTGCCGCTTCCGAGGACATCGTCGCCGAGGCCGCGACGCGCGTCTTCGCGCTGATCCGCGACGGCCGTGGTCCCGACGAGCACTTCCGCGCCTACTTCCTTTCGACAGTGCGCACGGTCGCCGTCGACATGGGCCGCCGGGACCTCAAGGCCGTCCCGACCGACGACGCCGACCTGGAGTCCCTGGTCCAGCCGGTTGCCGACATCGGAGCCGGCGGCGAGCTCGGTGCGGACCTCGGCGGCGACGAGGGCGTCGACCTCGTGCGGGAGGCCTTCCGCGGTCTGCCCGAGCGCGACCAGCGCGTCCTGTGGCACACGACCGTCGAGGGTGCGGCGCCCCGCGTCGTCGCCCCGGCCCTCGGCATGACGGCGAACGCCGTAAGCGTCCGCGCGATGCGCGCCCGCGACTCACTGCGGGCGCGCTACCTCGACGTCCGTGCCGAGCGTGGCCTTCCAGATGCCGACTCCGACGAGTGTCGCTGGACGATCGAGCACCTCGGTGCACTGGTGCGCGGCCGCCTGCCGAAGCGCCAGACCGAGCGCGCGCAGGCCCATGTCGACTCCTGCGCCCATGCGGCTGCGATCGCGGCCGACCTGCGCGCCGTCCATGACGAGTTCCCGTCGCTCGTCGTCCCGCTCCTCGTCGCCGTCGGTGTGAGCACGCCCGGCTTCCTCAGCGCGGGCGCGCTCGCCGGCCTCACGACTGCCGCCGGTGCGGCGGGTGCGGGCACCGCCGGTGTCGGAGCCGCGGGTGCCGGCATGGCCGGTGGCAGTGCAGCGGGGGCCGCCAAGACTGCCGGAGCTGCAGCGGTGACGGGTGGGACGGCAACGGGTGGAGCGGCGGCCGCTGGCGCACCGTCGACGGCTGCATCTGCCACAGGCGGAGCAAGCGCCGGCGCGGGCGGAGCCGCCGGCGCGGGCGGAGCCGCCGGCGCGGTGACCACGGGCGCCACGGCGGACCGCCTCGGCCAGGCCGCGAGCCGCGTGACCACCCTCGCCGCCGGGATCGCGATCGGCATCGGGCTGGCGAGCGTCACCGGCGCTCCAGCGAGCAGCCCGACCTCGACCGCGTCGGCGCACACGCCGACCTCCGGGCCGACCAGCACTGCCCAGCCCTCCGCCGGCCTCAGCGGGACGCCGGCCGCGGCTCCGACCGCCCCGGTGCCGAGCGTCTCGGCCTCGCCGTCGGCGAACGCCGCCGAGGCCACGACGACCCGCGGGCCGGTCGTGCAACCGCCGCCACCGAGCCTGACAGCGGCACCGGCCGTCCGGCATACCCCGACACCGCCGGCATCCCCGACGCCCTCGGCCAGCCCCACAGCCGCCGGACCGGCTCCGGCAGTCGATGCGCGGCTCGTCCGCTCCGGCACGCTGAGCCGGTTCTCCCTGCGGGTCCGGTCCCAGGTGTCGGGCGACCTCACGGTCCGGGTGTCCAACGCGAGCGGATCGGGAGGGCTCGTTGCGGGAAACGCGAGCTGGACGTGCTCGACGACATCGGCGTGGAGCGTCACCTGTCGTGGCCAAAGCGGTCAGGTGCTGCTCGAGCAGTCCGGCGCCGGCCGGATCGCCCCGGTGCTCGTGCGCGTGACCGACGCGACCGGCGCCACCTTCACCCGCCTCGTCACCCCGTCCTGACTGGGCTCAGGGTCGCGGGGTCGGTCTGCGCTCGCGGCGAGGGTCCGCCGTCGGGGTCGGGTAAGGGCCCCGGGGTTTGAGCGGGCCAGGACCTCAGCGGCGCGGAACGGTCACCAGGCGGGGGGAGCGGTCGAGGCCGGAGAGGCCGTTCCAGGCCAGGTTGACCAGGTGCGCAGCGACCTGGTCCTTCTTGAACTTGCGCCGGTCGAGCCACCACTGCCCCGTCAGGGCGACCATGCCCACGAGCATCTGGGCGTGGATCGGAGCCGACTTCGGGTCGAGGCCACGCTGCTTGAACTCAGCCGCCAGCAGGTGCTCGACGTGGGTCGCCACGTCACCGAGCACACTCGCGAACGATCCCGTGGACTGGCCGGGGGGCGAGTCGCGCACGAGGATCCGGAAGCCGTCGGGGTCACGCTCGACATAGTCGAGCAGCGCGAGCGTTGCCCGCTCGAGCAGGATCCGGGCGCCCTCGCCGACGTCGAGCGCTTCGTTGATCCCCCCGAGAAGGGTCTGGATCTCGCGGTCGACCACAACGGCATACAGCCCCTCCTTGCCGCCGAAGTGCTCGTAGACGACCGGCTTGGAAACGTTCGCCTTGGAGGCCACCTCCTCGACGGTGGTCGCCTCGAACCCCTTTTCGGCGAAGAGCTTGCGCCCGACGGTGATGAGCTGTTCGCGCCGCTCGGGACCGGTCATGCGCGGGCGCGGTCGAGTCCGCTCCGTGCGGTCGGGTCGGTCGGCTCGGTCGGCGCTCACGCCGCCATTCTGCCTGGGAGCCCGCGCCCCCGCCTGCACGAACGGACACTCGGACTGCACTAGCCTGTGGGTCTCGCCCCGTGCGCCGCGACGGGTGACGATCCCCGGTTGGTCTGTCGGCAGGGCCCGCCTGACTTTGAATCAGGACTAGCGACGCAGGTTCGACTCCTGCCCGGGGAGCAGGTGTGCTGCCAGGCGATCGCCGACGCCCCGCCGACGGATCTCACCTACCGGTCGGCGCACGACCGGGCGTTGTGAAGGGCGTCACGTCGCCGCCTGTGGGTGGACAAGCGGCACCGATGGCCGCGAGTAGAGTGGCTGCGGCGCACCCCGACGCGTTCGGGGTCGTACGCACCCGAGGCCCCCGAACCATAAGGAGCTGCGCCCCGTGAGCGATCCGCGGCCGACCGCCGTGATCGTCCTTGCCGCCGGTGAGGGCACACGCATGAAGTCCACGACCCCGAAGGTTCTGCACACGATCGGCGGCCGCAGCCTCGTGGCTCACGCGATCCGCGCGGCCCGGGGCACCGGCCCGGAGCACCTCGCCGTGGTCGTGCGACACCAGCGGGACCGGGTCGCCGAGCACGTGGCCGCGATCGACGAGGACGCCGTCATCGCCGACCAGGACGACGTCGCCGGCACCGGCCGGGCCGTCGAGTGCGGGCTCGAGGCGCTGCCCGGCGGGCTGACCGGCACCATCGTGGTCACCTACGGCGACGTGCCGCTGCTGACCTCGGAGACCCTCAACGACCTCGTCGCGGAGCACGTCTCGACCGCCAGCGCAGTCACCGTCATCACCGCCAGGCTCGACGACCCCACCGGCTACGGGCGGGTCCTGCGCGACGCCGACGGACTCGTCGAGGCCATCGTCGAGCAGAAGGACGCGACCGCCGAGCAGATCGCGATCCACGAGGTCAACAGCGGCCTCTACGCCTTCGACGCCGACGTCCTGCGTGAGGCGCTCGCCGAGGTCGGCACCGACAACGCCCAGGGCGAGAAGTACCTCACCGACGTGGTGGCCATCGCCAGACAGCGGGGCCTGGCTGTTCACGCCCACCTCGTCACCGACCTGTGGCAGACCGAGGGCGTCAACGACAAAGTGCAGCTGGCCCGGCTCGGCGCCGAGCTCAACCGCCGCACGGTCGAGCAGGCGATGCGCGAGGGAGCCATCGTCATCGACCCGGCTACGACGTGGGTCGATGCCGATGTGACCATCGGGCCCGACACCGTCGTCCACCCGAACACCCAGATCCTCGGCGCAACCACGATCGGCAGCGAGTGCGTGATCGGTCCCGACACGACGCTCAAGGACGTCGAGATCGGGGACGGCGCGAGTGTCGTGCGCACCCAGGCCGAGCTTGCCGAGATCGGGCCCGGAGCGACGGTGGGCCCGTTCTCCTTCCTTCGTCCCGGCACGCGCCTGGGCAGGTCCGGCAAGATCGGCGGGTTCGTCGAGACCAAGAACGCCCAGATCGGGGACCGCGCGAAGGTGCCGCACCTGACCTACTGCGGCGACGCCACGATCGGCGAAGGCGCGAACATCGGGGCCGGCACGATCTTCGCCAACTACGACGGCCTGACCAAGGGCCACACGACGGTCGGGGCCCACAGCTTCGTCGGGAGCAACGCGGTCATTGTCGCTCCCCGGGCGATCGGCGACGGCGCCTACGTCGCGGCCGGCTCCGCGGTGGTCAGCGACGTGTCGCCGGGCCAGCTGGCGGTCACCCGTGCCCAGCAGCGCAACATCGACGGCTGGGTGGCCCGCCGCCGGGCAGGCACGAAGACGGACGCCGCCGCCCGTGCGGCGCTCGCGGCCGAGGCCGAGGCGGCGCTCGCGCACGAGGAAGGCGCAGTCGTCGACAACGACGAGCTCACCACCGACACGAAGGACGTCCACCGATGAGCGGGATCAACAGGACGACGGAGAAGCACATGATGCTCTTCTCCGGCCGGGCGCACCCCCAGCTCGCGCAGGAGGTCGCCGACCAGCTGGGCACCACACTCGTCCCGACGAGCGCGTACGACTTCGCCAACGGCGAGATCTACGTCCGCTACGAGGAGTCGGTGCGCGGTTCGGACGCCTTCGTCATCCAGAGCCACACGTCGCCGATCAACGAGTGGATCATGGAGCAGCTCATCATGATCGACGCCCTGAAGCGCGCCTCGGCCAAGCGGATCACGGTCGTGCTGCCCTTCTACGGCTACGCCCGCCAGGACAAGAAGCACCGAGGTCGCGAGCCGATCTCCGCCCGCCTGATCGCCGACCTGTTCAAGACGGCAGGGGCCAACCGGCTCATGGCGATCGACCTGCACACCGCGCAGATCCAGGGCTTCTTCGACGGGCCGGTCGACCACCTCATGGCGCTGCCGATCCTCTCGGATCACGTCGGCAAGAAGTACGGCGATCTCGACCTGGCCGTCGTGTCACCCGACGCCGGTCGCATCAAGGTCGCAGAGGACTGGTCCGCTCGACTCGGCGGCGTCCCGCTGGCCTTCATCCACAAGACTCGCGACATCAACCGGCCCAACGAGGTCGTGGCCAACCGGGTGGTCGGCGAGATCAAGGGGCGCGTCTGCATCCTCGTCGACGACATGATCGACACGGCCGGCACCATCACCAAGGCTGCCGACGCCCTGTTGGCGGACGGCGCGAAGTCGGTCGTCATCGCAGCGACACACGCCATCCTCTCGGGCCCGGCCGTCGACCGTCTCAAGGCCTCGCGGGTCGAGGAGGTCGTCGTCACGAACACCCTCCCGATCCCCGACGACCGCCGGTTCGACAAGCTCACCGTCCTGTCGATCGCGCCACTCGTGTCGATGGCGATCAAGGAGGTCTTCGAGGACGGCTCGGTGACGAGCCTCTTCGACGGCAAGGCCTGACGGACAGCACCGTCCCGGCCGTGCGGCATACGGGTCCGCCGTATGCCGTCTCGTCCCGTCACGTCGCCCGTCAGGTCGCCTCTGGTGTTGCCATCACGACCGGTCGGACGACCTGACGGGCGACCTGAGCAGTGATCTGATCGGCAGCAGCGGCATCGAGGGCGCCCCGCTCAGGCGCGGGCGGCCTTGCGGGCTCGGTATGCCGCTGTGTGGGCCTTCGCGGCGCAGCCGCCGTCGCAGTAGCGCCGGGAGCGGTTCTTCGACAGGTCGACGACCACGTCGTCGCAGTCCTCGGCCTCGCAGACCCGGAGGCGGTCCAGGCCGTCGGCGCGCACGACGTCGATCATGGCGAACGCGAACTCGACCGCCATACGCTGGTCGAGCGGGGCGTCCAGCGGGGTCGCGTGAACGTGCCAGCCGATGTCGTCGTGGTTGACGAGACGGGGCACCGCGCCGGCCTCGGCGAGCATCACGTTGACCATCTCGACGACGTCGGGCTCGGACGACTCCCAGAACTGCCGCAGCCTCGGGCGCAGCGCCCGCACGGCCTCGAGCTCGGCGGCGTCGCGGTCGAAGCGACCGGTCCACGGCTTGCCTTCGAAGAAGTCCCGGAGGTCATCGAGGGTCGTCAGCGTGTCGGCCGAAGTATCTCCCGGGACGCTGCCCGGCATCGTGTTGACGAGCTCAGCCCCCCACTGAAGGGCTTCCTCAGCGTCATGAGTGAACACGCTATTGACTCCTGACATGATCTCTGGCTACCGTCATGAGTGTAATCAATTTTGGTCCTGACATGTTCCGTCAGGCGAATGAGGCGGTGACGAGAGATGACGGCTGAGACCACGGCCGACCTGGCGATCGGCACGACCGGCACGACCGGTGCGACCGGTGCGACCGGCGCGGCCGGCGCGACCGGCCAGCCCGCGGCGGGGCTGTCGTCCGTGGCGGTCCGACGCCCGGTGCTCGGCCTCGGGGTCGCCCTCGCCTCAGCTGCGGCGTTCGCGACCTCGGGAGCCTTCGCCAAGCCGCTGCTGCTGGCGGGGTGGGCGCCCGGAGCCGTGGTGACGCTGCGGATCACCGTCGCCGCGGCCGTGCTGCTGGTCCCGACCGTGCTCTCGCTCCGCGGGCGCTGGGGACTGCTGCGCAGCAACGCCCTCGTCGTCGTCGGCTACGGCCTCACGGGCGTCGCCGGGTGTCAGCTCGCCTACTTCAACGCCGTGAGCCACCTGTCGGTCGGCGTCGCGCTGCTGCTCGAGTACCTCGCGCCCGTGCTCATCGTGGGCTGGCTCTGGATCCGGCACCGGCAGGCGCCCGGGCGGCTGACCCTGCTCGGCATCGGGCTGGCGGTCGTCGGCCTGCTCCTCGTCCTCGACGTGCTCGGCGGAGCCACCGTCAACCTCGTGGGCGCGATGTGGGGCCTGGCGGCCGCGGTCTGCCTCGTCCTCTACTTCCTGCTCGCGGACCACGTCCACGCGGGCATCCCGCCTATCGCGCTGGCCGGGTCGGGACTCGTCGTGGGTGCCGTCGTGCTCTGGCTGGCGGGCCTGACCGGAGTCCTCGACATGTCGCGCGGCGCACCGGAGGTTCTTCTCCGTGGCACGACCGTCCCGTGGTGGGTGCCGATCCTCGTCATCGCGATCCTCGCTGCGGCGTTCGCCTACGTCGCCGGGATCGCGGCGGTCCGGATGCTCGGGGCGAAGGTCGCCTCCTTCGTGGCGCTGACCGAGGTGCTCTTCGCGGTGCTGTTCGCCTGGCTCGTGCTCGCCGAGCTGCCCATGCCGGTGCAGCTGGTCGGCGGCGCGCTCATCGTGGCCGGAGTAATCGCGGTGCGCACCGACGAGACGAGGTCGCCTGCCTGAGGCTGTCCCGCCGGGGCCTGCCTACGCTGCAGGTATGCGTGCTGCAGCTCGCCGCAATCTCCTCAGTCTCCTCATGGCAGCGGTCCTGTTGGGCGCCGCCGCGGCCGGCTGCACCTCGGCCGCCGTGCCCTCGAGCCCATCCGGCCCTGTGAGCACCTCCGGCCCTGTGAGCACCTCCGGCCCTGTCAGCACCTCTGGCCGGTCGGTCCCGGGCGCGCCGTCAGGGAACACGACGGGGGCGGTGCCCGTCCACCTGACGGCCGCCGGCGACTTCGGTGCAGCTCCCGAGACCACCGGCAGGGTCCTCGACGCCGTCCGCCGAGCCCGTCCCGATGCTCTTCTGGCCCTCGGTGACCTCTCGTACGGCCGGGCTGGCGAGGAGGCGCAGTGGTGTCGGTTCGTGCGCGCTCACGTCGGTGACGGCATACCCGTCGAGCTGCTGGCGGGCAACCACGAGAGCGACGGCCTCAACGGACGGATCGACGCGTTCGCGGCCTGCCTGCCCAACCAGCTGCGTGGGCTGACCGGGACCTACGGGAGACAGTGGTACGTCGACCTGCCGGCAGCCGCCCCGGTCGTCCGCGTCGTCATGATCTCGCCGGGCCTGACCTTCCCCGACGGCACGTGGGACTACACCAGAGGCACGGAGCACTACGCCTGGACGGCCGCGGCGATCGAGGGCGCGCACCAGGCCGGGTTCCCGTTCGTCGTCGTCGGCATGCACGAGCCGTGCCTGTCCGTCGGCCGCTACTCGTGCTCCGTCGGCACCGACCTGCTCGACCTGCTCGTGTCGCAGCACGTCGACCTCGTCCTCACGGGGCATGAGCACCTCTACCAGCGCACCAAGCAGCTCGCCGTAGGGCCGGGCTGTGCCGAGGTGGCGGTGGGGCGGTTCGACCCCGCCTGTGTCGTGCCCTCGAGCGGACCGGGGAACGAGCTCGTCGCCGGCGCCGGCACCGTCTTCGTCAGCGTGGGAACCGGCGGCATCCCGCTGCGTGCCGTGAACCCCTCCGACCCGGAGGCCGGGTACTTCGCAGCCACGTCGGGGGCGAACCGCGACCCCACCTATGGCCACCTCGACCTCACCGTGTCAGCGACCGTGCTCCGGATGCGGTTCGTCGCCGACGCGGCAGGCACGTTTACCGACGAGGTGACGATGACGCACACGGGCGGCTAGCTCCGGCGGACGTTTCGAGCCTGTGGACAACCCAGGTGTTTGCATCGGTTTGCTGTGGGTAGTGACGGGTGGCTGTCGGTGGTCGAACGTATGTTTGGGTCATGAGCCAGACAGCCCGCCACCCGAAGCGCCGAGGGGGCCCGCGCCACGGGGTCACCGCGCCGGTGCGGGAGCCCGGTGCTCCGGCCGGGGCCGGGGTGGTGGGCGGGGCCGGGCTGGTGGGCGGGGCCGGGGTGGTAGGCGGGGCCGGGGTGGTGCCGGGGTCAGGCGTGGTGATGGACCCGGTGGCCCGGGTGGCGTTGCTGGCCTCGTCTGACTCGCGGGCGGGTGCGGAGCTGGAGGCTCTGGCGGGTCTGCCGGGGCTGGCCGCGCGGCTGGCCTCGATGGCCGAGGAGCTGCGGCTGATCGCCCGGTCGTTTCCCGACGTGGTGCCTGCCCGAGGCCGGGGTGGGCGACGCGGTCGCCCAGGCGCAGCGGGTGCGGGATCTGGCGCACAGCCTGACCGCGGTGCTGGCGGGCGAGGTGTCCTCGCGCGGTCTGGGTCTGCGGCAGGGCCTGTCGCGCAACGACTGGTTGGCGGCCCAGGCCCCGGCCCTGGAGGGTGCCGGGGCGGCGGAGCTGACCGCGGTGGGTGCGGTGATGAGCGAGCCGCGGTGGCGGGCGCTGGCCGAGATGGTGCGTTCGGGGGTGACCACGGTGGAGCGGGCGGCGGTGATCGTGCGGTTCCACCAGGATGCGGTGTCCTTTGCCGAGCGGGCTCATCTCGACGGGGTGGTCCAGGCCATGGTCGAGCAGGCCGGGGTGCTGGGGGTGCGTGAGCTGCGGCGGCTGGTCCGGCAGGCTCGGGTGTCGCTGCGGCCACCGGAGCAGGTGGCGGCCCAGGAGGCGCGGATGCGGGCGGGTCGGTCGTTGTCGCGGGTGGGTCGCTCGGCGGGGCTGGTCGAGTACCGGCTCCGGCTGGATCCCGAGGGCGCGGCGGTGCTGGACGCCGCGATCGACCCGCTGGCCCGGCCCCGGCCAGACCGCGACTGGGCGGAGGGTGGCTGGGCAGAGCGTCCGGCGCCGTATCGGCACCCGGTGTGCGGGCACCTGATCCCCGAGCCGTCACCCGGCCCCGATCAGCTAGATCACGCGGGGGTGGATCGCCATCGGGCCGATGGGTCCACGGAGGGGTCCACGGGTGGGTCCACGGGTGGGTCCACGGGTGGGTCCACGGGTGGGTCCGGGGAGGGGTCCACGGGTGGGTCCGTGGGCGGGCATGTGGATGGGCATGTGGGTGGGTCCTGGGTGCGGCCGGCGTGTGAGGTCTGCGCCGTGCCGGTGGCCGACCCGCGGCTGCCGGCGACTCGGCGCGCGGACGCGCTGCTCGAGCTGGTCGCTCGGGCGGTGGCCGCCCCGATGGGCGTGACCCGGACCCCGCGGGCCAAGGTCGTCATCACGATGTCCTACGCGGCCCTGGTCGGGCTCGTGCACGGCGCCGGCGTCGCGGACAACGACGAGGTGCTGTCCGTGGGCGCGGTGCGACGCATAGCGTGCGAGGCCGGGGTCGTGCCGATGGTGCTCGGCGGCCCGTCCCAGGTCCTGGACCTCGGGTTCACCCAGCGGTACTTCACCCCGGCTCAGCGGTTGGCTCTCGCGGTCCGCGACGGTGGCTGCTCGTACCCGGGCTGCACCGTGCCGGCGCAGTGGTGCGAGGCGCACCATGTCGTTCACTGGGCAGAGGGCGGGCCCACGGACCTGCTCAACGGGGCACTGCTGTGCGGTCGACACCACACCAGAGTCCACGAGCTCGGGCTCACCGCCGAGGTGACACCAGAGCTGGTCAGCTGGCATCGGCCACCGGCGGCGCCGGCCCGCGTCCCCGCCGAGATCGACCCCGACCCGCCTAGATGGGCGGCACCTCCAGTCCCGGACACTGCGGATTTCGACTGTGCGGGACGATTCCCGTAAGATCGACCAGTTGCCTCGGCGAGGGACGATGCACGGCTGTTCGGCAGCGCGTGACAGGGTCCGTGATCGACGCGGCGGCCTGACCGACTCGGCATGTCTACGGTCAGGTCCGCCTCTGCGTGCGGACCCCGAATCTCCCGCCCGACACCGCGCGCCGTCCCGCGTCGAGGCTGACCAGCAGATCGCCTCTACCGAGAACCAGGAGACCCCGTGTCTGACATCACCAAGCTCGTTGCCGAGAAGCGCACCGAATTCGGCAAGGGCGCCGCCCGCAAGCTCCGTCGCGCCGGCAACATCCCCGCAGTCATGTACGGCCACGGCGCCGAGCCGGTCCACATCTCGCTTCCCGGCCACGACACGATGATGGCGCTCAAGCACGTCAACGCGCTTCTCACGATCGTCGTCGACGGGGACGAGCAGCTCGCGCTCGCCAAGGACGTGCAGCGCGACCCGATCAAGCCGGTCATCGAGCACGTCGACCTCGTCGTGGTCCGCCGCGGCGAGAAGGTCACTGTCGACGTCCCCGTCCACATCGAGGGCGAGGCCGCTGCCGAGACGGTCGTCACGCTCGACCACAACTCGCTGCAGCTGCTCGTCGAGGCGACGAACATCCCGGAGAACGTCGTCGTCTCCGTCGAGGGCGTCCAGGCCGGCACGCAGATCCTCGCCTCCGAGATCGCGCTGCCCTCTGGGGCCGAGCTCGTCACCGATGGCGACGCGCTCGTGGTCAACGTCACCCAGGCCATCTCCGCCGAGGCGCTCGAGGCGGAGCTGGCCGAGGCCGAGGCTGAGGCCGGCATCGAGCACGAGGCCCCCGAGGCCGCGGAGGGCGAGGCCCCGGTGGGCGAGGCCGCCGCGGGCGAGGCTGCCGAGGGCGAGGCCAAGGCCGAGGAGGCCTGAGCCTCACGCACCTTCGCGTAGCCCGCTGCCCACGGCACTCGGGCGACGCGACAGCCGCACTACCCATCGAGGAAGGTCATGGACACCTGGCTCGTCATCGGACTGGGCAACCCCGGTCCGGAGTATGCGGGTAACCGACACAACGTCGGCGCCATGGCCGTCGAGGAGCTCGCTGCCCGCGACGCCACCGGCGTCGCGGGCAGCCGCGCCTCGTTCAAGGCGCACAAAGCCCGCGCCCGGGTGGCCGAGGTGCGCCTGCGCGTGCCCGGCCCCAAGGTCGTGCTCGCGATCCCGTCGACCTACATGAACCTCTCGGGAGGTCCGGTCGCTGGGCTGCTGAAGTACTACGACGTGCCCGTCGACCGCCTCGTCGTCGTCCACGACGAGCTCGACATCGAGGCAGGAGCCGTCCGCCTCAAGAAGGGCGGCGGTGAGGGCGGCCACAACGGCCTCCGCTCGGTGACGCAGTCGATCGGCTCCAAGGACTACCTCCGCGTCCGGGTCGGCATCGGCCGCCCGCCGGGCCGCCAGGACCCGGCCGACTTCGTCCTCAAGGACTTCGGCAAGACCGAGCGCGAGAACCTCCCGTTCCTGCTCGACGACGCCGCGGACGCCGTCGAGGCGCTCATCGAGGTCGGCCTGCTCGACGCCCAGCAGCGGTTCCACGCACCTCGCTGACGTCGCGGGCACGCCCGGTCGCGCCGGGTCCATCGACGCCGAACGCCGCGTTCGATGCTGAGCTCAGCGTCCTCACACCTGGTTCGACGCCCAAGCGCTGCATTCGATGCGTTCTGGCGGGTGTCCGGCAGCGTCACCGGGCCGACCTAGACTGAGGACCCTGATGTCGCACCCACTCCTGCGCGCCTTCCGAGCGCTTCCCGATGTCCGCCACGTTCTCGATCAGGTCGGTCGCGCACGCCTCGTCGACGTCTCCGCCAGCGACGGCACACGTCCGTTCCTCGTCGCCGCCCTGGCCCAGCGCGCCGACGGGAGCTCGTCCACGGACATGTCCAGCGAGTCGTCCACAGACTCGTCCGCCACCGCCTCGCCGATCGTCGTCGTCACGGCCACGACCCGCGAGGCAGAAGACCTCGCGACCGCCCTGGCCGTGTTCCTGCCGCCAGAGCGGATCGCCGTCTTCCCGTCGTGGGAGACCTTGCCGCACGAGCGGCTGTCCCCGCGGAGCGACACGGTCGGCCGTCGTCTGGCCGTGCTGCGCAGGGTCGCGCACCCCGACCCGGAGGACCCGGCATACGGCCCCCTCTCGGTGGTCGTGGCACCGGTGCGCGCGGTGCTTCAGCCCCTGACCAAGGGGCTCGGCGAGCTCGTGCCGGTGGCGCTGCGCAGCGGTGACGAGCGGCCGCTCGAAGACGTCGTCGACGCCCTTGCGGCAGCGGCATACACCCGCACCGACCTCGTCGAGCGGCGCGGCGAGTTCGCCGTGCGCGGCGGCATCCTCGACGTCTTCCCGCCCACCGAGGAGCACCCGGTCCGCGTCGAGTTCTGGGGTGACACCGTCGAGGAGGTGCGCTGGTTCAAGGTCGCCGACCAGCGGTCCCTCGAGGTGGCCGAGCATGGCCTGTGGGCCCCGCCGTGTCGCGAGCTGCTGCTCACCGCCGACGTGCGCGCGCGCGCCCGGGCGCTGGCCGACCAGCTGCCCGGCGTCTCCGAGATGCTCTCGAAGATCGCCGAGGGCATCGCCGTCGAAGGGATGGAGTCCCTCGCGCCCGCGGTCGTCGACGGCATGGAGTCGGTGCTCGACGTCCTCCCGCCGACCTCGCTCATCGTGCTTGCCGACCCCGAGCGCATCCGGCGCCGCGCCCACGACCTCGTGGCCACGAGCCAGGAGTTCCTCGAGGCGAGCTGGGCCAACGCCGCCGCCGGCAACCAGGTCCCGGTCGACCTTCAGTCGCTTCTCGGCAGCGCCTCATACTGGACACTCGCGCAGGTCAGGGCGCATGCGGTCGCCCAGGACCGCCCGTGGTGGACCCTGACCCCGTTCGCGGCCGACGAGGACCTCGTCATCGAGGAGGACGACATCGACGAGCGCATCGCCGTGCGCAGCGTCGACAGCGAGGCCTACCGCGGCGACACCGACCGGGCCGTCGACCACCTGCGCGAGCGGACACGTGAGGGCTGGCGGGTCGCCGTCGTCACCGAAGGCCCGGGCCTGGCCAAGCGCGTCGAGGAGGTGCTGCGCGAGCGCGAGGTCGCGGTGCGCCCCCTTGACCTCGCCGACGCCGACGGGCTCGCGGAGGGCTTCGTCAGCGTCACCACCGCACCTTTCGGCCGCGGCTTCGTCCACGAGGCAGGACGCCTCGAGGTGCTCACCGAGACCGACCTCACCGGCCAGGCCGGCTCCACCTCCACCAAGGACATGCGGCGCATGCCGTCGCGCCGCCGCAACCAGGTCGACCCGCTCCAGCTGCGCCCTGGCGACCACGTCGTCCACGAGCAGCACGGCGTGGGTCGCTTCGTCGAGATGATGCAGCGCACGGTCGGTGGCGCGACACGCGAGTACCTCGTCATCGAGTACGCCCCGAGCAAGCGAGGGCAGCCCGGCGACCGGCTGTACGTGCCGACCGACCAGCTCGACCAGGTCACCAAGTACGTCGGCGGCGAGCAGCCCAGCCTCAACAAGATGGGCGGCTCCGACTGGAGCAAGACCAAGTCACGGGCCAAGCGGTACGTCAAGCAGATCGCCGCCGACCTCATCCGGCTCTACAGCGCCAGGCAGGCCACCAAGGGGTACGCGTTCGGCCCGGACACCCCGTGGCAGCGCGAGCTCGAGGAGGCGTTCGCCTATGTCGAGACGCCCGACCAGCTGTCGAGCATCGACGAGGTCAAGGCGGACATGGAGAAGCAGATCCCGATGGATCGCCTCATCTGTGGCGACGTGGGATACGGCAAGACCGAGATCGCCGTGCGTGCGGCGTTCAAGGCGATCCAGGACGGCAAGCAGGCCGCCGTGCTCGTGCCGACCACCCTGCTGGTCAGCCAGCACCAGCAGACCTTCTCCGAGCGGTACGCCCAGTTCCCGGTGACCGTGAAGGCGCTGTCGCGCTTCCAGAGCGACAAGGAGGCCCGCGAGGTCATCGAGGGGCTCGCATCAGGCAGCGTCGACCTCGTCATCGGCACCCATCGCTTGCTGGCCAACGAGATCCGTTTCAAGGACCTCGGGCTGGTCATCGTCGACGAGGAGCAGCGGTTCGGAGTCGAGCACAAGGAACTGCTCAAGACGATGCGCACGGCGGTCGACGTGCTTTCGATGTCGGCCACCCCGATCCCGCGCACGCTCGAGATGGCCGTGACCGGCATACGCGAGATGTCCACTCTCGCAACGCCGCCCGAGGAGCGTCACCCCGTCCTGACCTTCGTCGGCGCCTACGACGAGAAGCAGATCACGGCGGCGATCCGTCGCGAGCTGCTCCGCGAGGGGCAGGTCTTCTTCGTGCACAACAAGGTCAGCAGCATCGAGAAGGCCGCCTCCCGGCTGCGCGAGCTCGTTCCCGAGGCGCGGATCGCGACCGCCCACGGACAGATGGGGGAGCACCGGCTCGAGCAGGTCGTGGAGGACTTCTGGCAGAAGCGGTTCGACGTCCTCGTCTGCACGACCATCGTCGAGACCGGCCTGGACATCTCCAACGCGAACACGCTGATCGTGGAGCGGTCGGACGTGCTGGGGCTCTCGCAGCTTCACCAGCTGCGCGGCCGGGTCGGACGCGGTCGGGAGCGGGCCTACGCCTACTTCCTCTACCCGCCCGAGAAGCCGCTCACCGAGACCGCACACGACCGACTCCGCACCATCGCGAGCCACACCGATCTCGGGGCGGGCATGCAGGTGGCGATGAAGGACCTCGAGATCCGAGGCGCCGGCAACCTGCTCGGCGGCGAGCAGTCGGGCCACATCGAGGGCGTCGGCTTCGACCTCTACGTCCGGCTCATCGGCGAGGCCGTCGCCGACTTCAAGGGCGAGACCACCGACGTCCCGGCCGAGATCAAGATCGAGCTGCCCGTCGACGCGCACCTGCCGCACGACTACGTGCCGGGGGAGCGGCTGCGTCTCGAGGCGTACAAGAAGCTCGCGACCGTCGAGACCTTCGAGGCCGTCGACGAGATCGAGGCCGAGCTGCGAGACCGCTACGGCGCACCGCCCGCCCCGGTCGAGAACCTCCTCGAGGTCGCCCGCCTGCGCGTCGTCGCGCGGCAGGCGAAGATCGGCGACATCGGCGTGCAGGGCAAGGTCGTGCGCTTCGGTCCTCTCCCGGAGCTCCGGGAGAGCCAGCAGCTGCGGCTCAACCGCCTCTACCCCGGGACCATCCTCAAGCCGGCGCTCGGCACCATGCTCGTGCCGGTTCCGATGACGGCCCGCGTCGGGGGCAAACCACTGCGCGACGTCGAGATCCTGACCTGGGCGCGACAGCTCATGACGGCGGTCCTTCTCGACGACATCGCGGCCGGTCAGGCCGTCACGCGCGCTGGTGTCGGGGCCGGGGCCGGCGCCCCGTAAGATGACTGACGCATCCGCCAGAGGAGGAATTCAGTGAAGGCCCTGTCAGCTCGCGCGTCTGCACGGTCCGGCTCGTCGGCCAGGCGACTCGTCACCGTCACCATCGCCGCCGTGACCGCCATCGCGCTCCTTGGCGGATGTGGGTTCGCGACCCGGCAGCAGGCCGCAGCCGTCGTCAACGGCCAGATGATCAGCCAGACGGATGTGCAGAAGACCTACGAGCAGCTCCAGGCCGCCAAGCTCGACTTCTCGGAGACCATCGTGGTCACCGCCCTCATCGCGGCGCCGCTGCTGAAGGATGTCGTCGCCAAGTCCGGCAGCTGGAAGCCCGACGAGACCTACGCATCGGTCATCGCGTCGATCCCCGACGCGACCGACACGACCAAACAGTTCGTCGAGGCGGTTGCCCTGATCCAGTCCCAGAAGATGACCGAAGCCGACGTTGCCGCCTACCGCGAGAGCCTCGCCAAGGCTGACATCTCGGTCAACCCGCGCTTCGGCGAGGTCAAGAAGTCCAACGAGGGCCCGGTCTACTTCACCCTGGGGCAGCAGACGCCGAACTGGATCGTCGCCTCGACCCAGCCGGCTCCGGCCACGACGGCCCCCGCCCAGTAGGCCCGCGCCCAACCCGCCGACCTCCTCGTGTCCGTGCGCCTCGTCCTGCTCGTCTCCACCCCGCGCATCGCGCCGGGCCTGCTGACGCGTGAGGCCTGGTCGACCCTCGAGCAGGCGTATGCCGTCTGGGGCGTTCCCGACGAGCCGCAGTCCGCCGCCGTGGCCGAGACGGGCATCGTCGTGCAGGCGCACGACCCAGCCGACCCGGCAGCGCTGGCGCGCGACCTCGTCGGCGAGACGGCATACGGCGACGTGGTCTGGGTCGGCTCGGCCGACGGCGACCCAGGGCTGAGCGAGGCTGTGGCAGTGGAGGTCTCACGGCTCCAGGAGCCACCCGACGTCGAGCTGCTCATCGGCTCGTTCGACGTGCCCGGCGCACGGCTGTTGGACGTGGTGGCCGTCATGGACCGGCTGCGGTCGCCCGGCGGGTGCCCGTGGGATGCCGAGCAGACCCCGGAGAGCCTCGTGCCCTACCTCCTCGAGGAGGCACACGAGGCGATCGAGGCGATCGAGAGCGGCGACCGGGCGCACATGCAGGAGGAGCTCGGCGACCTGCTGCTGCAGATCGCCTTCCAGTCGCGGGTGGCGCAGGAGCATCCGAAGCAGCCGTTCGGGATCGACGACGTCGCGGGGGAGCTCGTCGACAAGCTCGTCCGCCGGCACCCGCACGTCTTCGCCGACGTCGAGGCAGACACTCCCGACGCGGTGGCGGCGAACTGGGAGACGATCAAGGCTGGGGAGAAGCAGCACCGCACCCACCCGGTCGAGGGAGTGCCCACGTCACTGCCGGCGCTGGCTCGGGCGGAGAAGTACGTCGGCCGCCTGGAGAAAGCCGGCCGCGGTGACCTCGTCGACGCGGCCGTGGCCGAGGGCGACCTCGGTGCCCGCCTGCTCGACCTCGTCCGTGGCGCCCGGGAGCAGGGCATCGACGCGGAGGCGGCCCTGCGCGAGACGCTGCGCCGGCTGGCCGCGGTCAGCGAGGGCACCCGGCCCAGCCGCGCCTGACGGCCGGATCCGCGCCGCCCTCTCTGGTCGAGTGAGCGCGTCGTCCCACCAGCCCCACCCGTTGTGGGTGTGATGTCGTGTGACGCGTGGGACGGAGCGCCCACTCGACCGGGAGCCCGCGGCCGACCATCGCTGGTTGAGTGAGTCCGTCGTCCCACCAGCCCCACCAGCCCCACCCGTGGCGTGACGCGTGGGACGGAGCGCCCACTCGACGGGGAAGGGGCGCGCGGGAACCGTGGGACGGAGCGCCCACTCGACGGGGAAGGGGCGCGTGGGACCGGTGGGACGGAGCGCCCACTCGACGGGGAAGGGGCGCGCGGGAACCCTGGGACGGAGCACTCGCTCGACGCGGAAGGGGGGCGTCATGGGTCGAGTGAGCGGGTGGTCACAGGTGTCCCGCTGGTCTCTTCGTACTCACTGAACTCAGCCGCCTCGCGAGTGGCCCGTTCTTTTCAATCGTTATCGAGAACGTTATCGAGAACGATTGACACACTCGTGCGACGGCTGCCAGCGTGTGCCTCGCACTCGCAACAACTCGCTCAAGGACGAGGAGCTCCAAAGGATGAAGAGGACACCGATCTACCGGGCGCTGGCCCTCGGTGTGGTGGTCGCAACGGGTCTCGGTGCATGCGGTTCCGCAGGCAGCGGCAGCGGCGACAGCTCGACCGGCACGGCCGGCAGCAAGGTCACCGTGACCTGGTGGCACAACTCGAACACCGACCCCGGCAAGGCGTACTACGACCAGGTCGCGAAGGACTTCGAGGCCAAGCACCCCAACGTGCACATCGACGTCAACGCGATGCAGCACGAGGACATGCTGACCAAGCTCGACGCGGCGTTCCAGAGCGGCGACGCTCCAGACGTCTACATGGAGCGTGGTGGCGGCGAGCTCGCCGACCACGTCCAGGCGGGCCTGACCAAGGACCTGTCCGACGCCTCCGCCGACGCGATCAGCAAGCTCGGCGGCTCCGTGGCCGGCTGGCAGGTCGACGGCAAGACGTACGCGCTGCCCTTCTCGATGGGCGTCGTCGGCTTCTGGTACAACAAGTCGCTGTTCAACAAGGCCGGCATCACCGCCGCCCCGGCGACGTGGGACGAGCTCAACGCCGACGTCGACAAGCTGAAGGCTGCCGGCATCGAGCCGATCTCGGTGGGCGCCGGCGACAAGTGGCCCGCGGCCCACTACTGGTACTACTTCGCGCTGCGTGACTGCTCCAAGGACGTGCTCACCGACGCGGTGAAGACCCTGAAGTTCTCGGACCAGTGCTTCGTCAAGGCCGGCGAGGACCTCCAGAAGGTGATCGCGACCAAGCCGTTCAACAAGGGCTTCCTGTCGACGCCGGCGCAGACCGGTCCGACGAGCGCCTCCGGCCTGCTGGCCACGGGCAAGGTCGCCATGGAGATGCAGGGCCACTGGGAGCCCGGTGTCATGCAGGGCCTCACCGCGGACCACAAGGGCCTCGGCGACGACCTCGGCTGGTTCCCGTTCCCGTCGGTCGCCGGCGGCGCCGGTGACCCGGCCGCAACCCTCGGCGGCGGCGACGCCTGGGCCGTCTCGCAGGACGCCCCCAAGGAGGCCGTCGACTTCGTGAACTACCTGCTCAGCGATGACGTGCAGAAGGGCTTCGCGGAGCGCGACATGGGTCTTCCGACCAACTCCGCCGCGACCGGCTCGGTCAAGGACCCGGCCCTCGGCGCACTGCTCCAGGTGCGCGACAAGTCGCCGTACGTCCAGCTGTACTTCGACACCGCCTTCGGGCAGGCCGTCGGCGGCGCGATGAACGACGAGATCGCCCTGATGTTCGCCGGCAAGGCGAGCCCGCAGGACATCGTCCACGCCACCCAGGCCGCGGCAGACGCATCGAAGTGATCGACATGGCCGACGACGCGACCGCCCTCGACCGGACCACCGCGGTCGCGTCGTCACCTCCCCCGACCCCCGGCCTCGCCCTCCCGCGGTCCGGGGGAGGGGAGGGCCTCGGGCCCTCTGGTTCCCACGCCTCTGAGCGCCAGGCGGCCGGACGCCGGCGGCGCAACCGCCTGCGCACCGGCCTCGAGGTCCTGTTCTTCGTCGGCCCCGGCCTCGCGCTGTTCATCACCTTCGTGGTGTGGCCGATCCTCAAGGCCGTGCAGTTCTCGGTCTACAAGTGGAAGGGCTTCGGACCGCTCGTCGACTTCGTCGGCTTCAAGAACTACGCGTCGGTGCTGCAGAACGAGGTGTTCACCGACGCCCTGCGGCACAACCTGGTCATTGTGGTGCTGTCGGTCGCGATCCAGCTGCCGCTCGGCCTCGCGATCGCGCTGCTGCTCAACCGGAACATCCGGGGCCGCGGGCTCCTTCGGACGATCATCTTCGTGCCGTACGTGCTGGCCGAGGTCGTCGCGGGCGTCGTGTGGTTCCAGCTGCTCCAGCCGCAGTACGGCGTCGTCGACACGATCATGCGCGCCATCGGCCTGGAGGGGCCCGAGGAGGGCTGGCTGGGCACGCCCGACTTCGCACTCTGGACCGTCATGGCCGTCCTCACGTGGAAGTACCTCGGCCTCGCCGTGATCCTCTTCCTCGCCGGACTGCAGAGCGTGCCCGAGGAGCTGTTCGAGGCGGCCGAGATCGACGGGGCGAGCTGGTGGCAGGTCCAGACTCGGATCACGATCCCCCTGCTCGGCCCGACGATCCGGACCTGGGTCTTCCTGTCCATGATCGGCTCGCTCCAGCTCTTCGACATGGTGTGGATCCTCACCGGCGGCGGTCCCGCGAACTCCACCACGACGATGGCCACCTTCCTCATCACCGAGGGCACCAAGCGGCAGAACTATGGCATCGCCGCGGCCGCGTCCGTGGTCCTGTTCGTCGTGGCCCTGGTGATGGCCGTCCTCTACCAGTTCTTCGTCCTGCGCCGTGACAGTGGGACAGACCGACCCGCGAAGGGGCATCGATGAGCACCGCGAGCGGCACCGTGAACCGACCGCTGGACGCCGTGGCCCCGACCGGCCGCCGGTCCGCAGATCCCGCGCGCGGCCCGCGCGGGACCAGGAAGTCCCGGCGTGGCGCCGGCCCGCTGGTGTATGCCGTGGCGCTCGTCGTCGTGGCCCTGACCCTGGGTCCGGTCCTGTATGCCGTCCTGGGTGGTTTCCGGACGAACGCGCAGCTGGCCGACTCACCCGCCGGCCTGCCCAGCCCGTGGGTGCTCGACAACTACAGGTCCGTGCTGGCCAGCTCCAGCTTCTGGACGTACGCCCTGAACTCCGCGGTCATCGCCACCATGACGACGACGATCGTCGTCATCCTCGGGCTCATGGCGGCATACCCGCTGGCGCGCTACCGCTTCCGCTGGCGTGAGCCGCTCTACATGGTGTTCGTCGTCGGGCTGCTCTTCCCGGCCACCGTGGCGATCATCCCGTTGTTCATCCTCGTGACGCGCGACCTGCACATGGGCAACACGTGGTGGGGGGTCGCGCTGCCACAAGCGGCGTTCGCCCTGCCGATGACCGTGGTGATCCTGCGCCCGTTCCTCATGGCGCTGCCGGACGAGCTGGAGGAGGCCGCCCAGATCGACGGGGCAACGCGGATCCAGTTCTTCTGGAAGGTCGTCGTGCCGCTGTCGGGCCCGGGCATGGTGACCGTCGGGGTGCTGGCGTTCGTCGGGTCGTGGAACGCGTACCTGCTTCCCCTGCTCCTGCTCCAGGGCGACAAGAAGACCCTGCCGCTCGGCGTGGCGGACTTCTCGTCGCAGTACTCCTCCGACACGGCAGGCGTGTTCGCCTTCACGACCCTTGCGATGATCCCCGCGCTGGTCTTCTTCCTCGCCGCACAGAGGAGAATCGTCAGCGGCCTCCAGGGCGCCGTGAAGGGCTGAGCCCCAGGCGGCTCCCCGCCACGCTCGGCGCGCCGACGCTTCCCCTCCACTCGCACCGCGCCCAGCACCTACCCGCTCCTCACCCTGCTAAGGAAGGTTCCGTGACGCAGCTCCAGACAACTCCCGACGTGCTCGCACCGGCCTCCGCACCGGCCTCCGCGCCGGCTGCGGCACCGGTCGCCGACCGTGTTTCCGAGCTGGTCGCGCGAATGACCTTGGAGGAGAAGCTCGCCCAGATCGTCGGATTCTGGGAGAAGGGCGAGGGCGAGGCGGTCGCCCCGCTGCAGGGCGAGTTCGCCGAGGCGTACGGCCTGGCCGAGGCGACGCGTCACGGCCTCGGCCACCTCACCCGCGTCTACGGCACCCGGCCGGTGGACGTGGCCGAGCGGGCTCGCTGGCTCTGGGACCAGCAGCGGCGGCTCGTTCGCGAGACGCGGCTCGGCATCCCGGCCCTGGTGCACGAAGAGTCCCTGACCGGGCTGTCCGCCTGGCGGGCGGCGACGTTCCCGACCCCGCTGGCCTGGGGGGCGTCCTTCGACCCGGACCTCGTCGAGGAGATGGCCGCGCTCATCGGCGGCTCGATGCGTCAGCTCGGCATCCACCAGGGGCTCGCCCCTGTGCTCGACGTCGTCCGCGACCCCCGCTGGGGGCGGGTCGAGGAGTGCATCGCCGAGGACCCCTACCTCGTGGGGACCGTCGGGACGGCATACGTCCGGGGGCTCCAGTCCACGGGAGTCCACGCGACCGTCAAGCACTTCGTCGGCTACTCGGCCTCACAGGCCGGGCGTAACTTCGCGCCCGTCCACGCCGGTCCCCGGGAGGTCGAGGACGTGCTGCTCGTCCCGTTCGAGATGGCGGTGCTCGACGGCAACGTCCGGTCGGTCATGCACTCGTACGCCGAGATCGACGGCGTCCCCGTGGCCGCCGACGAGCGACTGCTGACCGGGGTGCTTCGGGACCGCTGGGGCTTCGACGGCACCGTCGTCGCGGACTACTACGGCGTCGCTTTCCTGCATCTGCTGCATGGCGTCGCGGCTGACCTCGGCGCTGCGGCCGGGCAGGCGCTCGCCGCCGGCGTCGACATCGAGCTGCCGACCGGCGACGCCTACCTCGGGCCGCTGGCCGATGCAGTTCGCGCCGGCGCGGTCGACGAGTCGCTCGTCGACCGGGCGGTATGCCGTGCGCTGGCTCAGAAGGCCGAGCTCGGCCTGCTGGACGCGACCTTCGACGACGAGCCGCCGACCGACGTCGAGCTCGACGGGCCGGAGCACCGCCGCCTCGCGGCCCGGCTCGCGAGCGAGTCGGTCGTCCTGCTCGCCAACGACGGGACCCTTCCGCTCTCGGCCCCGGCCCGGGTCGCCGTCATCGGCCCGAACGCGGACCGCGCCGAGGCGCACTTCGGCTGCTACTCCTTCCTCAACCATGTCCTCGCGCACCACCCGGAGGCAGAGGTCGGCATCGACGTCCCGACCGTGCGATCGGCACTGGCCGCCGAGTGGCCCGACAGCGTGCACACCCATGCCGTGGGGTGCGCCGTCGACGACCTCGACACGTCCGGGTTCGCGGCGGCGGTCGATGCCGCAGCTGGTGCCGACGTCGCCGTGGTCGTCGTCGGCGACCACGCCGGCCTCTTCGGCCGCGGCACCGTGGGCGAGGGCTGCGACCGTGACGACCTCGAGCTGCCGGGCGTGCAGCGCGCCCTCGTGGAAGCGGTGGTCGACACGGGCACCCCGGTCGTCCTCGTGCTGCTCACCGGGCGTCCGTATGCCGTCGACTGGGCGCTGTCGACGTGCGCCGCAGTCCTCCAGGCCTTCTTCCCCGGTGAGGAGGGCGGCGGCGCCATCACGGGCGTGCTCTCGGGGCGGGTCAACCCGTCCGGGCGTCTGCCCGTCAGCCTGCCGCGCTCTGCCGGCCAGCAGCCGTACTCCTACCTTCACCCGAGGCTGGGCGGCGACTCCGACGTCACCAACCTGGTGAGCGCCCCGGCCCTGCCCTTCGGACATGGCCTCTCCTACACGACGTTCGCCCACACGGACCTCGTCGTGCAGCCCGGGGCCACCACGGCCGGGCCCGTCCAGGTCAGTGTGCGGGTCACCAACACCGGCGAGCGCGCCGGAGACGACGTGGTCCAGCTGTACGGCCGCGATCTCGTGGCCAGCGTGACCCGCCCGGTCGCGCAGCTGCTGGGCTATCGCCGGGTCTCCCTCGAGCCCGGCCAGAGCGTCGACATCGACTTCGCGGTGCCAGGCGCCCGACTGGCCTTCACCAACCGCGAGGGCGTGCGCGTGGTCGAGCCCGGAGACCTCCATCTCTGGGTCGGCCGCTCGTGCGAGGACGTCGAGACCGAGGCGACGGTGCCCCTCCTCGGCGACGTCCACGTCGTAGACGTCAGTGGCAGCCGCTGGACGACCACGCGGCTGCGCGCCTGACGGCATACGGCATGGTGTGTGGTGCCGGCCGGTCATCCCACTGACCGGCTGGCACCACACCGGACCGGAACCGACTCACAACGGGCGGCAGGACTCGCGCTCGACCATCGACGTGGGCAGCCGCACGTGCATCGGCGTGTCCTGCCCGTCGAGCAGGCCGACGAGCATCTCGAGCGCGGTCGCGCCGATCTCGCGCAGCGGCTGGCTGATCGTCGTCAGCGGCGGGCGCGTCAGGGCGGACTCGGGCACGTTGTCGAAGCCGATGACCGACACGTCGTCGGGCACTCGCAGGCCGAGCTCGTGGGCGACCTCGATGGTGCGGATCGCAGAGAGGTCGTTGGCCGCGAAGATCGCGGTGGGCCGCTGCGGCAGGGTGAGCAGGTCCCGGGCGGGGGCCTCGGCGGTCTCGGGGCGGTAGCCGCCGACCCGCACCAGGCCCTCGTCGACAGGGATCCCGGCAGCGGCCATCGCCTGGCGGAACCCTTCCTCGCGCAGCCGCGCGGACTCCAGGTCCGAACGCCCGCCGAGGAACGCGATGCGCCGGTGGCCCAAGCGGAGGAGGTACTCCGTGGCCATGACCGCTCCGGCCACGTTGTCGGCCTCGATCGTGGGGACGTCGGACGGGCCGGTGTGCGGGTCGACCGCCACGACCGGGATGCCGGTCTGGGCGTCGACGACGGTGGGGGTCACGATGATCGCGCCGTCGATGAGGGTGCCACCGAGGCGGCTCAGCGAGCGGCGCTCCCAGCCGACCGCGCCTCCGCGGTGGCCGCCCGAGTAGGCGAGGAGCTCGTAGCCGGTCGCGTCGATCGCGTCGGAGACGCCCTTGAGCAGCTCGGTGCTGAAGGGCTCGAACTCGGCCACGAGGACGCCGATGATGTTGGTCTGGTGGCTGCGCAGGCTACGGGCGCCGAGGCTGATCTCGTAGCCGAGGTCGTCGATGACGTTCGAGACCTTCTCGAAGGTGGCACGGGAGACGCCGTAGCGGCCGTTCACGACCTTGCTCACCGTCGCGACGGACACGCCCGCCGCGCGGGCCACGTCCTCCATCTTCACGCGTCCGACTGGGCTCACATCCGGAGCCTACCGGCCCGCAGGGTCGGCGATGCGCAGGCTCGATAACGTTATCGAGCCGCGTGTCCCCGCCGACGTCCGGTCAGTACGCACCGCGCGAGCGGACCACGGCGTCCAGCGTCTTGGCCATGATCGACAGGTCCTGGACGATCGACCAGTTGTCGACGTAGTAGAGGTCGAGGCGCACCGTGTCGTCCCACGACAGGTCGCTGCGGCCGGACACCTGCCACAGCCCCGTCATGCCCGGACGCACGTGCAGGCGCCGCTGCACATCGGGTGCGTAGCGGCGCACCTCGGAGGGCAGAGCCGGGCGCGGCCCGACCAGGCTCATCTCGCCGTTGATGACGTTGATCAGCTGCGGCAGCTCGTCGATGGAGTAGCGGCGGATGAGGTGGCCCACCTTGGTGATCCGCGGGTCGCGCTGGGCCTTGAACAGCACGCCGTCCGACTCGTTGAGATGAGTGACCCCCGAGAGGCGCGCCTCGGCGTCGACAACCATGCTGCGGAACTTGAGGCACTCGAACAGCTGGCCGTCGCGCCCCACCCGGGTCTGCTTGAACAGCACCGGGCCGCCGTCCTGGATCTTGATCGCGACGGCGAACACGAGCATGAGAGGCGAGGCGAGCACCAGCAGGATGCTTGCCCCGACGAGGTCGAACGCGCGCTTGAAGCCGCGCGAGGCGCCGAGGCTCTGCGGCTGCTCGACGTGCACGAGCGGCAGACCGCCGACCGGGCGCATGGCGATCCGGCCCGACGAGATGTCCGAGAGGCTCGGCACGACCGCCATCTGGACGTGGTGACCCTCGAGGTCCCAGGCGATGCGCCGGAAGTCGACTGCTGACGGGAACGCGCCTTCGGTGAAGACGACGAGGTCGGCCTTCTCCGCGAGCACGGACTCGGCGGTCTGCGAGGTGTTCCCGACCACCTGCACGCCGCGGGGGGTGCTCGTGGTGGACTCGTCGGCGGGGGTGAGGGCTCCGACGATGTGGTAGCCGAGCCACGACTCGCGCTCCAGCACCGCGACGACGTCGTCGACCCGCTCCTGCGACCCGGAGATGAGGACCCGCGTGAGCAGGTGCCCCCGCGCGTGGGCGTGATGCACGAGTCGCCGGGCGTACCAGCGCCAGAGCAGCAGCAACGGCAGGCCGATGCCGAAGAGCAGGACGAAGAAACCGCGCGACAGGTTGAACTTCGTCAGGTAGCTCATGATGCCGATCGCGCCCGCCGTGAGACCGGCGGCGCTGCAGACCCGGGCGTACTCGACGGTGCCGACCCCGAGGAAGGTGCTGGTGTAGGTGCCCGTGCAGAGGTTGGCGAACATCCAGCCGGCGATGATCCAGACCCCGACCGACTGGGCCACCGCGTTGACGTCTGCCGCAGCCGAGAACAGGTTCAGGCTCGTCCGCCCGATCGCCGCCAGCACCATGGCGAGCGTGATGACGACAAGGTCGCCGCCTGCGATGGCCAGCTGAAGCAGCCGGATGCTCCGGGATCGTTCACTGAGCGGCTGCGTCACCGGACGAGCACTCACGTCAAGCAGAAATACCCCTGCATCACGCATGGGCTGCCCCATGTCCACACTCCACCCCCGGGGCGCCGCTCAGGCGCCCCTCGACTCGACCAGCTCCCACCCCCCCGGATGGCTAAGTGCGAGTATGCCCGCTTCGCGCGTCCTCGGGTGACGAAGAAGGGAAAATGTGCTCCGAAATACGCGCCTCCTGAGCAGGATGGTGCGGCGACTGCCCTGCCCCGCTCCCCGGAGCGTGCGCCCGCGCCCGAATGCCGGGTCGCTCCCTCGGGGCCCACGGCATACGGGCTACGCTCGGTGCAGCACCCGGTGCCGTCACCGCACGGCAATGCACGCGAAACATCAGCACCACACCGGACACGCATCCAACACATCGAGACCGCCCGCCCCGGCCGCCGACGTCCGGGGCTGTGCGCGGCACATGCCCTGCCAGCTTGAGGAGAGTCAGTGGCCAGCATTGAGGAGATCGGCGCTCGCGAGATCCTGGACTCGCGAGGTAACCCCACGGTCGAGGTCGAGATCCGTCTCGACGACGGCACGTTCGCGCGCGCGGCGGTGCCCTCGGGCGCCTCGACCGGCGCCTTCGAGGCGTCGGAGCGACGCGACGGCGACAAGGGCCGTTACCTCGGCAAGGGCGTGGAGCAGGCCGTCGACGCGGTCATCGAGGAGATCAACCCGCGCCTGGTCGGGTTCGACGCAAGCGAGCAGCGGCTCATCGACGCCGAGATGCTCTCGCTCGACGGCTCCGCGAACAAGGAGAACCTCGGCGCCAACGCGATCCTCGGCGTCTCCCTGGCCGTCGCGCACGCCGCGGCCGAGTCGGCCGGTCTGCCGCTGTTCCGCTACGTCGGCGGCCCCAACGCCCACGTGCTGCCCGTGCCGATGATGAACATCCTCAACGGCGGTTCGCACGCGGACTCCAACGTCGACATCCAGGAGTTCATGGTCGCCCCGATCGGCGCGCCGAGCTTCCGTGAGGCCGTGCGCTGGGGCGCCGAGGTGTACCACTCGCTCAAGAAGGTGCTGCACGACCGCGGCCTGGCGACCGGGCTCGGCGACGAGGGCGGGTTCGCTCCGAACCTCGAGTCCAACCGCGCTGCGCTCGACATCATCGTGGAGGCCATCAAGGCCGCCGGCTACGTGCCCGGCACGGACGTCGCTCTGGCGCTCGACGTCGCCGCGTCGGAGTTCCACCAGGACGGGTCGTACGAGTTCGAGGGCGCGTCGAAGTCGTCGGCCGAGATGATCGACTACTACGCCGAGCTCGTCGACGCGTACCCCCTCGTGTCCATCGAGGACCCGCTCGACGAGGAGGACTGGGACGGCTGGAAGGCCATCACCGACCGCCTCGGCGCGCGCGTCCAGATCGTCGGCGACGACCTGTTCGTGACCAACCCCGAGCGGCTGGGCCGCGGCATCGCCACCAGCACGGCCAACGCGCTGCTGGTCAAGGTCAACCAGATCGGCACGCTCACCGAGACGCTCGACGCGGTCGCGCTCGCTCAGAGCAACGGCTACCGCTGCATGATGAGCCACCGCTCGGGTGAGACCGAGGACGTGACGATCGCCGATCTCGCCGTTGCGACGAACTGCGGCCAGATCAAGACCGGCGCACCCGCCCGTTCCGAGCGCGTCGCCAAGTACAACCAGCTGCTTCGCATCGAGGAGGAGCTCGACGACGCCGGTGAGTATGCCGGCGCCGGCGCCTTCCCGCGCTTCGACGCCGCGCGCTTCGGCGGCGAGGGCTGAGCTCGATGGCCGACCGCACGCCGTCCCGGCCGGGCCGCTCCCAGAGCCGCCCGTCGGGCGGTGGGCGGCCGGCCGCACCGCGTCCCGGCCGGGCTGGGTCCGGGTCCGGGTCCTCCAGTGGGTCGTCCGGGGCATCGTCCGGCTCGACCCGTTCGTCCCGCTCTACGGCAGGGTCCGGAGGGTCGAGCACGTCCGGCACCCGGCCGGGCACGTCCCGCGGGGCGGCGCGACCCAGCCGTCCCGGCCCGGGCAAGGAGCGCCCCGCGCTCGCGGCCCGCACCCGCACACCCCAGCCGGAACCGCCTTCGGCATCGACCGCCTGGGTACGCGGAGCGATCATGCTCGGCATCCTCGTCATGCTCGCCGTGACCTTGCTGCCGACGCTCCGGTCGCTGATCCAGCAGCGCAGCGACACCGCCGCGCTGCAGGACAAGGTCGCGCAGCAGCGTCAGTCGGTGCAGGACCTCCAACGGCAGGCGGCGCTCTGGAGGGACCCGGCATACATCGAGGTCCAGGCGCGCGAGCGCCTCAAGTTCGTCCGGGTGGGTGACCGCGCCTACACCGTCATCAACCCCACGACCGACGACGCGAACGCTGCCGCTGCGTCGCGTCCGGTCGTCGCGGCGCCGTTGGCCAACGCGTCGTCGCCGTGGTACGGCAAGGTGTGGCAGTCGATCCAGATCGCCGACCGCCCGGCCGCCGGCATTTCGTCGGCGCCCTGACCTCGTCGAACTGACCTCCGCGGCCTGCGGCCACCTGTGCCAGCTGTTCGCACCGACCCTTGAGGAGTGACTCCCGCGTGAGCGACCCCCGGACGCCCGTCGAGCAGGCAGACCTCGACGCCGTGGAGCGCCAGCTGGGCCGGCGTCCCCGCGGCGTCGCCGCGGTCGCCCACCGCTGCCCGTGCGGTGAGCCTGATGTGCTGCGCACCGAGCCCCGGCTGCCCGATGGCACTCCGTTCCCGACGACCTACTATGCGACCTGCCCTCGGCTCACGGGCGCCATCAGCACGCTCGAGACGGCTGGTGTCATGAAGGACATGACCGCGCGGCTCGCCGACGAGCCGGCCCTCGCCGCCGCCTACCAGCAGGCCCACGAGCACTACCTCGCCCGACGGGCCGAGCTGGGCGAGGTGCCCGAGATCGCCGGCATCTCGGCCGGTGGCATGCCCACCCGGGTCAAGTGCCTGCATGTCCTCGTGGCGCACTCGCTGGCCGCCGGACCCGGCGTCAACCCGCTCGGCGACGAGGCCCTGGCCATGCTCGACGACTGGTGGGAGCCCACCTCGTGCGCGGCGATCCACGCGGCCGAGGACGCAGAGTCGGGGCCCCAGGGTGAGTGAGGGCAGCGTGCGGGTCGGCGCGGTCGACTGCGGCACCAACTCGATCCGACTCCTCGTGGCCGATATCGATCCCGCCACCGGCTCGCTTCGCGACGTGACGCGCCGGATGGAGATCGTCCGGCTCGGCCTCGGCGTCGACCGCACCGGGGTCATCGCACCCGAGTCGATGGAGCGCACGCTGCAGATGACCCGCGAGTATGCCGCGCAGTGCCGTGAGCTCGGCGCCGCGCGGGCTCGTTTCGTGGCGACGTCGGCCTCGCGCGACGCCCGGAACGCCGGGGAGTTCATCGACGGCGTCCGCGCCGCGTTCGGCGAGCACTTCGGCGTCGAGGTCTCGCCAGAGGTGGTCTCGGGAGACGAGGAGGCCGAGCTGTCGTTCACGGGTGCAACGGGCGGGCTGGGAGCGGTCGGGGTCCCAGGCCCCTATCTCGTGGTCGACCTCGGCGGCGGCTCGACCGAGTTCGTCCGGGGGACCGAGCACGCCGAGGCGGCGCGCTCGGTCGACATCGGGTGCGTTCGCATGACCGAGCGCCACCTGGCCGGCGACCCGCCGACGGCCGAGGAGATCTCGGCCGCGACCCGCGACATCGACGCGGCGATCGACGCCGCGGAGGCGCAGGTGCCCTTCGAGGGGGTCAAGGCCCTCGTGGGCCTCGCCGGCAGCGTCACGACGATCACGGCGCACCTGCTGCGCCTGCCGGCATACGACGCGGCGCGAATCCACCTGTCCCGCAACGCAGTCGGCGACGTGCTGGCGGCCGCCGACGACCTGCTCACGATGACGCATGCCCAGCGGGCGGCGCTGCCGTACATGCACCCGGGGCGCGTCGATGTCATCGGCGCCGGAGCGCTCGTGTGGCGGCGGGTCGTGCAGCGCGTGGCAGACCGGGCCGGCATCACCGAGGTGGTCACCTCCGAGCACGACATCCTCGACGGCATCGCCCTCAGCCAGGTCCTCTGACCATTCAGGCCCGGGTGGCGGGCAGGGGCGCCCGCCGGAGCACGTCCTCCTCGTTCACGCGGCGCCGGTGTGAGCGCAGCCGCGCGATCATCCAGATCGCCGCGGAGACACCGAGGGCCCACGTGCCGTTGGAGACCGTCGCGTCCACGACGCTGTAGGTGACGAAGAACATGGTGACCACGACCATCGTCCGGATGTAGCGCTCCGGCAGTCGCGTCGCGGCGAGCAGCAGGCCGCCCCAGAGCAGGTACCACGGGTGGATGACCGGACCGGACGCGCACAGCACGAGCAAGGCCCCGGCGGTCGCGAGCACGGGGTTGCGCGGCGCGACCCGCCACGCGATCCAGCCGATGCCGACGATCCCGGCCACGAGGCCGATGGTCTGCGCGATGGGCACGGGCGCGGCCGTCCAGCTCTGCGGCATACCCCCGATGGTCATGACCCACTCGATCGCGCTGCCGACGAAGGTCGGCGGGGAGAGCAGCGAGCGCAGCGTCACGGGGACGGACAGGTTCGGGATCCAGCCGTAGCCCAGCCCGGAGATGGTGGTGATAGCCACGAAGGCGGCCAGCAGCACCGATCCGTAGACGGCCGTATGCCGCAGCATCGCCCTCAGACGGGCCCGGGCCCCGGGCGCCAGGTCGCCCTGGGCCTGCAGAGCCATCCCGACGATCCCGATCAGGGCCAGCACGGCTGTCTGCTTGTAGGCGGCCGCTGCCGCGAGCGTGATCGAGGCGATGACGAACTGGCCACGGCTGGCGAGCAGCAGCGCGAGCGCCACGAGCGCGACCATCCCGGCGTCGTTGTGCGCGCCACCGACGAAGTGCATGATCACCAGCGGGTTGAGCACACCGAGCCACAAGGCATGCCGTCCGCTCACGCCGTACCGCTCGGCGAGCCGCGGCAGCGCATAGGCGAGGATGCCGACGGCGAGCAGCGCGGGGATCCGCATCGCGATAGCCGCGGCATAGGCGTTCTCGGGGAAGAGGCTGACGACGACGTGCTGCACCTGGAGCGCCAGCGGACCGTACGGCGCCGGCGTCTGGACCCACATCGGGTCGACCTGGTCGGCGAACGGTCCCGCCACCCAGAACGGACCGACGGCATACGGGTCCATGTTGCGCAGGATGATCTGGCCTTGCGCGGCGTAGCTGTAGGCGTCGCGGCTGAACAACGGTGGCGCGAACAGGATCGGCACGCTCCACAGCAGCCAGGCCAGCGACGGCGCCTTGCGGCCGCTCACCGGTCGCAGCCGCAGCCACGCGTCGACGAGCAGCGCCATCCCGACCGCGAGCAGCGCCGTCGTGACGACCCGCCCGACCGGGCCGCCGAGCCACTCGAGGTTCAGGCGGTCGATCAGCGAGGACGACGGTGGCTCGAAGGCGTCAGAGGGCAGGAAGGCCGGGCTGATCGAACCGGCAGCGACGAGCGTCATGCCGAGCATGCCGCGGCGCACGAGCGGGTCGGCCCAGCTGCGGCGCAGCGCGGCGGCGAACCTCACCGAGAACTCGACGAGCCGGGGCTCGGGGCCCCACGCCGGGCGCGGCGGAGCGGCCGTCGTCGCACCGGCGACACGATGCTCCAGCACGCCTTGGCTCCTTCGTACTCCCTGGGTGATCACGCGCCTGCGGGCGCGGAGCGGCCGCGAAGGAGCACGTCGACAACAGCCCCCTGGACCTCGTTCTCGCAGGTCAGTGTAGGTGCACAAGATGGGTGCCCGCCCAACGACGCCCACCGGTTGGGCCATGCCGTTACCGAACCGTGCCCTGCGCGCCCTGTCCGTGTCCTGATGGTCACCGGAATGTCGCCGATGGTTTGCGTACCCCCGGAGGGACTCGAACCCTCACCGTTGGCGATTTTAAGTCGCCTGCCTCTGCCAGTTGGGCCACGGGGGCGCGGTGATCAGTATGACCGGCGCCGTCCGGGAACTGGTGCCAGTGGGTCAAACGCTTACAGTTGAGACAGTCGCCACGATCGGTGGCACGGTGCCTCAAGGAGCACACTCACATGGCAGGTGGAAACCCGGTCTTCGACCGGCTGAACAAGCAGATTGAGAAGGAGCGGTATGCCGGTTTCGGCACGCCGCAGGGCAACCCCCAGCAGGCCGCGACGTCGTCCTACGCCGCGCAGGACACCATGACGGCGCAGCAGCTGAACGAGATGTACGCCAGGCAGAGCGCCGGCCCCGTCGACACCGGCCGGGTCACGCTCGATGACGTCATCATGAAGAGCCTGGGTCTGTTCGTGGTCACGGTCGGAGTCGCCGCCGCATCGTGGATCGCCGTGGACAACAGCCCGTCACTGTCGGTGCCGCTCTGGATGGGCGGCATGGTCTGCACGCTGATCCTCGGCTTCGTCATCGCGTTCCGCAAGACGGTCTCGGTGCCGCTGCTCGTCCTCTACGCCGTGCTGCAGGGGGCTTTCCTCGGCGCCCTCAGCCAGGCGATCAACTCGATCGCGCGCTACCAGGGCGTCGTGCTCATGGCCGTCCTCGCGACCTTCTGCACGTTCGTCGCGATGTACATCGGCTACGCAACCGGGTTCGTCAAGGTCAACGACCGCACCCGTCGTATGTTCTTCTTCGCGATCGTCGGGTACGGCCTGTTCTCGCTGCTGCAGGTCGTCCTGCTGTGGACGGGCGTCCTGTCCGGCTGGGGCTTCGGTGGCAGCGGTGGCTTCGGCATCATCCTGTCGCTCGTCGGGGTCGGCCTCGCGGCCTACTCCCTGGCGATCGACTTCGACTCGATCGACCGCGCCGTCAAGCTCGGCGCGCCGCAGAAGTACTCCTGGCTGCTCGCCCACGGCCTCGTCGTGTCGGTCGTGTGGCTGTACGTGGAGTTCCTCCGTCTCTTCGCGCGCCTGCGCGACTGAGCCACCCGATGAGATCCCCTGTTCCGCAGGAGGTCTTGGAGGAGCTCTCACGCGTGGTCGGGCGGTGGCATCAGCTGCCGCTCGGCCACGCTTTGTCATGTATGCCGTCGGTCCGGGTCGTCGTGCAGCAGCTCGCTGACCTCGGGGCCCAGCAGCGCGGCCGAGCCGCAGTGCCCGTGCCCGAGCTGGGGCCCGAGGCAGTCATGGACCAGCTGACCGTCATGGTCTTCGACGTCTTCGCGGCCGGACCCGCCGAGCCGGCACACGCGGCGAGCGCGACGCAGGCGGGGAGGACGACCCAGGCGGCGAGGGCGACCCAGGCGACCCAGGTGACCCGCCTGCTCACCGACCTCCGCCGCTCCCTCTAGTCGAGTGGCCCCGTCGTCCCGCCCGGATGCGTCGAGTGGCCCCGTCGCCACGCCCGGATACGTCGAGTGGCCTCGTCGTCACGCCCGGATACGTCGAGTGGCCCCGTCGTCACGCGCTCGGGCGTGACCAGGGGGCCACTCGACGGTGACCGCGGGGCCACTCGACGTTGGGGGCTGCGGCGGATGGCTCAGCTGAGGCGCTCGAAGATGACTGCCATGCCCTGGCCGCCGCCGACGCACATCGTCTCGAGGCCGAACTGCTGGTCCCGCTCACGCAGCGCGTTGATGATCGTGCCGGTGATCCGCGCGCCCGTTGCGCCGAACGGGTGACCGATGGCGATCGCGCCGCCGTTGACGTTGAGCTTGTCGTAGTCCATGCCGATCTGGTCGGCCGAGCCGATGACCTGCGCCGCGAAGGCCTCGTTGATCTCGTAGAGGTCCATGTCACCGATCGACATGCCCGCCCGCTTCAGCGCGAGGCTCGTCGCCTCGACCGGGCCGAGGCCCATGATCTCGGGGGACAGGCCGGTCGCGGCGGTCGACACCACGCGCGCCAGGGGCATCAGGCCCAGCTCCTTGGCCTTGGTGTCGCTCATGACCACGAGGGCCGCGGCGCCGTCGTTGAGGGGGCAGCAGTTGCCGGCCGTGACCGTGCCCTGCTCACGGAAGACGGGATTCAGCGCCTGGACCGCCTCGAGGGTGACACCGGCACGTGGTCCGTCGTCCTTGCTGACGACCGTGCCGTCCGGCGTGGTGATGGGTGTGATCTCCCAGTCGAAGAACCCGCGCTGGATCGCCGCCTCGGCGCGGTTCTGCGAGGTCACGCCCCACTCGTCCTGGCGTTCGCGTGAGATGCCGTATGCCGTCGCGACGTTCTCGGCGGTCTGGCCCATCGCGATGTAGATGTCGGGCAGGTTGCCCTCGGCGCGCGGGTCGGTCCACGTCTCGTTGGTCTCGGCGATGCGCTTGGTGCGGGCCATCGCGTCGGCGAAACGTGGGTTCTGCGAGTCGGCCTTCGCGCCGCCGGCACCGGCCCAGTCGATGTACTGCGACACGCACTCGACGCCCGCGGAGACGAAGATGTCGCCCTCCCCGGCCCTGATGGCGTGGAAGGCCATCCGCGTCGTCTGGGCTGAGGACGCGCAGAAGCGGTTGATGGTCGCGCCGGGCGTGCCGTCGAGGTCGAGCAGGGTGGCCACGACCTTGGCCATGTTGGCGCCATGCTTGCCGGACGGCTCGGCGCAGCCGAGGTAGATGTCCTCCACGAGGGTCTTGTCCAGCGCCGGGATCTTGTCGAGCGCCGCCTGGATCACCGTGGCAGCAAGGTCGTCGGGACGGACCTCCTTGAGCGATCCCTTGAACGCTCGCCCAAAGGGGGAACGGGCGGTCGAGACGATGACGGCTTCGGTCACGGGGTATCTCCTGGGGCAACGTCGGCAGCCACGCACGTCGGCGCGCAGCAACTAAGCGCTTGCTCAGTCAACCTCGATGGTAGGTCCTCGTCGCGCCGAGCGACACTCCCCGGCGTATGGCCTACGCCACCCTGAGACCTACCGCACCCTGCGGCATACGGCGGTCCCTTCGGTATGCCGGCCGGCTGAGCAAGCTCGTCCAGGGGCGCCAGCGCCGTTTCCGCGGAGGCGGTTAGGGTGTACGGGTTGCCGGCGCGGCCCAGCGTCGCCCGCCCGAACCACCCGGGCGCCATCCGAACAGGGAACTCCACACACATGAAGACCATGACGACGCGCATCGTCGCGCTGACGGGCGCGCTCGCGATCAGCCTCGGCGCAGCGGCGTGCTCCAAGTCCGACACGCCCTCGACCGCCTCCACGTCGACGCCTGCCGCGTCGACCTCCACGGGATCGACCCCGACCTCTACCGAGGCACCCGAGGCGTCCGACATCCTCCAGAAGGCCAAGGACAACGCGCTCGCCGCGACGTCCGGCGCCTTCGCCGGCGACATCGACCAGGACGGCAAGTCGATCAAGATCGACTTCAAGGGCACGAGCGACGGCAAGACCGCCGACATCTCCATCGAGCTCGAGGGCGAGGGCAAGGCCCGCCTCATCTCGCTGCCCGACGCCGTCTACATCCAGGGCGACCAGACGTTCTGGAAGAAGCAGGGCGCCCCTGCCAACGTCCAGAAGGCGGGCGACAAGTTCATCAAGGCTCCGACGTCGGCTTCCTCGATGGCCGAGAGCCTCAGCCTCAAGGCGTTCCTGGAGAAGGCCTTCGGCGCGGTGACCCCGGACCAGCTGGCCACCGATGTCGCATCGGAAACCGTCAACGGCGTCGACTGCTGGGTGCTCTACGACAAGAAGGGCAAGACCGAGGGCGCGCTCTACGTCTCCAAGGACAAGAGCGAGGTCGTCCGCTTCACCGGCTCGACCAGCAGCCCTGGCCAGCTCGACTTCTCCAAGTGGAACGAGGACCTCGGCATCAAGGCCCCGCCGGCCGACCAGGTGATGCAGGTCAGCTGACCCCAGTGGAGCTCGTCGAGCCGGTGGCGCTCGACGAGCTCGCCGGCGCCGCGGGGTAGCCGACCGGCGGACGCCTCGGCGTCGGCTGGTTCGAAGGCTCACCTGCCGACGCCTGACTCGACGTCGGGTAACTCGGCTTCAGCTCACTCGTCGACAGCTGGCTCGGCCTCGGCTCCGACGGAGCGGGTCGGGTCGGCCGCTGCTCGTCGCCGGGCGCCGGCCCGCCCGCACCGACATCCGAGCCGGCGGTCTGGCGCTCAGAAGCGTCCCGGCCGGCGAGGCCCCACGGGGCTGCCGGGATGCGGTGCAGCAGCACCGCCCAGCGGCCCTGGGCGCCGCGCGAGAGGCCTGCGACCTCGGCCGGCGCCACCTCCGTGCCGGGCTGGGCCACGGCCCTGGTCGCGGCCTCGGCGACCGGGCCGACACTCTCGCCGCGGCGCAGGCTCGGCTCGCGCGGGTGGCTCCGCTCGCCGAAGAGGTCGAGCGCGGCGCTGACACTCGGCAGCATCGCCGCCGCCACGCGAGCGTAGCCGGCCGGGCTCGGGTGGAAGCGGTCCTCGCTGAACATCACGGACGGGTTGGCCGAGAACGCCTCGCTGAGCAGGTCGCCGACCGAGACCGCACGTCCGCCCGCCTCGACGACGGCGACGGTCTGCGCGGCGGCCAAGTCTCGCGACCAGCGGCGCGCCAGGTAGCGCAGGGGCTGGGGCACCGGCTGGATCGCGCCCAGATCGGGGCAGGTGCCGACGACGACCTCGGCGCCCGCCTCACGCAAGGTGCGCACGGCCATCTCGAGATGGCGCACGGCGATCGACTTGTCGATCCGGTGGGTGACGTCGTTGGCGCCGATCGAGATGACCGCGACATCGGGCGCGGGGACGAGGTCGAGTGCGCGGTCGACCTGGGAGTCCAGGTCGGGCGACTCGGCACCGATGACCGCAACGTTGGTCAGCTCGACGGTGCGCCCGCTGAAGGCCGCCACCCCGCTCGCGATGATCGCCCCGATGGTCTGGTGAGCAAGCTCCGCACCCATGCCGCGTGCGGTCGAGTCGCCGAGCATGACGAAGCGAACCGGCCCACCCGGCCCGGAGCCGTACGTGCCGCTGTCGACCGGGGCGCCGTCGAACTGCTGGCCGACGATCCGCCGGGCCAGCACGGCCTCGGCCCGGATCAGGCCGTACCCGAGCAGGCTCAGCACACCGAGGCCGGCAACGCCCATACCTCCGCCGTACGCCGCTGACTGGGCGATCTTGCGTGCACGCCGCGCGCGGCCCATGCGGTGGTCCCCCTCCCGGTCGGATCGGTCGAGCCACCACGGTAACGCTCGGGTCCGACGTGACGTGCCCGGTCTGCACAGCCCCGACGCCGGCCCCACGAACGGGACATACACAGGGCCGATGGACCGCCACGAGCCCGGCAGTCACGCGGCCGTATGCCGTGTCGCGGGGTGCGTGGAGGTCGGTCGGGCCCGGCGTCACTGAGGGGCCCCGCTACTGGAAGTTGCGCGGGTGATGCCGGGCAGCGAGGGCCTGCTCGGCGGTGGGGCTGATCGCGGCCAGCGAGGTGATCTGGTCGGCATAGAGGTTGGTGACACCGTCGCTGCGCTCGACCAGGCCGCGGACCACCAGGCACGCCGCCGTGCGAGCCACCTTGCGGTAGCGGGCCCAGACACCCTCGGTGCAGATGACGTTGAGCATCCCGGTCTCGTCCTCGAGGTTGAGGAACGTCACGCCACCGGCGGTGCCGGGTCGCTGCCGATGGGTCACAAGCCCGCACACGTGCACACGGCGCTCGGGCTCGCCCGAGAAGACCTCGGCGACGCTGCGGATCCCGGCGCCGTGGAGCGTGGGGCGAAGGTGCAGCAGCGGGTGGCTGTCGGGGGAGATCATCGTCGCCCAGAGGTCGGCCAGGGTGGCCCCGACGTCGCCCAGCTCGGGCAGCATCGGCGCCGGGACGGCGACGCTCGTGCCGGCCAGCTGGTCAGGCCGTTCGGTGAACCCTGCGGCCCACAGGGCCTCACGGCGGGAGAGCTCCCAGACCTCGAACGCTCCCGCCGTGGCCAGCGCCTCCAGCTGGCGGGAGTCGAGCCGGGCCCGCCGGGACAGGTCAACGATGTCGGTGAACGGCCGCTCGTCGCGTGCGGCGACGATCCGCTCAGCCACGTCCTTGCCGATCCCACGCACCTCGTCGAGTCCGAGCCGGACGGCGAAGGCGCCGTCGCGGCGGTGGGTCAGCGTCGGGTCGGCAGCGGCGTCGTCGTACGCCGTGGGGCGGTGGTCCTGCTCGATGCACTCCTCCAGCCCGGTGGGCGAGCATCCTGTCGGGTCCAGCCGCTCCAAGCCGGCCTGGGCGCCCGAGTGCACGATGCACGGGCGGCGGACCTGCACCCCATGTCGGCGAGCGTCCTGGACCAAGGACTGCGGCGAGTAGAAGCCCATCGGCTGGGCGCGCAGCAGCCCGGCGAGGAACGCAGCGGGGTAGTGCAGCTTGAACCACGAGCTGGCATAGACGAGCAGCGCAAAGCTGAGCGCGTGGCTCTCGGCGAAGCCGAAGTTGGCGAAGGACAGGATCTGCACGTAGATCCGCTCGGCGGCCGCACCGACCAGACCACGCCTCGCCATGCCCTCGAAGAGCTTCTCCTTGATGGTCTCGATGCGCTCGATGCCGCGCTTGGACCCCATCGCCCGTCGGAGCAGGTCGGCATCGTCGCGGGTGCAGTCCCCGATCGCGACCGCCATCTCCATGAGCTGCTCCTGGAACAGCGGCACGCCGCGGGTGCGCTCCAGGACCGGGATCAGGTCGGGGTGCGCGTAGGTGGTCTCCTCGCGGCCGGTGGCCCGCCGGATGTACGGGTGGACCGCGCCCCCTTGGATCGGGCCGGGCCGGATCAGCGCGATCTCGATGGCCAGGTCGTAGAACGCTCGCGGGCGCAGTCGCGGAAGGGTCCCGATCTGTGCCCGGCTCTCCACCTGGAACACCCCGACCGAGTCGGCGCGGCAGAGCATGTCGTAGACACCAGGCTCTTCCTTGGGCAGTGACTGGAGCGTCCAGTGCTCGCCGAGCTCCTCACGGACCATCACGGTCATGTGGTTGAGCGCGCCGAGCATGCCCAGCCCGAGGAGGTCGAACTTGACCAGGCCCATCCATTCGCAGGCGTCCTTGTCCCACTGCAGGACCGTGCGCTTGTCCATCCGGGCGCGCTCGATCGGGCAGACCTCGCCGATCGGCCGCTCGGTCAGGATCATGCCGCCGGAGTGGATGCCCAGATGGCGCGGCGCTCGCATGAGCTGGTTGGCAAGACCGACGACCGGCTCGGGGATCGCGCCCGGGTCGCCGTCGCTGCCCTCAGCCACCACCGCGGTCCAGCTTTCGATCGACTTGGACCAGGCATCCTGCTGGCCGGGGGAGTATCCCAGTGCCTTGGCGGCGTCCCGGACCGCCATCTTCGGCCGGTAGGTGATGACGTTGGCGACCTGGGCGGCGTTGTGACGGCCGTAGCGGTCGTAGACCCACTGGATCACCTCCTCCCGACGGTCGGAGTCGAAGTCGACGTCGATGTCAGGCTCCTCGTCGCGATGCTGGGAGATGAACCGCTCGAACGGCAGGTTGTAGAAGACCGAGTCGATCGCGGTCACGCCGAGGGCGTAGCAGACGGCCGAGCTGGCTGCGGATCCGCGGCCCTGACAGAGGATCCCCTGCTGGCGAGCGAACTCGACGATGTCATGGACGATCGTGAAGTAGCCGCAGAAGTCCTTCTCCTCGATGATCCGCAGCTCGTGCTCGATCCGCTCGCGGGCTCGCTGCTCGTGCGGCCGCCCGGCGTAGTAGACCTCGAAACCGCGGTCGACCAGCACCCGCAGCCAGGTTGCCGGCGTGTGCCCCGGCGGGATGCCGAGCTTGGGCAGGCGCGGGGTCGCCTTCTGCAGGTCGAAGGCCAGGGCGTCCGCGATCTCGACAGACCTGGCGACGGCACCCGGATAACGGCCGAACCGGTCGGCCATCTCCTGCCCGGTGCGCAGGCACGCGGCACCCCAGGGCGGGAGCCAGCCGTCCATCTCGGCCAGGCTGCGCCGGGCCCGGACGGCGGCCATCGCCGCGGCCAGCCTGTGACTGTCCGGTGTGGCGTAGTGGACGTTGTTGGTGGCGACGACCGGGAGCCCGTGGACGTCGGCCAGGGCGGCCAGCAGGTCGTTGTCCTCGTGGTCGCGCGGGCCGCCGTGGTCGATGAGCTCGACCACAACCCGGTCGAGGCCGAACAGTGCGGTCAGCCGGTCCAGCTCGTCAGCGGCGTCCCCGGGCGAGCGGCGCAGAGCCGACCTGACGGCTCCCTTACGGCAGCCCGTGAGCACCATCCAGTGACCCCGCCCGCGCTCGGCCAGCTCGTCGAGGTCGTAGACGGGGCGGCCTTTCTCGTCCCCGCGCAGCTGCGCGTCGGTGATCGCCGCAGCCAGCCGGTGGTAGCCCTCGACCCCGTCGGCGAGCACGAGCAGGTGGCTGCCCTCGGGATCGGGGACGCCGTTCTGCGGCGACGTCAGCCCCAGGGACAGCTCGGCGCCGAACACGGTCCTGATCCCGCGGTACTTCTGAGCGATCTCGGCGAACAGCGGAGCACCGGCGAACCCGTCGTGGTCGGTGAGCGCGATTCCCTCGAGCCCGAGCCGGACCGCCTCCTCGACGAGGGCATCGGGCCCGCTGGCGCCATCGAGGAAGGAGAAGCTGCTGTGGCAGTGCAGCTCGGCGTACGGGGTCAGCGGACCGTCCGGACGGCATACCTCGTCCTTGGGGTGGTACGGCTTGCGCTTGCGCGAGCCGGGCCACTCGTCGGGCGGGCCGTAGCGGCGCGGGTCGGCCGACAGCCTGCGCTCCAGCTGCGACCACGGGATCGCGGGGTTGCTCCAGCCCATCAGTCGTATGCCGCCTCGGTCCACCACTGCCCGCCTGAGCAGCGCATGAGCCAGGCCCGGCCGTCGACCCCCACCATCTGGAAGCGCGCAGTCCGGGTGGCACCCTCCGGGCTCCACCACTGCTCGTCCACCGGCCACGGACCTGCCCAGGAGTGCACCCGCTGCCACCCCGGCGTGTCACCGGCCTGGAAGCGGGACGGCTCGCCGGTGACCATCCCGCGGTCCGTCACCGACACCGGCCGGCGGTCCTCGTCGACGACGGCGCTCGCCCAGGGCTCGCTGAAGACCCGGCTCGGTGCGGGCGGCGGGATCTGTCCCGGCCAGGGCTGGTCGACCGGGCGCAACACGGTCGGTCGCTCGCCCCAGGGCACCAGCCGCTGGCGGTCCGCGGGGGCCCGGCCGCCCTGCCGCACGGGGGTCACTACGGCGTCGTAGCCGAGCAGCGCCTGCACCCGGGCCACACCACGGTCGACCCGCTCGTCGGTGCCGCCCCAGAGGCCTTCGGCATGCGCGGCGACGGGCTCGACCGTCTCGGGGATGAACCGGACCAGGCCGACCGGCGCCCCGACCAGCAGACCGTCGGGCTGAGCCTGGAGCTGCCAATGGACCCGGTCGACGAGGTCAGCGGCGCTGAACCAGCGCGAGTGCACCCAGGTGCGGGCGCTCAGGAGCGTGCCGTGGGTGTCGTCGCCCGCGGCCTCGATGCGGACGGCGGTGCACACCAGCCCGCGGGACAGGAGGTCGGTCACCAGCTGCTCGGCCTTGCGGCGGACGCTGAAGCAGACAGCCTCCACGGACGCCAGCGGCGGCTCGAAGCTGACGGTTGCCACGAGATCGGGGGGTGGCACCCGCGTGGCAGGCTCGACCCGGTCGGCCCCGCGAGCGAGCCGGTGCACCTTGGCGCCGTATGCCCCGAACCGGGCGACCACGTCGCCCGCGGGCAGCTGCGCGAAGCTGCCGAGCGTGCGGATGCCGAGGCGTTGCAACAGCCCGACGAGATCGGCGTCGTCGATCACACTCACGGGCACGTCGCGCAGGAACGCGGCCGAGGCGCCTTCCGGCACCAGCCGCCAGCCCTGGACCTCCGCGTGCCGGGCGGCCTGCTCCGCAGTGAACAGGTCGTCGGCGACCCCGATGCGCACATCCCAGACGCCCAGCTCGACGATGCGCTCCGCGATGACCGCGGCGGCGTTCTCTTCGCCGCCGTAGAACCGGCCCGGCGCGCGGATCGCGAGCAGCCCGGGCCGCAGCGGGGCGACCCCGGGCCGGAGCTCCTCGACCGCCGCCAGGACCGGCTCGAACGCGCGCGCGTCGCGGTCGGGGTTGTCCGGCAGGAGCACCAGCTCGGGACACCGGGCCTGGGCGTCCCGGCGCCGCATGCCCCGTCGTATGCCGTTCTGCCGGGCCTCCTCGTTGCAGGCCACGACCACGTTGCGGGCCATCACCGCGACCGGCCTGGACATGGGGGAGGCGTCGCCGGCGAGGTCCCCGTCAGCCACGCTGGCGACCACCGCCCAGTCGGGACACCACACCACGAGCACCCGCATGTCAGCCCACCTCGCGGACCATGGCGAGCGCCGGCTCCGGATCGACGCGCGAAAGCCCGGTGCTCGGGCCGAGCTCCAGCTCCACCCGCTGCGCCGGCGCGGAACCACGGCTCACCGCGACCACCATCCGACGGCGGTCCAGGCGGCCGTGACCCTGGTCCAGCCCGGTCCACGACGATGTCTCCACGGACAGCCGTGCCTCGCTGCCCGGCCAGCTGCCCCAGCTCACCAGCACCGCGGACCGTTTGCGCAGCCGGGCGCCCACCCGGCTCGCGGTGCGAGCGCTCACCCCGGCCGGCGGACGCAGCAGGACCATCGTGACGACGTCGACGAGCGCGGCTGTCGCCTCGAGCCACAGGTCGCCCGGGTCGGGCACGAGCACGGTCCTGCTCAGGTCGATGCCGAGCTCGGCGGCGGCCTCGACGCCGAAGTCACGGACGCCGATGACGGCCACCCACGAGCCCTCGCGGGAAGGCTGCGCGAGCAGCGCCAGCGCCAGGCCGGCACTGTCCACCTCATAGGCGCCGCCGGTGCGCAGGTCGACGAGCCCGGTCAGCGCCGGATGCGTCGCGACCGGGTGTCGGGGCAGCCCTTCCTGCATCCCGTGGATGCGGTCCTGCAGCTGCCTCACCGTGTGCTCGCGCCCGTCGCCGCGCGCCGTCAGGCGGCGGGTCGAGGTCGGGATGCGGGTTGCGGGCACCACTCCATGTTCGAACACATGTTCGATCCAGTCAAGGCGCTCGGGAGAGCGTGCAGACTCACCCGGGCCACCCGGCACACGGCTCGCCTGGCCACTCGGCATACGGCCCGCCGGGCCACCCGGCATACGGCCCGGCGCCACCCGGCATACGGCTCGAGGGCTCGTCGGGCCGGTCTCACGGGCTGGGACGGCCCTCCTAGGATGGAGCGGTGAAGTACGCAGAGAACGTCGTGGACCTCGTAGGAAACACCCCCCTGGTCAAGCTCGGCCCGGTCGTCACCGACGCCGGGGTGAGATGCACCGTGCTGGCCAAGATCGAGTACTTCAACCCAGGTGGGTCGGTCAAGGACCGGATCGCCCTGCGCATGGTCGAGGCGGCCGAGCGCGACGGCCTGCTCAAGCCGGGTGGCACCATCGTCGAGCCGACGAGCGGCAACACCGGCGTGGGCCTGGCGCTGGTGGCCCAGCGCCGCGGGTACAAGTGCGTGTTCGTGTGCCCCGACAAGGTGAGCCAGGACAAGCGTGACGTGCTGCGCGCCTACGGCGCGGAGGTCGTCGTCTGCCCGACCGCGGTCGCCCCCGACCACCCCGACTCCTACTACTCCGTGTCGGACCGGCTGGTCAGCGAGATCGACGGGGCCTGGAAGCCCAACCAGTACTACAACCCGGAGGGCCCCAACAGCCACTACCTCACGACCGGGCCTGAGATCTGGCGCGACACCGACGGCAGGGTGACCCACTTCGTCGCCGGCGCCGGCACCGGCGGCACCATCAGTGGCACAGGCAAGTACCTCAAGGAGGTCTCCGGCGGCGCGGTGCGCAACATCGCGGCCGACCCCGAAGGCTCGGTGTACTCCGGCGGCACCGGTCGCCCCTACCTCGTCGAAGGCGTCGGCGAGGACTTCTGGCCGGGCGCCTACGACCCATCGGTCGTCGACGACGTGATCGCGGTCTCCGACGCCGACTCCTTCTCGATGACCCGCCGGCTCGCGCGCGAGGAGGGCCTGCTCGTCGGGGGCTCCTGCGGCATGGCGGTCGTCGCGGCGATCCGCGCGGCCAAGGACCTTCCCGAGGACGCCGTCGTCGTCGTGCTCCTGCCCGACTCGGGTCGCGGCTACATGTCGAAGATCTTCAACGACGACTGGATGCACTCGTACGGCTTCCTGTCCGACCACACCGAGCAGACCGTCGGGGACGTCTTGCGCACCAAGTCGGGCGACATGCCGGCGCTCGTGCACACCCACCCGAACGAGACGATCCGCGACGCCGTCCACATCCTGCAGGAGTACGGCGTCTCGCAGATGCCCGTCGTCAAGGCCGAGCCGCCCGTCATGACCGGCGAGGTGGCCGGGTCGGTCAGCGAGCGAGTCCTGCTCGACGCGCTCTTCACCGGCCGCGCGCACCTCGCCGACTCCGTGGAGAAGCACATGGAGCCGGGGCTCCCGCTCGTCGGCGCCGGGTCGCCGGTCTCGGCCGCGCGCAAGGAGCTCCAGGCCAGCGACGCGATCCTGGTGATCGACGACGGCAAGCCCGTCGGCATCCTGACCCGAGCCGACCTGCTCGCCTTCCTCACCGACTGAGCCGGGAATCTGCCTGCGGCTCAGGCGTTCTGCTTGGCCTCTGCCTTCTTGGCCTTCTTGTACTCGCGCACCTTGAGACGTGACTCCGCGTCGACGACGTCGGCGATGGAGCGGTGCCCGGGCTGGCCGTAGTCACCGCTCGCCTCCTGCCACCCCTCGGGGGCGACGCCGAAGCGCTTGGCGAGCAGCGCGGCGAAGATCTTGGCCTTCTGGTCACCGAAACCCGGCAGGCTGCCGATCCGGCGCACGAGCTCGTCGCCGCTGGTCACGCCGGCCCAGACGTTGGCGGCGTCACCACCCCACTCGTCGACCAGCGCCTGGCAGAGCTGCTGGGTGCGGGTGGCCATCGAGCCCGGGAACCGGTGCAGCGCGGGCGGCGTCCGGAAGTACTCGAGCAGGGTCTCCGGCGGCAGGGCGGCGATCGTCGCCGCGTCGAGGCGCCCGCCCGCGGGCACGCCCATGCGCTCGGCGAGCACGCTCGGAGAGGTGAAGGCCTTCTCCATAGGGATCTGCTGGTCGAGCTGCATGCCGAGCAGGAGGGCGAGCGGGTCGCGTTCGAGCAGCTCGTTGGCGGCGTCGGTCGAGGCAAGGTGCAGGGCCATGGCACCCATCTTGACGTATGCCGCGCCCACCCGCGGTAGGTCCCCTTTCGTAGGACCTGGCGTCCCGTCCGACATAGGAAGCTCCCCGGGAGCTGCCGGACGTGCGGGGGGAGCGCCTCAGTGCACGACGTGGTGTGTCCGGCGGGACGCCTGACCTCAGGTCGGGCCGGGGAGGTCGACCCAGCTCGGCTCTCCGGGGGAGATCCGCCCCCGTCCGGAAGTGAGGGCGGCCACCGCGCCCGTGACCGCACCGGCCGCATCGGGCGCCGCCGCCAGCTCGAGCCGGACGCCGTCGGCGAGGTAGTCGACCGTGCGCACGTCCACGTCCGGCAGCCCCCGCAACGCATGCTCGACGCGGGGAGCCGCCGCGTGGTCGACCTCGACGACGAGCCCGTCGCGCAGGGTGCGGGTCAGTGGTGTGGACCCGTCGAGCGCGGCGCTGACCGAGTCGCCGTACGCGCGGATCAGGCCGCCGGTGCCGAGCAGTGTCCCGCCGAACCAGCGCGTCACCACGGCGACGACGTCGGTGAGCCCGCGCCCCCGCAGCACCTCGAGCATCGGCGCACCTGCCGTGCCGGATGGCTCACCGTCGTCGTTGCTGCGCTGGGTCGCACCATCTGGCCCGAGCACGAATGCGGTGCAGTGATGCCGGGCGTCGCGGCTCGCCGCCCGCACCGACTCTATGAGCGCCCGCGCCTCGTCCTCGGACGTCGCCGGCGAGACGTCGCAGACGAACCGCGACCGCCGCACCTCGATCTCCGCCCGGGCAGGACCCGCGAGGGTCACGTACGTGCGCGCGGGGGTGGGCGGCATACATCCTCGGTTCGATGGTGAGGCAGGAGCTCACCCGAGTATGCCGTCCCATCCGTCCGCGCCCGCCGTGCCCTCCGTGCCCCGTGGCCCAACCCGACGACGGCCCGTTTCGCGACCACCTTTTTGCATCGGTGAGCTAGAGTTTGCACATGCATGCAAGACGGCGCGATGTGGAAGCGTCCGTGACGCAGCGCGCCCGGCGGGAGCAGATCGTCGATGCGGCGGTCGCGACCATCGCCGAGCGCGGGCTGGCGGGTGCGTCGTTCGCGCGTATCGCCGAGCGTGCCGGCCTCTCCAGCGTCGGTCTCATCTCGTACCACTTCGACGGGCGCGCAGACCTGCTGGCCCAGATCGTCGAGGACTACGTGCGTGACATCAGCGCGTGGACGGGGCAGCGCATGAGCGCCGCTCGCTCGCCCGCACAGGCTCTCGAGACGTACGTGCGCGCCAACGTCGCCTTCATCGCCGACCATCCAGAGCGGATGCGGGCGCTCACCGCGATCTTCCTCGGGGGCGGGTTCCAGTACGACGCGAAAGACGAGGCCGCCGCCGTCTCACCTCTCGAGCAGATCCTTCGCGACGGTCAGGAGGCGGGGGAGTTCCGCGACTTCGACGTCGTTGTCATGGCAGCCCTGGTCCAACGGGCCGTCGACGGGCTGCCCTTCCTGCTCCAGAGCGGTCCCGACCTCGACCCAGCCGGCTATGCCGACGAGGTCGTCATGGTCTTCCGGCTCGCGACGACGAGCGACTGATGGCCGGCCGACAGGTGCTCCGACTCTTCGTCGACCTCGGCGTCCCCGTCGTGCTGTTCTACGTTCTGCGGGCAGCCGGGGTCGAGGTGCTGCCAGCGCTCGTCGCCTCCGCGCTGGTGCCCACCGTCAGCGTCGGCGTCCAGCTGGCGCGCCGCCACGAGTTCGACGGCCTCGGGATCGCCGTAGCCGCAACGGCGCTCGCGACGGCTGGGCTCTCGCTCTGGTCAGGCAGCCCTCGTGTGGCGCTGGCGCGCGACGGCTGGCTGACCCTCGCCTGGGGACTGGCCTTCCTCGCGAGCCTGGCCGGTCGACGTCCAATGACCTTCACCTTCGCCCGGCCCCTCCTAGAGGGTCGACGGGTGTGGGCCGGCCGGCGCGGGTTGGTCGCACCGAGACCCGAGCCGTGGGACGAGATCTACGAGGCGGAGCCGCGCTTCCGGCGAGCCTGGCGTGCGACGACGGTCGTGTGGGCGGCGGCGTTCGTCCTCGACGCGGTCGCACGGTTCGCCGTCGCTGCCTGGGCGCCGCTCGACGCAGCGCCCGCTATGGCGGCGGCGCTCTGGCCGGTGACCCTGGTGGCGTTGCAAGTCGTCACGAATGTCCAGCTCGCCCTGAGCGGTCTCTGGCGGACCCTGGCAGCGCCCGCGCTGCCCAGAGATGGGGAGGAAGGCCGGCTCGGGACGCGGCGTCAGGATCAGGCGAGGTAGCGCTCGATGACGATGTCCACGAGGTCCGGCGCGGGCGGCTCGTCGGGCATGAGCAGAGGCGCGGTGACAACGTCGGCCCCGGATGCGGCAGCCTGGTCGGCGAAGTAGCCCGGTGCCAGGAGGTAGGTTGCCACGACGACTCTGCGACCCGGAACGCGTTGTGCTGCAACGGCGTCCGCAAGCCTCGGCTGAGCCGCGGACAGGAAGCCGACGGTCACGTCGCGCGCGACCAGGCGGCCCAGGGTGACCGCGATGGTCCGGCAGTCCTCGACGGCCGACGGCTCGGACGAGCCGGCCGCACCGAGCACGACGACGTCGTCGTCCCGCAGCCCCGAAGCCACCAGCCGAGCACGGAGCAGCTCTGCGAGCCGGTCGTCCGGGCCCAGGGCCGGGGCCACCGACGCGTCCGGTGCAGCGGCGGCGGCCTCGGTGAGGTCGACGAAGACGTGGTAGCCGGCGGACAGCAGCAACGGCACCAGCCGCGCGGCCCGCCCGGCCGGCAGCGCGCGCAGCACCGCCGCGGGGTCGGGCCGCTGGACGTCCACGAAGGCCGCCAGCACGTCCAGGTCCGGTCTTCGGGAGGCCACGGCACGCACCAGCGCATCGACGGAGGCCTGCCCGTCGGGGGATGCCGTCCCGTGCGAGGACGCGACGAGGACGGGCGGTAGCGGTTGTGGTGGCGCGTCCGGCACGCTGGTCATGGCAGCACTGTGACAGGTGAGCCTGCCGCACGGCTGTGCCGGTCGAGGGTGAGGCCGCCGTTACCGCCACCTCGCCTGGCCGAAACGCCGCGGAAACACACACTGCCTAGTGTGGAACGACGAGCTGGCAGCTCGAGGCCGCGCTGCGACACGAGCCGACGACGGAAGGAGGCCGTGCATGAGCTCCGCGCCCCACCGCGACCACCCGACGACCGCCTGGTCGGCGCAGCTGACCGGCCCCGATCCCGATGCGTCGAAGGTCGAGACGACGGGTCCCGTGCTCGAGGGATTCCGGATTGCAGTGACCTCGGACCGCCGGTCCCACGACCTCATCGACGCATTCGTGCGCCGCGGCGCGGAGGTGATCCACGCTCCGGCTGTGCGGATCGCCCCCATCGACGAGGATGAGGTGCTCATCGGCGACACGCGAGCCATCATCGAGAGCCGGCCCGACGTCGTCATCGTCACGACGGCATACGGCTTCAGGCGCTGGGTGGAGTGCGCCGACGCTGCCGGCCTCGGGGAGGACCTGTCTCGCACGCTCGAACGGGCGCGCATCATCGTGCGTGGTCCGAAGGCGCGCGGCGCCGTCCGAGCCGCAGGGCACGACGACGACGGCATCGCCGACGACGAGCGGACGGCCTCGACGGTGAGCCTCGCTCTGCAGTCGGGTGTTGTGGGCAAGCGGGTTGCCGTCCAGCTGCACGGGTTCGAGGACGTCGAGCAGCTCGAGCGGCTGCGCTCGGCGGGGGCGCAGGTGCTGACGGTGGCGCCCTACCGATGGGTCCGGCCCACCGACGAGAGCCGTCTGGGACGGCTCGTGGCGGCGGTCGCCGCCAGGGAGGTCGATGTCGTCACGTTCACGTCAGCACCCGCCGTCGACGGGCTCGTCTCGGCGGCGGCACAGCTGGGCATGGACGGCGTGCTCGTCGACGCGCTGCGCTGTGGGGTGACTGCAGCCGCGGTCGGCCCGGTGACGGCGGCGCCACTACTCGACCTCGGCGTGAGTCCGATTGTGCCGGAACGGTTTCGGATGGGGGCGCTGATTCGCACAGTGGTCGAGCACCTGACCCTGAACGGCGTCGAGGACGTCCAGACGGCGCTCGGGCCGCTGCACGTGCACGGCCGCGTCGTCACGTTCGGCGGCGAGACCGTGACGCTCGCCCGAGGCCCGCGCGCGATGCTCGCGGCCCTGATGGCGGACCCGGGAGCGGTGTGCACCCGCGAGCGGCTGCTCGACGAGCTGCCCGAGGCCGAGAACGAGCACGCCCTCGACATGGCCGTGAGCCGGCTGCGCGCCGCCCTGCCCGACCGCGACCTCGTGCAGACGGTGGTGCGCCGGGGCTACCGCCTCAACGTGTGAGCGGCCGCGCCGCCTTCGGCGACCCGGCTCCGCGAAGGACCCGCCGCGCCGCCCGCTGTCAGCGGCGTGCCCCTGCCTGCGCGTCGTCGAGGATCGCGGGCGCATGCTCGGCGATCCAGTCCATCAGCGGGACAAGGCGGTCGGCGAGCTCCCGGCCCCGCGGAGTCAGGGAGTACTCGACATGGGGCGGGACGACGGGCCGGGCGTCGCGGTCGACCAGGCCGTCGGCCTCGAGGGTCCGCAAGGTCTGGGCGAGCATCTTCTCGCTGACGCCCTCGGCGCGCCGGCGCAGCTCGCTCCACCGGAGCGAGTCGCCCTCCGCGAGCGCGAGGAGCACCAGCGTGCCCCACTTGCTCGACACGTGGTCGAGCACGACCCGGCTGGGGCAGCCGGCAGCGAAGACGCCGTCGGGAAAGTGGCGTCGCAGGCTCTGACTAACTGTCACGTCAGTACCTTACTTCAAAGTGGGTACTAACTTGTGGGAAGTATGCCTCCGCACTCGTCGTTGCCGGGAAGGCCAGACCCCTTCCATCACACTCCCACGGAGGACCTCATGACCCTGCTCGTCACCGCCGCAAGCGGACACCTCGGCCGACTCGTCGTCGAGGCGCTGCTCGATGCCGGCACCCCCGCCGCCGAGATCGTCGCCACGTCCCGTCGCCCCGAGTCCGTCGCCGACCTGGCTGCGCGCGGTGTGGAGGTGCGGCGAGCCGACTACGACGACGCGGCCTCTCTGGACGCTGCCCTGGCCGGCGTCGACCGCCTGCTGCTCGTGTCCGGCACTGACACCGGGCGCCGCGTCGCCCAGCACCGGAACGTCGTCGAGGCTGCCAAGCGCGCGGGGGTCCGCCTCCTGGCCTACACGAGCATCGTGCACGCTCCGACCTCGGATCTCGTTCTGGCCCAGGAACATCGGGAGACGGAGGAGGTCATCGCCGCCTCCGGCATCCCCTTCGTCTTCCTCCGCAACTCGTGGTACCTGGAGAACTACACCGGCCAGGTGCCTGGACTGGTCGAGCGCGGTGTGCTGCTCGGCGCGGCGGGTGACGGCCGGGTCAGCGCAGCCACGCGAGCCGACTTCGCCGCGGCCGCGGCGGCCGTGCTCACGGGCGACGGGCACGAGGGAGCGGCATACGAGCTCGGTGGCGACGAGTCGTTCACGATGGCTGAGCTCGCTTCTGCCGTGAGCGTGGCAGGCGCGCGAGAGGTCGCCTACCGGGACCTGTCGGAGGCAGAGCTCACGGACGCTCTGGTCGCAGCGGGTCTGCCGGGGCCGTATGCCGCCGCGCTGGCCGACGGTGACCGCGGCATCCGCGCGGGTGCCCTGTTCACCGACTCCGGTGACCTGAGCCGGCTCATCGGTCGGCCCACGACGTCCGTGGACGAGGCGGTTCGCGCCGCCCTGCGACGCGTTCGCCGTGACGGTTGGGACGGAGCGGCCACTCGACGGGGAGGGGGCCGGGGGCATCCGGACGGTTGGGGGTGTGGGACCGGGTCCCCGAACCCCTTCGTCGAGTGGCCGCGCGGTCTCATGCGGCTCAGGACTCACGGGGCAGCAGTGGCGGGGAGGCCACTCGACGCTGCGGGGAGGGGGACGCCGACCCGCACGACCCCGCTCTGGACGCGGACGGCATACGTCGTCACTGCGACCGAGGGGTCGTCGAGTGCCACCCCGGTGCGGATCGAGAACACCTGCTTGAGCAGGGGCGAGGCCACCGTGGGCTCGCCGGCGCGGTCGCCGGTGAGCCCACGTGACAGGACGGCGGCGCCGGCATACGGGTCGATGTTGTCGACCGCGTAGATCATCCCGTTCGGCAGGAGGAACACGGCTGCCTGGGCACCGCCGGACAGCAGTACGGCGACGCCGCGCCCCGGCACGAGCGTGTCCACCGGACAGGCGTCGACCCAGCGCCGCGCCCCGGGAGCAGGCAGCACACCCGGACGGACAACGGCACGCGGCCGCACTGGCGCAGTGAGAGTAGCCATGGTGAGTTCCCTTCTGCCAGAGCTCAGCTCGGGACCTTGGTGGTCGGCATCCCGAGCATGACGGGCACGGTGCGCGCGCCGGAGGTGTCGAAGGCGATCGTCGGGTCGGGCTCGTCGGGTGCGTTGACGAAGGACACGAACCGCGCGAGCTTCTCATGGTCGTCGAGCACCGCCTTCCACTCGTCCCGGTAGCCGGCCACGTGACTGGCCATCGCCGCCTCCAGGTCAGCCGCGATCCCCAGCGAGTCCTCGCAGACGACGGCCCGCAGGTGGTCCAGACCGCCCTCAAGCGACTCCAGCCACGGCGCCGTCCGCTGCAGCCGGTCGGCGGTCCGGACGTAGAACATGAGGAACCGGTCGATGTAGCGCACGAGCGTGTCCGCGTCGAGGTCGCTCGCGAGCAGCACGGCGTGCGTGGGCGTCTGGCCGCCGTTGCCGCAGACGTAGAGGTTCCAGCCCTTGTCCGTCGCGATCACCCCGACGTCCTTGCCCCGGGCCTCGGCGCACTCGCGAGCGCAGCCGGACACCCCGAGCTTCAGCTTGTGCGGTGACCGGAGACCTCGGTAGCGATGCTCGAGCTCGACCGCCATCCCGACCGAGTCCTGGACGCCATAGCGGCACCAGCTCGACCCGACGCACGACTTCACCGTCCGCAGGGACTTGCCGTACGCCTGCCCCGACTCCATGCCGACGTCGACGAGGCGCCGCCAGATCGCGGGCAGCTGCTCGACGCGAGCGCCGAACATGTCGATCCGCTGCCCCCCGGTCACCTTGAGATAGAGGCCGAAGTCTCTTGCGATCTGGCCGATCTCGATGAGCTGCTCGGCCGTCACCTCGCCACCCGGCATACGGGGCACGACCGAGTAGGTGCCGTTCCGCTGGATGTTCGCGAGGAAGTGGTCGTTGCTGTCCTGCAGAGCTGCCTGCTCACCGTCGAGGATGTGGTCGCTGCTCGTCGACGCCAGGATCGAGGCGATGGTGGGCTTGCAGATCTCACACCCGGTGCCGGTGCCGTAGCGGCTGACCAGCTCGGAGAAGGCCCGGATCCCGGTCGATGCGACGATCTCGAAGAGCTCGGCGCGGCTCTGCTCGAAGTGCTCGCACAGGCCCTTCGACAGCTCGACGCCGGAGTCGACGAGGAGCTTCTTGACTGTGGGGAGACAGCCTCCGCAGGTCGTCCCAGCGCTCGTGCACCCCTTGATCGCCGCCAGGTCGCACGCGCCCTCGCCGATGGCGCCACAGATCGAGCCCTTCGTGACGTTGTTGCACGAGCAGATGACCGCGTCGTCCGGCAGCGCGTCCGCGCCGAGGTCGGCGCCCGCGGGAGAGATGAGCGTGGCTGGGTCGCCGGGCACCTCACGCCCCACATACGCCTTGAGCGTCGTGTATGCCGTCGCGTCGCCGACCAGGATGCCGCCGAGCAGGGTCCTCGCGTCGTCGCTCAGCACGAGCTTGGCATAGGTGCCCTTCGTGGCGTCGGTGTGGACGATCTCCAGCGCGCCCGGCGTCGTGCCCATAGCGTCGCCGAAGGACGCGACGTCGACGCCGAGGAGCTTGAGCTTGGTCGACAGGTCCGCGCCGGGGAAGGTGGCCTCGCCGCCGAGCAGCCGGTCGGCCACGACCTCGGCCATCGTGTAGCCGGGCGCGACGAGCCCGTAGCAGCGACCCTCGACCGCGGCGACCTCGCCGACGGCCCAGACGGACTCGTCGTTCGTGCGGCAGGCCGCGTCGGTGACGACGCCTCCGCGGGCGCCGACCTCGAGACCTGCCGCGCGTGCCACGGCGTCGGCGGGGCGGACTCCTGCGGAGAAGACGACGAGGTCGGTGAGCAGCGCTGTGCCGTCGGACAGCTCGACCGCCAGGCGGCCGTCGTCCTGCGGCGCGATCGAGCTCGTCCCGGTGCCGGTGTGGACCTGCACGCCGAGAGCGCCGATGAGTCGGGCCAGGACTGCGCCACCACCCTCGTCAACCTGGAGCGGCATGAGCCGCGGTGCGAACTCGACCACGTGCGGCGTCAGGCCCAGCAGCCGCAGCGCGTTGGCTGCCTCGAGCCCGAGCAGCCCTCCGCCGACGACGAGGCCGTTCGCCTCGCGTCCCTCGGCTCGTGCCCGGGCGATGGCCATCTCGGCGCGGGTCCGGATGCCGTCGAGGTCGTCGAGGGTCCGGTAGACGAAGCAGCCTTCGGCGTCGTGCCCTGGCACAGGCGGCACGAACGGGTACGACCCGGTGGCGAGCACGAGCGCGTCGTAGCCGACCTTGTCGCCGGTGCTCGCCGTCACGGTCCGGGTCTCGCGGTCGACCTGCTCCGCTCGCGTGCCGAGCCGCAGGTCGACGAGGTCGTCGCCGGCATACGTGTTGTTCGCCAGCGCCAGCGCCGGTCGGTCCCACGCGCCGACGTAGGACGACAGCCCAACCCGGTCGTATGCCGCTTCCGCCTCCTCCGCGAGCACGACGACCCTCCACGTGCTGTCCGCGTCGCGCGAGCGCAGGGCCTCGACGAACCGGTGGCCGACCATGCCGTGGCCGACGACGACCGCGGTGCGGGTGGGGGTTCGACCGCTGCAGGAGTCGGCGGTGGGTGCAGTCATCAGGCTGCTCCTTCGATCGGGGCGCCCACCGGTGGGGCGAGCGCGGCGGGGGACGACAGCGGTGTCGTGGCGGGCGGGAGGGTCGAGTTCGCTTGGGGGACAGTGCCATCGGGCGCGCGAGTGTCCGGATCGGACGACCGCAGCCAGGAGCAGATCCCCTCGACAGCGCTCGTGCACGAGCCGCACCCCGTCGTGGCGCGAGTCGCGTCGGCGACGGCGCTGACCGTCTCGGCCCCGGCCCGGTAGGCTCCGACGATCGCCGACTTGGTGACCGTGTTGCACCGGCAGATGACGACGCTGCCGGGCATCGCCGCGAGGTTGGCCGTGTCGGATCCGCCGGCGCGGGCCACCGCTCGGCCGAGCAGCAGAGCCAGGCGGTCGCGCGGGACGACCGATCCCGTGTCGTAGAGCTGAGTCAGGGGGCCGGCTGCGTCCCCGACCCCGAGCAGGATCGCTCCCACGACCCGGTCGGAGCGCAGGACGAGCTTGGCGTAGCGGCCCCTGCTGGGATCGGTGAACGCCAGCACCTCGTGCTCCGGATCGTGCACGTCCACGGCGACGGACCCCATGCTCGCGAGGTCGATGTCGTGGGCCTTGAGCCGGGTCAGGACGTTCGTGCCCTCGTATGTGGCCTCGAGGTCGCCGGCGAGCACGTCGGCCAGCACCCGCGCCTGGTCCCATCCGGGCTGGACCAGGCCCGGCACCTCTCCACGGTGCTGAGCGCACTCGCCGATGGCGTGGACGTGCGGTACCGACGTCGCCAGGCGGTCGTCGACCACGATGGCCCGGTCGACCTCGACGCCCGCCGCACGCGCCAGGTCGACGCGAGGACGCACGCCGGCCGACACGACGACGAGATCCGCGGGTAGCGACGTGCCGTCATCGAGGACCACAGTGGGGGACCCGTCCGTGGCGCGGCGACGCTCGCTGACGAACCGGCCGAGGACGAGGCGTGCTCCGAGCTCCCGGACCACCCGGGCGAGCACGGCACCACCGTCGGCGTCGAGCTGTCGCTCCATGGGGAAGTCCGCCGGGTGCACCACTGTCACTGCCAGCCCCTTGGCGAGCAGACCTCGGGCCGCCTCCAGGCCGAGGAGGCCGCCGCCGATGACCACGGCGGTCGTGGCCGACTCGGCGACCTCGAGGATGCGTCGGCAGTCATCGACCGTGCGGAAAGCGACGACCCCGTCCGACCCGGCCTCCGCCTCGTCGGCGCGGGCGATCGGCGGGACGAACGGGGTCGATCCGGTGGCGAAGACCAGCTCGTCCCACGGGATGACCGAGCGACCCGGCGTACCTCCGGGCTCCTCGACACCGAACGGCACGTCCGGCGGGGCGGAGTCGGGGGAGGGGGCCAGCGTGGCGGTGCGGCGGTCGGGGTCCACGGCGGTGACCCTCGTTCCGGTGACGACGTCGATGCGCCGCGTGGCCCACCACCCGTCGGGCCGAAGGCGCGTCTCGCGCGGGGCGATGGCGCCGGCAATGACGTTCGAGAGCAGGACCCGGTTGTATGCCGGGTGGGGCTCCTCGCCGACCACGATCACGGCGAAACGCCGTGCTTCCGGGTCGCGCTGGCGCAGCTCCTCGGCAAGCCGGGCACCGGCCATGCCGTTGCCGACGACGAGGATGCGCCGTACGCGGGGCGCCCCCGGCAGGGACTGGATGTCGGTCACGGTGCGGCCTCCAGACGGACGGCGCATGCCTTGAACTCCGGCATTCGGCTGGTCGGGTCGAGCGCGGCGTGGGTCAGGGAGTTGGCGCGGGCGTCCCCGGACCAGTGGAACGGCAGGAAGACGACATCGGGACGCATGTCCTCGTCGAGGCGGACGAGCGCGCGGGTGCGGCCGCGGCGGCTGACCACGTCGGCGAGCTGGCCTTCGCGCACGCCGTGGCGGGCCGCGGTGTCGGGATGGACCTGGACGAACATGTCGCCCGCCGCCCTGCTGAGCTCGTCGACGAGACGCGTCTGAGCCCCGGACTGGTAGTGCTGCAGCACGCGGCCGGTCGTGGCCACCAGGGGAAAGTCGGCATCATCGGCCTCAGCCGGACCCACGTGGTCCACCGGGACGAACCGGGCGCGTCCGTCGGGAGTCGCGAACCGGTCGAGGAAGAGCCGTGGGCTGCCCTCGGGGCGGGACGGGGTGCACGGCCAGTGCAGCGCCTCGCCGGCATCGAGCCGGTCCCAGGTGATCGCCGAGTAGTCGGCCGGACCGCCCGCAGAGGCGCGCCGGAGCTCGTCGAAGACCTCGCGCGGGTCCGTCGAGAGGGAGACGGAGGAGCCGATGCGACGCGCCAGCTCGCTCCAGATCTCCAGCTCCCCGCGGCACCCGGCCGGCGGGGCAAGGGCCCTGCGGCGGCGCAGCACGCGGCCTTCGAGGTTGGTCAGCGTGCCCTCCTCCTCGGCCCACTGCAGGACCGGGAGCACGACATCGGCGACGGCGGCCGTCTCCGAGAGCACGAAGTCGGAGACGACCAGCAGGTCGAGGCCGGCGAGGCGCTGGGAGACGACTGCGGCGTCCGGCGCCGACACGACCGGGTTGGAGCCGTGCACCAGCAGCACCCGCGGCCCCGCGCTGGTCCCGAGCGACATGAGCAGCTCGAAGGCGCTGCGGCCGGGCCCGGGCAGGTCGTCAGCCGAGACGCCCCAGACCGCCGCGACGTGCTCCCGCGCGGCGGGGTCGTCGATCCGGCGGTAGCCGGGCAGCTGGTCGGCTTTCTGCCCGTGCTCGCGGCCGCCCTGCCCGTTGCCTTGACCCGTGATGGTGCCGAAGCCCGTGCCGGGGTTGCCGGGCAGGCCCAGCGCGAGGGCCAGGGCGATGAAGGCGGTCACCATGTCCGTCCCACTCGCGTGCTGCTCGCTGCCGCGAGCGCTGAGGACGTAAGCGCCCCGCTCGGTGTCGCGGGCCCGGGCGAGGGAACGGACGGCGGCGCGCAGCGTTGTCGCGGCGACACCGGTGACGCGCTCGACCCGCTCGGGCAGCCACTGCGCAGCGACGGGCCAGAAGTCGTCGAACCCGCTGGTCCGGGAAGCGATGAAGGCCCGGTCGGCATATCCCTCCGTCACCGCGAGATGCACCATGCCGAGGGCCAGGGCCGCGTCGGTCCCGGGTCGGAGCTGCAGGTGCAGGCCCCCACCGTCGACCGCCTTTGCGGCCGTCGGTGTGAGCCGCGGGTCGGCGACCATCAAACCCCCGCCGTCAGCGGCGCGCAGCAGGTGGGTAAGGAACGGCGGCATCGTCTCGGCGGGGTTGGCGCCGACCAGCAGGACCGCGTGGGCCGAGCCGATGTCCGTCACCGGGAACGGGAGCCCGCGGTCGAGCCCGAAACACCTGATGCCGGCCGCGGCAGCCGAGCTCATGCACCAACGGCCGTTGTAGTCGATCTGTGAGGTGCGGAGCACAGCACGCGCGAACTTGCCCAGCTGGTAAGCCTTTTCGTTTGTGAGACCGCCCCCGCCGAAGACGGCGACGGCATCCCGCCCGTATGCCGCCTGCGTCCGGACGATCGCGTCAGCCACCACGTCGAGGGCCTCGTCCCACGACGCCGGGTGCAGCTCGCCGCCGCGCCGGACCAGCGGGGTGGTCAACCGCCGTGGTGTGCGCAGCAGCTCGGCGCTGGTCCAGCCCTTCTGGCACAGCCCGCCACGGTTCGTCGGGAAGCGCCGTGGGCTCACCGTCAGCGTCTCGGGGGTGGTGCCCGAGAGGGTCATCGCGCACTGGAGGCCACAGTAGGCACAGTGGGTCGCGACGCCTTCAGGGCAAGCCTCCCTGCTGCCGACGCTTTCGGCGGGGGCCCTCAGGTTGGGTGTGGTCACCGTCATCGGAACCTGATCCGGGTCAGAGCCGCCGCGCCGACGTAGAAGAGCGTGAAGACGACGAAGGCGGCAGTCGCCGAGTGGCTTTCACCCTGGTAGGAGGCGCGCAGCCCGAGGTTGATGAGGACGCCGCCCAGCGCACCGATCGCCCCGGCGATCCCGATGAGAGCGCCGGACATCGATCGGGACCACGCTGTCCGCTCGATGTCCGGGCCCGGGATCGTGGCCGACTTCGCCTCGAAGAGCACCGGGATCATCTTGTAGACCGAGCCGTTGCCGACGCCGGACAGGACGAACAACAGGACGAACCCGCCGATGAGACCGGTCAGCTGAAGGCCGGTCGCGGCTCCGGGCGTGACGTCGTCCGAACGCGCGGCCAGCGTCACGAGAACGCCGGCGACGGCCAGGCCCACGAAGGTCCAGAGCGTGACCAGCGCACCCCCGCGCCGGTCGGCCAACCGCCCACCCCACACCCGGCTCACAGAGCCGAGCAGGGGGCCGATGAAGGCGATCTGGGCAGCGTGCAGAGCAGCTGAAGAGGTCTGCGCGGCCGTCGGGGTCGCGCCACCGGTCATACCGGCGAGGAAGGTCTGGTTCAGCACCTGGCCGAAGGCGAAGCCGAAGCCGATGAACGACCCGAACGTGCCGATGTATAGCAGCGAGATCGCCCACGAGTCCCCGTGGCGCAGCACCTCGAGCATCGCCTTCGGGTTCGCCGTCTGGTGGTCGAGGTTGTCCATGAAGATCGCGGCGCCGATGCTTGCGACGACGAGGAGTACGAGGTAGATGGCGCAGACGACCTCGGGTCGCCGGTTGCCGAGCGTCGCGATGACGAGAAGGCCGACGAGCTGGATGACCGGCACTCCGATGTTGCCACCGCCGGCGTTGAGCCCGAGTGCCCAGCCCTTCATCCGCTGGGGGTAGAAGGCGTTGATGTTCGTCATCGACGAGGCGAAGTTGCCGCCGCCGAGCCCGGCCAGGGCCGCGACGAGAAGGAACGTCGTCAGCGAGTGGCCCGGGTTGACCATGAGCCACCACGTCAGCAGCGTCGGCACGAGGAGTGCGACTCCGCTGACGATCGCCCAGTTGCGGCCGCCGAAGAACGCTGTGGCCATCGTGTACGGCACCCGTAGCAACGCGCCGACGAGCGTCGGGACGGCGACGAGGACGAACTTGTCGGCGGCCGTGAACCCGTAGACGGCCTGCGGCATGAACAGGACCATGACCGACCAGATGGACCAGATCGAGAAGCCGATGTGCTCGGTGGCGACGGACCAGACCAGGTTGCGCCGAGCGACCCTCTTGTTGCCCGCGTCCCAGGCAGCCGTGTCCTCGGGGTCCCAGTCGCGAATCACCTTGGTGCGTGGAGCGGTGAGCTCGCGGAACCGGTTCGGCCGTGACGGGGCGAGTGTCGTGCTCGACGCGGCTGTGGGGTCGGTGGTGGGTTCGGTGGTGGGTTCGGTGGTGGGTGCGGTCGCGGCGGTCGTGCCGGTGGAGCTGCCGGTGGTCGTGCTCACGGGGGTGTCCTCCTCGGGGCGGTGGGGCTCGGGGATCGCTCTCGGGAGCGTGGCGACCACGCTAGGTATGCCGTGTTGCCCCCTTTGCGGACAGCCGTAAAGCCCCCGTTACATCCCCCTCACGACCGCGACGAGCATCGGTGAGGTCCCACGAGGTCACGCACGACGGGCCGGCAGGCAACCCCTCACGGCGGTCGCGGGCGCTGGTGAGGAGGCCGACGGCATACGCGTAGGCTCGTCGGCATGAGCTCGCCCGCCTCTGCGAACGCCCTGCTCAACACGCTGTCGGTGGGCACCGCGGGGCCCCGGATCGCTTTCCTGCACGGCCTTTTCGGGCAGGGCCGCAACTGGAACCAGATCGCCAAGGCCGTGAGCGGACCGGACGGGTCGCGCGCCCGCTGCCTGCTCGTCGACCTGCCCGACCACGGCCGCTCGCCGTGGTCTCAGTCCTTCTCCCTCGACGGGTACGCCGACGCCGTCGCGGCGACCCTGCGCGCTGCCGCACCGGGCGAACGCTGGATGGTCGTGGGCCATTCGCTCGGCGGCAAGGTGGCGATGTTCCTCGCGCTGCGCCATCCCGACCTCGTCGACCGGCTCGTCGTCGTCGACATCGCACCCAAGGGATACGGGTCGCTCGACCGGTTCCAGGGCTACATCGACGAGATGAAGCGCCTGCCGCTCGACGAGCTGACGAGCCGTGCCGACGCGGAGGCGCGGTTCGAGGAGAGCGACCCCGGGGTCAAAGCGTTCCTGCTGCAGAACCTGCGGCGCGAAGGGTCTGGCGAGCACGCTCGGTGGTACTGGCAGGCGAACCTCGACCTCATCGCGCGCGACGCCGAGATGGGCCGCGAGTCCCGCATCGCTGACTGGCCCGCCGATGCCGACGACCTGCCGGCGTTCGCGGGTCCGGTGCTCTGGATCGCCGGTGGCGACTCGGCATACATCAAGAAGGCCGACTCCGAACGGATGCGGCAGCATTTCCCGCGGACTCGCCAGTTCACGATCAAGGGCGCCGGGCACTGGGTGCACACCGACGCCCCGGAGATCATCGTCACCGCGCTGCGGCGGTTCTCCCGCGGCAGCGGCGACTGACGTCGACAGGTGTCAGCGACGCCGGAGCGCTGAGACGCCGGTGATCCTCAGCGACGTCGCCTAGCCGGAGCACGCCTAGAGCAGACGGCGGCCCATCGCCCAGGCCGTCAGCTCGTGGCGCGAGCTGAGCTGCAGCTTGCGCAGCACCGAGCTCACGTGTGTCTCAACGGTTTTCACCGAGATGAAGAGCTCCTTCGCGACTTCCTTGTACTGGTAGCCGCGGGCGATGAGGCGCATCACCTCGCGCTCACGGGCCGACAGCCGGTCGAGCTCCTCGTCGATCTCGGCCACCTCTCCCGCCGCCGCGCCGAACGCGTCGAGGACGAACCCGGCCAGGCGCGGGCTGAACACGGCGTCGCCATCGGCCACGCGACCGATGGCCGTGAGCAGCTCCTCGGCACTGATCGTCTTCGTCACATAGCCCCGGGCCCCGGCGCGGATCACGGCGATGACGTCCTCGGCCGCGTCCGACACGGACAGGGCCAGGAAGCGGACCGGCGTGCCCGCAGGGTTCTGGACTGCTGCGCAGGCGCGGATCACGTCGGCGCCGCCGTGTCCGTCGCCGCCCGGGAGGTGCACGTCGAGGAGCACGACGTCAGGCTGCTCCTGGGTGATGACCTGCGTCGCGGACTCGACGGCCCCGGCCTCGCCGACGATCTCCAGGCGGTATGCCGCCGAGCTCGCCAGTGCGGTCAGCTCGGCGCGGACGCCGGTGCGGAACATGTGGTGGTCGTCGACGATGACGATGCGGATGGTCCGCCGCTCGGTCATGTGGGCTGCTCCTCGTTCTGCTTCGCCGGTGTCGTGGCGTGGCCGTTCGTCTCGCCCATTGTGGTGCCGCCGGCTCCTTCAGTGGGCTCCGGGCTCGTGACGTGGCCGTTGGCCTTCCCGTTCGCCCGGCCGTGGCCCTTGCCCTCGCCGTTGGCCTTGCCGGCGTCCTTGGCGTCCTTGGCGTCCTTGGCGTCCTTGCCGTTCGAGACAGGGGCCGGCTCGGACACGGGCAGCCGCAGCTCGACCTCGGTGCCGTCTGGACGCCGTCGGATCCGGGCCGACCCGCCGTGGCGTTCCATCCGCCCGATGATCGACTCACGGACGCCCGCCCGGTCGTCCGGCACATCCGTGAGGTCGAAGCCCGAGCCGTGGTCGCGGACGAACGCCTCCACGACGTCCGGGCCTACTTCGACGTACGCGCTCACGGGTGGTTCGCCGTGGCGTACGGCGTTCCAAGCCGCCTCACGCACCGCCTTGACGAGCGCGTCGAGGTGCTCGTCCATCGGGCGGTCGCCGGTGACGACGAGCTGGACGGGCACGCCGTGGAGGTCCTCGACCTCACCGAGCGCGGCGGTCAGTGCGGCTCCGAGGGTGCCCGCGCGGGCGTCCTCGTCATAGAGGTAGGTGCGCAGCTGGCGCTCCTGAGCCCGGGCCAGCCGGGCCACCGTCGCGGCGTCTCCGCTCTGGCGCTGGATGAGCGCGAGCGTCTGCAGCACCGAGTCGTGCAGGTGCGCGGCGATGTCGGCGCGCTCGGTGGCCCGGATGCGGGCGGCCTGCTCGACGCGCAGGTTGCTCCACAGCCGCAGGATCCACGGTGCGCAGAGCACGGTGACGCCGACCAGCGCGGCGAGCACGGCGCCGGCCACCTGCCCGAGCTCGGCGAGGTTCGTGCCACGCACGAGCAGCCCGACGAGGCCGAGGATGGTCAGGCTCAGCCCGACCAGGAGCCAGATCCAGCGCACCGGCCGCCGGGAGCCGAGGGCGTCGGTCTCGTCCAGCTGCGACCAGAAGAAGATCGCTCCGATGGCGATGGCGACGATCGGCAGGATCACCTCGGCGTGGACGTTGAAGCCCACGCTTCCGAGCCAGAGCGCGCCGGCGACGGCGAGGGCCGCGACTCCGAGGAGGGTGATGACGACCGCCTGGTTGCCGCTGCGCAGCCACGTGCGCAACGCCGCGAGGTCGAGCCGGTGCCGGGGTGCGGAGGTGGTGGCCGCGTAGGCGCCAGGTGCCGTCGTCGCCGAGCTGGCCGGGCCGGCCGCGACGGCCGGGTCGACGTCGAGCGCCTCGCGCATCGTGGCCCAGAGGAAGACGTAGACGACGAGGCCCGCACCGAACGGGATGCTCGTCAGCACGAACCCGATCCGCACCCAGCCGACCGGCAGGCCGAGGTGCCCCGCCACTCCGGCGGCGACGCCGGCGATGACGCGGCCGTCCCGTGGACGCGCGAGGGGAGGCCTGGGCGTCGTCCGCCACGTCGGGCCGACCGGCGCGCTCCCGCCTCCACCCTGCTCGTATGCCGTCTGCACGCTTCCATCCTCGCCCACCTCAGGGGGTGGCGGCGACCCTCGGGGCCGGGTTTGGGGGTTGCGTCAGGGTCCGTTCAGGGTCGACCCTCATGGTTGCCGCCGGACCGAACGGACACTCTGGTGACATGACGAAAAGCAACGGCGCCCCTCCGCAGCAGGGGCACGGTCTGGACGGTTTCTACGAGGCACTCCGTCGTCCGGGGATCGTGCGGAGCTCCGACGGCAAGTGGTTCGCCGGGGTGTCGACGGGCCTGGCCCGTTGGCTGGGTGTCGACCCGCTCATCGTCCGTGCGGGCTTCATCCTCTTCTCGATCTTCTTCGGGATGGGTGTGGCGCTCTACCTGACGCTCTGGCTGCTCATGCCGGACGAGCGCGGCGAGATCCACATCGAGCGCGCGCTCAAGCACGGCGAGGGGAGCTCGATCTTCCTGCTCATCGTCACTGCGATCTCGGTCCTCGGCGGAGGCCCCTGGTGGGGTGGCGACACGCAGGGCCTGCGGTTCGGGGGCTTCATCCTCGTCGCGGTGCTCTCGTGGTACTTCCTCACCCGCACCGACCGTGGTCGCGACCTCATCGGCTGGCCATGGAGCGAGGGTGCTCAGGGCCGGAGCGGATCGACCGGCTCGACCGGCTCGACCGGCTCGGCCACGGGTTCGAGTGACGCCGGCAGCACCGGGTCGTCCACAGGCACGGGCTCGACGGGCAACGCCGCCGCCAACGCCGGCGCGGCGATGACCGGGCAGCGCACGGCGACCCCTTCGACCGGGCCGGCCTGGACGAAGCCGGCGCCCGTTCGCGCCCCCCGCGAGCACGTCCGCTCGATCGGCTTCGCCGCCGGAATGCTCGTACTCGGTGCTGCAGTCCTCACCGGCGCCCTGTTCACGCAGCTCGCCAAGGCCGGGGACTGGCTCGGCAACCCGATCGCGATCGGCATCGCCGCAGGGCTCGGCGTCCTCGGGCTCGGCATCCTCGTGGCCGGCATGGCCGGCCGGCGGTCCGGCGGCCTGGCCCTGTTCGCATGGCTCGGCATCTTCGGCGCGGTCTTCGCGTCCGCGGCGCCGGTGGGTCTGACCCAGCCGTGGCAGATCGGTGAGCGCGACTACGCCCCGACCTCCGCCTCGCAGCTGACGGACTACCAGGTCACCATGGGCAACCTCCAGCTCGACCTGAGCAAGCTGACCAAGTCCGAGCTGGCCACAACCCCTGAGACCGACACCGTCAAGGCCACGGTCGGCCTGGGCGAGCTCGACATCGTCGTCCCGAAGGACATGCACGTCGTCGTCAACTCCAAGGGACGCGCGGGTGAGGTCGTCGCGACCGACAGCAACGCACCGAGCATCGAAACCGGGATGCGGAAGACCGGCACCAACGAGTACACGACGGACGGCGTGCACTGGGAGCAGACCGTCAGCTACGGCGCCGCGAACCAGCCCACCGACCTCGTGGTCGACGCTGAGGTCGGCCTCGGTTCGATCCAGATCAGCACGGCGAGCGCGTCATGAGCAGGCCAGGGACCGATCCCGAGCGCGCACGCGACCGCCAGGACACCACAGACACCAACGACGTCGAGTCGACCTCCGAAGCCTCGACTCCCGCACTGGAGACAACTGACATGAGTGACAACGAGATCCGCCCTGGCGACGACTCGCCGGAGTTCAGCGACCCCACGGCCGAGCCGACGCCGGACCCAGCTGCGCCAGTGGGCGCGACCAGCCTCTCTTCGCAGCTCGGCTGGCCCGAGATGTCCGCCCCGACGTCGCCCGCGAGCCCGGCCTCGAGCTCGGTGCCGTCACGGGTCGCAGCCGAGTCGACGTCGCCTATCCCCACGACCGCGACGCGCGAGGTGCCTGCCGCCCGGCCCTTCCGGGTCGAGCCCGCCACTCCGGTGCCGGACGATGTCGTCACCGAGCCGGACCCGCTTCCCGGCAGCGGACTCCCGCACCTGCCCCCGCCCTCCGCTCCGGCGCCCGTGGCGGGACCGCAGGAGCCGACCCGTCCTGCCCTCGTCGTCGTGCGGCGCGGTCCGCGCCCCGGCGCGATCATGCTCGGCCTGCTGAGCATGATCGTCGCCGCCTACGTGCTGGTGGCCAACCTCACCGACACCGACGTCAACCTGCGCCTTGTCGGCCCGCCGATGATCGGGGCCTTCGGCGGGATGCTGCTCATCGTGGGGCTCGTCGGCGTCGTCACCGGCCGCATGCGCCGCTGAACCATGGAGCCGGCGCCCGCGCCGGGATGCCGCTGGGTCGGGAAGACGGGACCCGACCCAGCGGCATTCGCCTGCCCAGCCCGCGGCTTGCGGCCTGCAGCCTGGGTCGCGCCCTAGCGCGCGCCCTCCCGGCGCCGCCCCTGAGAACCCNGCCCTCCCGGCGCCGCCCCTGAGAACCCGGCCTGACCTGTCTGGTCGAGTGGGCGCCCCGTCCCACCAGTCCCAGCCGTGGGCCGGGTTCGCGTGTGACGGGTGGGACGGGCCGCCCACTCGACGAAGAAGCGCGGCGCCCGTGTCGCACTCAGAACCCGCCTGACCTGTCTGGTCGAGCGGGCGCCCCGTCCCACCAGTCCCAGCGGTGGGCCGGGTTCGCGTGTGACGGGTGGGACGGGCCGGCCACTCGACGAAGAAGCGCGGCGCCCGTGTCGCTTGCGCCTGCTGGCGTCCGTTCGCGCCTGACCCTCCCGGCGCCTGGCCCTCCCGGCGCCGCCCCTGAGAACCCGGCCTGACCTGTCTGGTCGAGTGGGCGCCCCGTCCCACCAGTCCCAGCCGTGGGCCGGCTTTGCGTGTGACGGGTGGGACGGGCCGCTCACTCGACGAAGAGGGGGCAGGGAAGGCCGGACGGCATACGGCGCGGTTAGGCTCCTCCTGGGCCCGACACACGGGCGGTCTGAGTGAAGGGGAAGTCACCGTGGTCCTGAAGTCCGGTATCAACCTCGAAGCGTTCGACCGGTCGACGCGTCCCCAGGACGACCTCTTCCGGTTCGTCAACGGGACGTGGCTCGACACGACCGAGATCCCGGATGACCGCGCCCGGTTCGGCACCTTCGACATCCTGCGTGAGCAGTCGACGTCGCGTGTTCGCGACCTCATCGAGGAAGCCGCGGCCGCCCAGGACTCGCCGGCGGGCTCACCGGCCCGGCAGGTCGGCGACCTCTACGCGAGCTTCATGGACACCGCCCGGATCGAGGACCTCGGCCTCACCCCGCTCGAGCCGCTGCTGTCCGAGGTCGCAACCGTTACCAGTGCGGATGCACTCGGCGGTGCTCTCGGGCGGCTGGCCCGCGGCGGGGTCAGCGGGGTGCTGCATCACTGGGTCAGCCCCGACGAGCGGTCTCCCGAGGACTACGTCGTCTATCTCGAGCAGGGCGGGCTCGGCCTGCCGGACGAGTCGTTCTACCGCGAGGAGAAGTACGCCGACATCCGGACTGCGTACGTGGCGCACGTCGCCCGGCTGCTGGCGCTCGCCGGGATCCCGGACGCCGAGGGCAAGGCCGACCGGGTCATGGCACTGGAGACGCGCCTCGCGTCGTCGCACTGGGACAACGTGACCAACCGCGACGCGATCAAGACCTATAACGCGCACACCTACGACGAGGCAAAGGCGCTTGCGCCCCAGTTTCCTTGGGACGCTTGGCTTTCCGGGATGGACTCCCCGGACGGCACGTTCGCCAAGGTGGTGGTGAGGCAGCCGAGCTTCGTCACGGCGCTCGGCGAGGCCGTCGAGTCGGCCGACATCGCCGACTGGCAGGCCTGGCTGACCTGGCATGTCCTGTCCGAGTTCGCCTCGCTGCTGCCCCAGGCCTTCGTCGACGAGGACTTCGACTTCTTCGGCCGGACGCTGTCGGGCCAGCCGGAGAACAAGGAGCGGTGGAAGCGCGGCGTCGCCGTCGTCGAGGGCTGCGTCGGCGAGGCGGTCGGGCAGCTCTATGCCGAGCGGTGGTTCCCGCCGGCCGCCAAGGAGCGGATGCAGGAGCTCGTGGCCAACCTCGTCGAGGCCTTCCGACGGTCGTTCGGCTCGCTCGCCTGGATGGGACCCGAGACGCGCGACCAGGCCATCGACAAGCTCGACGCGTTCACCCCCAAGATCGGCTACCCGGATCGCTGGCGAGACTACTCGTCGATCGAGATCAGCCCCAAAGATCTCATCGGAAACGTCTGTCGTGCAACGGCTTTCGAGGTCGACCGCAATTTCGGCAAGATCGGGCAGCCGATCGACCGCACGGAGTGGTTCATGCTGCCGCAGACGGTCAACGCGTACTACATGCCGTCGATGAACGAGATCGTCTTCCCGGCGGCGATCCTGCAGCCACCGTTCTTCGACGTCGAGGCCGACGACGCCGTCAACTATGGCGGCATCGGCGCCGTGATCGGGCACGAGCTCGGTCATGGCTTCGACGACCAGGGCTCGCGCTACGACGGCACCGGAACGCTGCGCGACTGGTGGACCGAGGCTGACCGCGAGCGGTTCGACAGTCTGTCGCAGCGCCTCATCGAGCAGTTCAGTACGTACACCCCTGCCGGACTCGACGCCTCGCACAAGGTCAACGGCGGGCTCACGGTCGGGGAGAACATCGGTGACCTCGGAGGCCTGCAGATCGGCTACTCGGCCTACCGCATCGCGAGCGAGCTCGACGGCATGGCCGAGATCGACGGCTTCACCGGCCCGCAGCGGTTCTTCATCGGCTGGGCCCAGGTGTGGAGGGGCAAGTCCCGTGAGGCAGAGGCGATCCGGCTGCTCGCGATCGACCCGCACTCACCGCAGGACATCCGGGGGAATGCCGTCCGCAACGTGAGCCAGTTCCATGACGCTTTCGGCACGACCGCGGACGACGGCATGTGGCTCCCCGAGCCCGAACGGGTCCAGATCTTCTAGCCGGGCGGCGCCCAGGTCGGACCGGGTCGGCTCGGGCCGACGCCGACCGCGCCGGTGGCTCAAGGGGTCTCGGCGGCGCGCTTCAGCTGGGCCAGGCCCTTCTCGAAGTCGGGGCCGATCAGCTTCTCCATCGACCAGAACTTGCTCATCATCCGCATCACGACGTTCTGCGGCCCGGTCATCGCCCACTCGACACGCGTGCCGTCGCCGGTCGGTGTCAGCGTGAAGTCGACCTGGTTGTGTGCCTTCATCGGCGATGCGAAGAGCAGGTCGACGCCGACGTGCTGGGGCTCCGACGCGGTGATCTCCATCCGCCCCTCCCCGGCTTGACGGTTCCCCTTCCACGCGTAGGTCGCCCCGACGCCGGCGTCCGGCCCGGCATACGCGCGGTCCATGGCGGGGTCCAGACCCTCCCACGGTGACCACTTCTGCCACTCGTGCAGGTCGTTGATCAGGGCGTGCACCCGCTCCGGTGTTGCCGCGACCGTCGTCTCGCGGCTGATGTGGAAAGTCTTCGCCATGCAGGGAATCCTGCCAGCCGGGGCGTCAGAGTTGGGACGGAGTCGTCGGCCTCAGGCCGAAGTCCTTCGCAGCGATGCGCGAGAGCGGCCGGCTGATGGTGATCTGCCGATGAACGCATATCCGAGATTTCCGATTCTTAGGACACGGTGACTGCGCCGTCACTACCTTTGTCTGCGCAGGAGCGCGACTCGCCGACAAGCCCGCGCACAGCCAGGCGGACGAGCCCCGTTCCTTCTGGGGGAGATCATGGCGCACAGGTCAGTTCGTCGTGCAGTTCGTCACGCCGTCCGTCGGGGAGTCGGGGCCCTCGTCGCAGCCGTGCTGGTCGCCACGGGAGCCTTCGGGTTCGCGGCGCCGGCGCAGGCCGCGACTCCCGATCCCGGCGTTGACAAGGTCGTCGCGCTGCTCGGAGGAGCCGGCGGCACGAGCAACCTGGCGGCATGGTCGTCCGGGCTGGCCGCGATCGGCAAGCTCGGTCAGCCGATCCCGTTCGTATCGGCGAGCCCTGGTGGCCTCGCCGGTCTCGACGACGTCATCAAGGAAGGGATCGCCGGCCCGGTCACCGGCCTCGACACCTGGGCCGATCTCGCCACGACGGACAAGACCGTCGCCATGCCGGGCGGTCGCACCGGCACGCTGAACATCAGCGTCGAGGACCTCAACGCCGGCAAGCGGGTCCACGTCAACCTCGTCGTGAAGCGCACGGTCTCGAACCAGGCCCTCGCGGTCAGCAACGACAGCCCCAAGGTCGAGCTGGCTGCACCGACAGGCGTCACGGCAACGATCGAGGCGACCGTCTCGCTCTGGGTCGTCTGGACCGGCACCACCGACAACCGGGTCTACCTCGCCAGCGACGCCCCGCACGCCCCGCGTGTCGACGTCGACATCACCGCCTCCCTGTCGGCGTCCGCGAAGGCATCCGTCGGCATCCTTGGTGTCACGCTGAGCAGCAGCGACTTCTCCGTGAAGGCGCACGCCTTCGCCAAGATCAACGACCCGAACAACGACGGCGTCCTCGCCTTCGACGCGGCAGGCACCGGTGACGGCGAGCTCGCAGCCGCAGGGTCCCTCCAGGGGCTCGTCTCCGCCGGGCTCGACCCGGACGGCTCGCCGACCGACCCCGGCACCCCCGGGTCGGTCAGCGGCACCCTGAGCATCGCCGCCGACACGAGCAGCCTTGCGGGCGTGACGTTCCCGAGCAACGTCGCCGCGGACGTGACGATCTCCTGGCCCAACATCGCTGTGGGCACCCCCACGATCTCGGCGCCCACGCTGGCCTCCCTGGTGGGCAAGTTCCAGAACATGAGCCTGCGTGACCTCGCCGACGGTCTCGCTCAGGTCGCGACAGCTCTGACGGGCATCCAGAAGTCGAAGTTCGACGCCGACGGCGCGGGTCCGGGCACCGACTCCATCGGCAACCTCGACCTACCCTTCATGCGCGGCACCGTGTCCGACGCGGTCAGGGCCAACCAGGTCCTCGTCGACTTCCTCAAGGCGAACGTCATCCAGCCGCCCGACCCGAACCAGCCGTCACCGCCCGGCTTCGACGCCAGCGCCGTCGGCAACCCGACCTTCACCTCGCTGCAGGACCTCATCGGCAAGCTCAAGGCCGCGGCGGGCATCGACCTCGACAACCTCAGCTGGGACCCTGCGACGAGCAAGCTCTCGTTCCACCTCATGATGTCCAAGACGCCCCCCGGGTCGCCGGTGGCCATGGACGCGGGCAGCGCCAAGGTCTCCAAGCCAGGGGCGACGTATGCCGACGACGGCCTTTCGATCAGCGACGGCACGACGTGGACCGCGAACCAGTTCGCCGGAATGCGAGTCGTCGCAGGCACGTCCGCCGGTGAGATCGCGTCGAACACCGCGACCTCCCTCACGCTGTCCGGCAACTGGATCGGTGGCAAGCCGTCGGACTCGACGCCGTTCGTCATCGTCGGCCCAGAGGCGCAGCTCGGCGCGGTGGCGTTCGGCGACAGCTTCAGCGACCAACCCGGTGGTGGGACCACGCCGCGGCGAGGCATCCTCAAGGCGAACTCCGCCCAGACCTTCGCCAAGGTCACGCCGTCCTTCACCGCGAACCTGACCCTCGTCCTGGACCTGCAGGACCCGAAGACGGGGACCGGCTGCATCGGGTTCGAGGGCAACCAGCAGGCGTGCCCGTTCACCCAGACCAACGGCGCGTTCAAGACCAACGTCGCCTCGCTGCCCCTCGGCCCTGACCGCGTCATGATCCACACCGGTGACCCGCTCATCTCGGCCGACTTCCCGATCGAGACGAAGGTCGACTTCACCGCCAACGCGGGCTTCTTCCAGGTCCACCTGGTAGGCAACCTCAAGGCCTGCAACAGCAGCGCCCCGGCGAACTGCTCAACGGCCGGCACCGGCCACATGCTCTCGATCGGGCTCAAGCAGACCGGCGACGCGCAGCACGACCTGCGCCTGCGCGATCTGTTCTCCCGGCTCGTGACCTCGACGCCGACCGGACCCAGCCAAGCCAGTGACCTGCTCGACGTCGACGTCAATGTCCGCGCCTTCGCCGACCTCACCGTGTCGATCCCGGAGGCCGACACCTTCCTGCCCGGCGGCTCGAGCATCACGACGTCGGCCACGTGGAACGACCTGACCAAGACCTCGGGGCCCGACGGCCCGCAGTTCAACCTCGCTGGTCTCGACAAGATCTTCGCCCTCGACTTCAAGCCCGGCTCCCAGGCCGAGCTGTTCGCGATCGTCCTCAAGACGCTCCAGACGCTCGCCGCCCAGCTCGCGGACGCGCAGCCCGGCGGCCCGAGCGGTATCTACAGCACGGAGATCCCGGGCACGGGCGTCTCGCTGCGCGACCTGATGCGGCGCGACGTGTCCGGAGACGGGGCGGATGTCCACTACACCGACACCACGCTGACCGACAGCACCCGCACCTTCCCGACGACGTTCGCCGGCCGCTCGATCATCGTCGGCACGCAGGTCGCGGTCGTCGACCACACCGACGGGGCGCACCAGGTCACCCTGACGCAGAAGTGGACGAACAAGCCCGCTGAGGGTGCGGCATACAGCTTCCGCTCGCCGCTCGACGACGCGATCGACGCGATGTCGGTGCACCCGCCGCAGAACATGCAGGACCTCGTGAAGTTCCTCAACGACCGGCTGGGGTCCGGTGCACTGAAGTTCCGGTACCTCGACGACAACGGGACGCCGAGCATCGTCCTGGACCTCGCATGGGCACGCGGCTACCAGACGAGCTCGCCGATCCGGCTCCAGCTCGACGGCGTGCCTGCCCTCGCATCCGCGTCGACCTCGGGCAAGGGCACCGTCTCGGTGAGCGGCGGCGTCAACGTCGGTCTCGTCGTGCCCCTCGCCCCCGGCGCGGGCCCGAGCGACGCGGACAGCCTCAAGGTGCTGGCGGACTCGAAGATCAGCATCGGCGCCCACGCCGAGTTCAACGGCAACGCCGCAGGCACGCTCGGCCCGCTGACGGTCTCCGCCGGCCTGCCCGGCGGTGCGCCGAACACACAGGCACAGGTCAAGGCGGACCTCAGCCTGGAGCTGGCGGGCGCCGGCAACCCGCCAGCCGACACGCCCGTGAAGTTCAGCGACTTCCTGTCCGGCCTCGGGGTCAAGTTCAACGCCAGCAACAACCCCGTGGACTGCGGTGAGGGCCTTACGACCAAGCTCATGGTCTGCGGCACCATACCCCTGTATGCCGTTGTGGCAGGTGGCAACCCAACCTCCCTCGGGACGGCTGCTCTCCGAATCCCCAACTCCACCAGCGTTTCCGACCTGACCAACCTGACCGGAAACGTGCCCGTCGACAACGTGCCCAAGCTCGAGGCGCCGTCCGGCCTCGCGGCCGCCCTGCAGAACGCGATAGCCGACTTCACCCAGATCGGCCCGGGTCTCGACGGCTACCTCGCCAAGATCGAGCAGGCCATGCGCCTAGCCACGTTCGACGGCAAGCTGCCGTTCGTCGGCAAGGACCTCCAGCAGGGCGCCGACGCGATCGGCAAGCTGCGCGACGAGATCAAGAAGGCCCTCGGCAACGTGCCGGCGAGCCCGAAGGAGGCCCGCCAGTACGTCAACGACAAGCTCAAGGACGCCATCGCCGCGGCCGGGCTCGACGACGCCAACCTCGTCGTCAACTACGAATGCTCCGCCAACCTGGAGCCCGCGGCCGCGCCGACCCTGACGCCCACACCGTCGGGCGCAGGCTCGACGACCTGGGAGTACAAGGTCGTCGCCAGCCAGGGCAGCGGCCAGGGCACCGACGGGGACACGATCCCGTCCGGGTCCGCCAGCACCACGACGACGTGGACCACGCTCGGCGGCGGCAACTCGATCAAGCTGGACTGGAGCTCCGTCGCCGGTGCGACGAAGTACAAGATCCTGCGCAAGGTCGGCGCCGACTTCAACCTCGTCGCGACGATCGACGCCGCGAGCGGCGCCACGCAGACCTACACGGATGCCAGTAACGATCCCGGGACGGCATACAACGAGGTCAACACCAAGCCGCAGCTCATCGACTGCCCCGCGAACAACGTCGAGGGCGTGAACATCACCTTCGAGATCCTCGCCGGGCAGGTCGACGAGACCCAAGGCTGCGTTCCCGGCTCCGGCTGCCTCGGCGACGGCAAGAAGATCCCGCTCGACATCGGCATCCCCGGACTCGCGCTGCGCGCCGGGCCGGACGACGCCATCACCTACGGGCTCGGCCTGCAGCTGCATGTGAAGGCGGGCATCAGCAAGACGAAGGGCTTCTTCATCTACACGCACGACGCGTGGCAGAACGGCAACGCCGCTCCGGAGTTCGGCGTCGGCGCCCGGTTCGACATGCCGGCGACGATGAAGGCCCAGCTCGCCTTCCTCAACATCGACGTCGACAAGAACGGCACCGACCCGCTCTTCGCCGGCGCGTTCACGGTCGACCTCAAGTCGCGGGACAACCCGGAGACCGCGAACTCGATCCTGACGATCGACGACATGGGCAACGGGGACGTCGGGTCGCTCTTCGGCATCTCGGTCACCGCGAAGATCCACGCTGACTGGCTGATCAAGGCCTCGGTCGACTCGGTGCTCCCGGGGGTCCAGGCCAACTTTGTCCTCGACTGGAAGTTCGACAACAAGGCCCTCGACGCCATCGGGGTGCCGACGATCGACTTCAAGGACGTCCAGATCGACGCCGGCGGCTTCTTCTCGAACCTGCTCGGTCCGGTGCTCAACAAGATCAAGGACGTCACCGGCCCGATCCAGCCGGTCATCGACACGCTCTACGCGCCGATCCCCGTGCTGTCCGACCTGAGCAAGCTGGCCGGTGGAGGGGACGTCAGTCTGATCACCCTGGCGAAGACCTTCAACACCCTCGCCGGAGGCCCCAGTCTCGAGATGGTCGACAAGATCACCGCGCTCGTGACCCTGGTCAACCACATGCCCGACTGCACGACGTCGTGCCTCATCCCCATCGGTGCGTTCAACGTTCCGGGCGCCGACGCGCTCACCACCACCGTCTCGCCGACGAGCGCGGACCGGCTCGTCAAGCCGACCGGCACGCCCGTGACCGGTGATGACCTCAAGACCACGCTCAACGGCAAGGGCGGCAAGGGCACCGTCTTCAACACGAAGGCGGATGGCCAGGGGTCCGCCAACAAGTCCGGCTTCACGTTCCCGATCCTCGACAACCCGGCGTCTGCCTTCAGCATCCTCATGGGTAGCGACGTGCCGCTCGTCGAGTTCGACAGCGGCCCGCTGACTCTCGGCTTCACGTGGCGTCAGGCCTTCGGGCCGGTCTACGCCCCGCCGCCGGTCATGGTGACGCTGGCCGGCTCGGCGTCGGTGACCCTGCGGTTCATGGCAGGGCTCGACACGCAGGGCATCCGGTACGCCATCGAAGCGGCCAAGGAGAAGCAGTCCGTCGACCCGATCAAGCTGCTCGACGGCCTGTACTTCAAGACGACCGACGCCGACGGCAAGCCGGTGCCGGTGGTCCAGCTCGACGGCGAGATCGCCGCCGGGGCCGCGGTCACGGCGCTGGTCATCACGGTCGGCATCGAAGGCGGGTTGCACCTGACGATCGGCTTCCACTGGAACGACCCCAACAACGACGGCAAGTTCCGCGTCAGCGAGTTCCTCAAAGCGGCGATCAACAACCCGCTGTGTCTGTTCACCACGACCGGACGGCTGAGCCTGTTCCTGCGTGTGTACATCACGCTCGGGTTCTCACCGTTCAGCGTGTCGTTCAGCTTCACGCTGGCCGATATCACCCTGCTCGACTTCACCGCGCAGCCGGACTGCGAGCCACCTCCGCCACGTCTCGGCGGCACGGACAGTGACACCTTGTACGTGTTCGCGGGCACGTTCGGCACCGACGGTGCGCGCGGCGCGCCCTGGGGCAACACGGGCGCGACCAAGGCCGACACGGTCAAGGTCACCTCTCTGCACTTCGCGCAGAAGAAGGATGTCGACGACGCCGGCACCAATCCGGACTTCGACGGCTTCTCGGTGCAGATGCTCGGAGATACGCGCGTCTACCTCAACCCGAACCTCAAGCGCGTCGTCGTCGACGGGCGCCAGTCCTCGACCCCGCTCATCGTCAGCTTCGTCGGTGACGGCAAGAAGGACTCGGACGTCAGCTCCCAGACGGTCCAGGCTGACATGTCGCTCTTCGACAAGGACGCCATCGTGATGGGCAGCAAGGCGGCCGACCAGATATCCACCGGAACCGGCAACTCCTGGGTCGACGGCGGCCAGGGCGACGACCGGATCGTCACCGCCGACACGGCCTCCACCGTGGCGCGCGTCGCCGGCGGCGACGGGGCCGACACCATCACGACCGGCGCCGGTGACGACTTCGTGTCCGGCGACGGGACCCTCGGCGGGACGGATCTCGGTCCCACCGATGTGACGCTGAACGATGTCGACGCGGCCAACTGGAAGCTCACCACCGTGAAGCTGACCGGCCTCATCAACTGGAACAGCCTTGCGGACCACGACCCGACGACCGCCGAGCCTCAGGCCGGCACGGGCGGCGACGTGATCAGCGTCGGCCTCGGCCACAACCGGGTGAACGGCGGCCCGGGCGACGACAAGATCGGCGTCGCGACCGACAAGCCGGACGGCAGCGTCAAGTCCAAAGGCAACACGCTCATCGGTGCCGACGGCAGCGACACCATCTCCGGTGGCGCGGCCAAGGACGTCATCTTCGCCTCCACGGAGCACACCTTCGGCGTCGACGAGGCCGGCGAGCCCGACACCCTGACCCAGGTCTCCGGCAAGGCCGTCCCGAACATCATCGAGACCGGCTCGGGCAACGACGAGGTCTACGGCAGTGCGTCCGAGGACGTCGTCACCAGCCACTCGGCGAAGTCCGAGCACGCCAGGATCCTCGGCGGAGGCGACAGCGACGCGCTGGTCGGCGGCTACGGCACGGACGCCATCTTCGGCGGACCGGGCGACGACTACGTCATCGCCGAGCCCAGCAAGGTCGGGTCGCTCGGCTCCCAGCAGGACACGATCGAGGGCGTCTCGTTCGGCCTGACCCGGAGCGTGGAGCACCTGCCGCTGCCGCCAGAGGGCACGCCGCCGTCGAGCAAGACGCTCGTCGGAGGCAAGGGCAACGACCACATCATCGGCGGCGACGGCCCGTCGACGGTCTTCGGCGACACGCTCCGTGATGCCGCGACCGTCGGGGCCGCGGACGACGAGACCTGCCGCGCGGGCTCGCCAGTGATGTCCGACCCCGTTCCCGAGGGCACCACGGGTGCCGGCGGCGACGGCAACGACCTCATCCTCGGTGGCGCCGGGGTCGACACGATCTCTGCGGGTGGCGCGGACGACCGCGTCCTCGCGGCCGGATCGGGAGACCTCGTCTGCGGTCAGGAGGGCAACGACGTCCTCTTCGGCGGCGACGGCGGCGACGACGTCTGGGGTGGCTCAGGCAACGACCGCGGATACGGCGACGCCGGCGCTGACTACGTGTTCGGCAACGCCGACGACGACCACCTGTACGGCCAGGACGGCGAGGATGTCGTCGAGGGCAACAACGGGGCCGACTGGGAGAGCGGCGGACCCGGCAACGACGTCGTCTACGGCGGCACCCGGGCGGCCGGCCGCACCGACAAGGACGCCCTCGACGCCGGCGACCAGCTCTACGGCGACGCCGGCAGCGACATCCTCATCGGCGACAACGGCACGGTGGACGACCCCACCACGTCCGCCGATGCCCCAGCGATCCCGCTCGACCTCGACGGCTCCAAGCCGGACGCAGGCCGCGGCGACCTGATCTTCGGCGGCGACGGCACCGACACGGCATACGGCGGCCTCGGTGGCGATCACGTCAACGGAGGCAACGACGCCGACCATCTCGAGGGCAACAACGACTCCGACGTCGTCCACGGCGACGCGGGGGAGGACGAGATCGTCGGTGGGTCGTTCCAGCAGGCGACGCCGGGGGTTGGCAGGCCCGACACGGGCGACCTGCTCTACGGGGACGGCGGCGCCGACCTCATCACGGGCGACAACGCCATCCTGACCTCACCGGTCAGCGACGCGGACACCACGCCGGTGACCCGCAACCGCGGGTTCGCCTCGAACCACAAGGTCGTGCTGCTCGACCTCGGCACGTCATCGGCCGGCACCTTCGGCGCCGACCAGATCTTCGGCGGCGACGACCAGGACGTCGCCTACGGGCAGAGCGGCAACGACCGGATCAAGGGAGACGCCGGCGACGACTACGCCGAGGGCGACCAGGGCACCGACTGGATCGAGGGCGACGCGGGTGCGGACGACCTCGTCGGTGGCAGCTCGACGCCGTCGGGCGGGTCAGGGGCGAGCACGGCAGGCCAGCCGGACTCCGACGACGCGGTGTTCGGCGGCCCGGGCGACGACGTCGCTCTCGGCGACAACGGCCAGATCCTCCGGCCGGGCGCCGGCCAGGCACCGACGTCGGTGACGGTGCGACTCGGCAGCACGCCGGGCACGGCGATGACGCCGCGCGTCATCCAGCCCTGGGACCGCAGCGCCGGCAACGGCTTCCTCAGCACCCCGGACGCCCAGCGCTACGGGTTCGACATGATCTCGGGTGGCGACGGGGTCGACGTGCTGGAGGGCCAGGACGGCAACGACACGATCACCGGTGACGGCGGGGCCGACTACATCGAAGGCAACGGAGGCGTCGACTCGATCTTCGGCGACCTCGGTCTCGGGGACCCCTCGGCCCACAACACGCCCAGGCTGACCGTCTCGGCCACCTGGCCGGGCACCGCGAGCGGACAGTCCCTGCTGGTCGGACCGGGCAGCGCCGACGGCCAGGACGACCTCATCGGCGGCACGACGACCCCGGCGTTCCGCGACAGCGGCGACTACATCGAGGGCAACGGCGCCGACGACGTCGTGCTCGGCGACAACGGCTCGCTGCTGCGGACCCTGACCGGCACTCCCGGCTCGCAGTCCGAGAAGGTGTATGCCGACCGGTACCCCGACGGGGCAGTGCCGGCCGACGCCACGACGTCCCGCACGCACGACCCGGCGCTGCCGGGACCGAGCACGCGATTCTGCACGAACGCGCAGACGACGTGTGAGGTGACCGGCGCGTTCGGTGACGACGTGCTCTGGGGCGACGCAGGCAACGACGGCGTCTGGGGTCAGGACGGCAATGACCGGATCTCCGGCGGCGCGGGCGACGACGACCTGTTCGGCGAGCTCGGGAACGACCGGATCAACGGCGACGCCGGGCGCGACGCGATCCTCGGCGACCGGGGCGGGGTCGTGAACGAGTTCCTCAGCCCGAACGACACCCCGGCGCAGTTCACGGACGTGCTGAACAACCCGCCGAAGGAGACGTTCGTCGGGTTCGAGCGCGGGGCCTACGACCGTCGGGTCGACCTGCTCCACGACGTCGACGGCGACCAGTGGATCGGTGGCCCGAGCGACGCGGCCATGCCGCACCCCGGCCTCAACGAGGGCGGTCGTGACCTCATCCGCGGCGGTACCGACGCCGACAACATCCACGCCGGCTTCGGCGACGACGTCGCCAACGGCGACAGTGGTGGCGACGACGTCTACGGCGACGACGGCGAGGACGTCCTCTGGGGCGGGCTCGGGTGCGACCCGGTGCTCGACGCGGCGACGCCGGACTGCCAGACCAACGGCACGTTCGACCCGGCGGCGCGTGGGACCGGCGACCGGTTCGTCGACCACATCTTCGGCGGTGTAGGCGAGTCCGACGTCAGCAAGCAGGATGTCAGCGGCTCCGACCTGCTCGACCTGCGGCCGCGGGGCACCTACACCCCGGGCAGCGGGTGCACGCTCGCCGACTGGCCGGTGACCTCGAGCGACAAGAAGAACCCGGTGACGGTCGACCCGTGCTTGTGGTTCGAGATGACCGACACGAACGACGCGGACCAGGCCAACAACAACCACCACCAGGGCATCGACTGGATCTACGGTGGCTGGGACCGCGACGTCATGCAGGGCGACGTGGCGGCCAACGGACCGAACGCGGGCGACCGGCTCATCGACTGGAACGGCGCGTACAACCTGTACACGCACTGCAACGCGGCCTATGGCGGCTTCAACGACGTGCGTCAGCATTCGCCGGACATGCAGGCCTTCCTGACCCAGCTCGCCTGGGCAACGGGAGCCGGCCAGACGTCCTCGGACGTCAACACCTCCGGGACCTCGGCGTTCCGCGAGCTGGCGTTCGTCTACCCGTCCGACAACAACGCGCACGGCTCCGGCTCGGCCTACCCGACCACGCCGGGCCACTTCGAACTGGTGGCCTGCCAGAACTGAGCCCCTGAAGCAAACACCGAGCAGTCGGCAGCTCCGACGGTTGTAACCGCCACGAGAGTGCGACTGCTCGGTGTGTTGCGCCTAGCGACCTGGGTGCCACGAGCCCAGGCAGACGTATGCCGCCCGGCCGGCCGGGCGGCATACGTCCTAGGTGTGGGCGGCGGGCGCCGTCACTGCACCGGCGGCGCGATCTCCTGCTGGGCGGGCAGCTGGTCCTGGCGGACGATGCCGACCGGGCAGGTCATGCCGTTGGGGCCGTGGTTGCAGTAGCCGCCGGGGTTCTTGTGGAGGTACCCCTGGTGGTAGTCCTCGGCGAGGTAGAAGGGCCCGGCGTCCTTGGCCGAGCGGATCTCCGTGGTGATCTCGCCGTAGCCGTTGTCGTGGAGCACCTCCTGGAAGGCGTCGCGGGTGGCCAGCGCCGCGGCCTCCTGCCCAGGCGTCGTCCAGTAGATCGCCGAGCGGTATGCCGTGCCGATGTCGTTGCCCTGCCGGTTGGCCGTCGTCGGGTCGTGGTTCTCCCAGAACGCCTTGAGCAGCATCTCGGGCGACGTCTTCGTGGGGTCGTAGACGACGCGGACCGTCTCGGCGTGGCCGGTGAGGCCGGTGCAGGTCTCCTCGTAGGTGGGGTTCTGGGTGAAGCCGCCCATGTAGCCGACCGCCGTCGCGATCACCCCGGGCTGCCGCCAGAAGATCCGCTCGACACCCCAGAAGCAGCCCATCGCCACGTAGATCACCTCGGAACCGTCGGGCCAGGGCCCGTCGATGGGGGTGCCGAGGACGACGTGCGTCGGGTTCACGGCGAACGGCCTCTCGTCGCGTCCGCGCAGCGCCTCGTCGCGGGTGGGCATCGTGGTCTTCCTGCCGAATCCGAACACCATTCCAGTGTCACATCCTTGCTCGTAGCCGTCCTTGCGTCTGTGTAACGCCGCACCCCACCCCCGTATGCCGCCCGGCCCGTCCCCGGGTCCGGCCCCGCCGTGTCCCAAGGTCCCGCTCCGGTTCCGCAACACACCCGGAAGTCGTCAGCTCGCCCTAGTTGCAACTATGCGGAGCTGCAGGTTTCCGGGTGTGTTGCCTGAGAGGGGGCCGTAGGGGGAGGGCGGTCAGGCGTCCCAGGTGACCAGCCGGCGCCGCTGGGCTCGGGCGTCGAGGACCCGGTCCACGAGCCGGGCCGCCGGGAGCACGCCGCGGAAGCCGGCGGCGACGTCGGTGACCTGCACGCTGCCCTCCGCCGCCTCCCTCTCTCCGATCACGGCAACGAGCGCGACGCGGCGCCGACGGGCCTCCCGGACGCGCGCCCCGAGGGAGTCGTCGCAGACCAGCTCGACCCGGACGCCATGGCCGCGCATCACCTCGACCAGCGACCGAGCGGCCTCGTCCTGTTCCGCTGACACCGGGAGGACGGCCACCTGGACGGGAGCCAGCCAGAGCGGCATACGCCCGTCGTAGCGCTCGAGGAGCGCAGCGACCACGCGCTCCATCGACCCGACGGTGCCGCGGTGGATCATGACGACACGGTGCTGCTCGCCGTCCTCGCCGTGGTAGCTCAGGTCGAAGCTCTCGGGCTGGTTGAAGTCGATCTGGACGGTCGCGATGGTCTCCTCGCGCCCTCGGGAGTCGTAGACCTGCAGATCGAACTTCGGGCCGTAGAAGGCAGCCTCGCCGGGTGCCTCGACGAGTGGCAGCCCATCAGCCTCGAGGATCGCGCGACCCGACTCGCGCAGCGCGGCCTCAGCCTGGGCCCACTGCTCGCGGGTGCCGAGCCACGCGTCGGAGTCGTCTCGCATCGACAGCCGCACGTGGTCCACAGGCAGGCCGAGGATGCGCTGCGCCTCCAGCGCGGTGCGCAGCCCGCGGGCCGCCTCGTCACCGGCCTGGTCGGGCCGGCAGAACACGTGGGTGTCGTCGAGGCTGATCTGGCGCACCCGGGTCAGTCCCGAGACGACGCCCGAGCGCTCGGCACGGAACATCGGTGCCAGCTCGTTGAGGCGCAATGGCAGCTCCCGGTACGAGTGACGGCGCGCGGCGTAGATGAGGGCGTGGTGCGGACAGTTCGCGGGACGCAGCACGAGCTCGTCGTCACCGACCAGCATGGTCGGGAACATGTCGTCTGCGAACTTGGTCCAGTGCCCCGAGCGCTCGAACAAGGCACGCTTGCCGAGGACGGGCGAGTAGACGCCGACGCAGCCGTCGCGGTCGGCGAGGTCCTTGGCGAGGCGCTCCAGCTCGGACCGGATCACCGCACCCGCAGGCAGCCAGAGCGGCAGGCCGGACCCGGCGAGCGGGTTGGTGGCGAAGACGTCGAGGTCGCGGTTCACGACCCGATGGTCGGGCAGATCGGCGAGGTCGTCGCCCGGATTGGGTTGGTCCATGGTCGGCTCCAGGTGGTCGGGCCCCGTCGGACCCTGGCCGCATCGCCCGGGAGCCGACTCCGGGGCGATGGGTGAGCAGTGAGGCTCAGTGCAGCATCGATGCGCCGGAGGGATCCGGCGTCGTCGTCTGCTGCTGGCGGAACATGTTCCGAGGGTAGGTGCCCGGGAACATACCGAGCAAACGCAAATCCCGCCGGAAACAACCGCCGAGGTATGCCGTTGCCGGGTGTGTTGCGTCGACGTGCCGGCTGGGAAAAGGCGTGGCTGGTGCGCGCGCGGCTTCGCGAGGATGTGTGCCATGAGCCTGCACGTCGAGGAGATCGACCTCGCGCCCGGCGACCCGGTCAGCGAGGCCTGGGTTGCGGTCCACAACACCGCCAGCCGTCACAGCTGGGGCGAGGACGCCCAGCAGATCGGGATCGAGGAGATCCTCGACATCGCGCCACGCCGTGCCGAGGCCCGCAGGTCGTTCGGGATCTGGCTCGGCGACGGTGACGACCGTATGCCGGTCGCGGCGGCCCAGACCGTCCGGCACACGCGCGAGAACGCCGAGACCGGCGGCATCTGGCTCTCGGTCGACCCCGCCCACCGGCGTCGAGGTCTGGGCTCGATGCTTCTCGCCCACTGCGAGCAGGTGCTTCGCGACGAGGGGTGCACTCGGGTCCACGACCACACCGAGTCACCGGTCGAATCAGGCGACGCGGCAACGGAGTTCGCGCTGGCGCGGGGTTACCGGACCACGCAGGTCGACCTCAGGCAGAGGCTCGTTCTCCCGCTGGACGACAAGCGGCTGGCCACGTTCGCGCCGGACCTCGACCCGGCGGCATACGTCATCGAGACAGCCGTCGACGGCCTCCCGGAGGAATGGCTCGAGGACCGTGCCCTGCTGTCGCGGCGCATGAGCACCGACGCGCCCACCGGCGACATCGACCTCGACGAGGAGGACTGGGATGCCGACCGGGTCAGGCGGCTGTGGAACACGCCGAGCCCGATCTGGGCCGTCGAGTCGGTGGCGCGGCATGTCCCGTCGGGCCATCTCGTGGGCTTCACTGACCTCGTCGTCCGTCCGAGCATGCCCGACTTTGCGATCCAGACCGACACGCTCGTGCTGCGCGAGCACCGTGGCCACGCCCTCGGGCTCGCCATGAAGGTCGCCAACCTGCGAGCGCTGCAGAGCGAGAAGCCTGCCGTCCGGGGCGTGCACACCTGGAACGCGGATACGAACGCCCACATGATCGCGATCAACCGACAGCTGGGATTCCGGGTCGCCGGCTGGTCGAGGGAGTGGGCCAAGGACCTGTGACCGCCGGAGGTACGGTGCCCGACCGGAGGTACTAGGACCAATGCCCGATAGCGTCTGCCCACCCGGTCGACGCACCGTGAGACCACACCAGACCGCAGCCCGCCGGGCATCCGGCGGCAGGACCCAGGAGGTTTCACATGCAGACCCACCACGCCACTGACCGAGTGAACATCTCGGACAACCTCGTCGTCGTCCAGGACGTCACCAGTGTCCTCGCCACAGACATTCGGGTCGCGGCCGCGCTCCGCGACGCCGTGACCTACGCAGGCTGAGCTGGAAGGGAGAGGGAACCATGCGACGTCTCGCACTCGGAGCGGCCCTGGCCGCCGCGCTCGTACCAGCATCCGTCGGCCTCGTCGGCAACGCGACGTTCTCGCACAGCGTGCCCACACCGGTCCCGGCATCTGCTCAGCTCGTGCCGCTGGACGACCCGTCACCGACCCACGGAACCAGCACACCCCAGTCCTCGCGCTCCGGCGAGCCGGAGCCGGGTGACGACCATGGCGGGCTGCGCACGACCCGCGCGCCCGAGCCTGGCGACGACCATGGCGGGCTGCGCACGACCCGCGCGCCGGAGCCCGGCGATGACCATGGCGGGCTGCGCACAGCCAAGGCCCCGGAGGCGGGCGACGATCACGGCGGGCGCTCGCCCTCGGGGGCATCGGGAACGTCGTCATCCGGATCCGGGACGTCCGGACGGTCCAGCGGCTCGGGCGGTCACGGCTCCGACGACACCCACCCGGACGACAGTCGCCCGTGAACACCGGCCCACGGTCCGAGGGCACCGCGGACACCGTCCCGGTGCCCGTCGTCGTGCCCTCGCGACCTGAGCCAAGCGGGCCTCCGACCGGCACCCCTGCGGGTGCACCAGCTGGCGAACCAGCCACGGCGCCAGGCGGATCCGGTGCAAGCGACCTGACGACGTACCGGGTCCTGACCGACGGGACCGCCGCACCGACGGCAAGCCCGCCGCTGCCCAGTCGTCGCGGGATCCTGGTCCGCCTCGGCCTGACCGCCCTCGCGCTCGTGGTCGCGATCCTCGTCGGCACCTCCTTCGCGGCCAGCCGACTGGCCGAGCGGGAGGCGGTGAACGACGTCGCCACGACGACCAACCTGCTCGCACTGAGTGTCGTCCAGCCCGCGCTGACGGACGGGCTCCTCACAGGCGACGAGACGGCATACGCGAACCTCGACCGCATCGTGCGCGCCAACGTCCTGCCCGCCGGGATCGTGCGCGTCAAGCTGTGGCGGCCCGACGGGACGATCGTCTACGCCGACGAGCAGCGGCTGGTCGGGCAGCAGTTCCCCCTCGGCACCGAACAACGTGAGGCGCTCGCGGACCCGCGCACGGCCGCAGAGGTGTCGGACCTCGACCGCAGCGAGAACGAGTTCGAGCGCTACGGCGGCAAGCTGCTCGAGGTCTACCGCCCCGTGTGGACGCCGTCCGGCACCGAGCTCCTTTTCGAGGTCTACGGCGACTACGCGCCCGTGCAGGCGCGCGCGTTCGACCTCTGGCGCGGGCTCGCCGGGCTGCTCACCAGCGCCCTGCTGCTGCTCGTCGTGCTCCTGGCTCCGGTGATCTGGCGGCTGCTCGACCGGCTGGAGGCCGCCCGCAGCCAACGGGAGGACCTTCTCCAGCGAGCCGTCGCCGCGTCGGACTCGGAGCGTCGCCGGATCGCCGCCGACCTGCACGACGGGCCGGTCCAGGACCTCGTCGCGAGCTCGCTCGCGGTGAGCGGCGTCGGTGCTGCGACGCGCCGGCGGGGCGACCACGCGCTCGCCGACCGCATCGACGACGCTGCCATGACCGTGCGGTCGAGCATCGCAAGCCTGCGCTCGCTGCTCGTAGACCTCTACCCGGCCCGCATCGCCGACGCCGGGCTGGCGGCCGCGCTGGGTGACCTGGCGCGGCCACTCACGAGCCGCGGTGTCGCGGTCACCACGACCATCGACCCGGAATTGGCCGGGCAGCTCTCCGGAGCTGAACAGCAGGTCGTCCACCGAGTGGCACGCGAGTGCCTGCGCAACGTGGTCCGCCACGCCAGCGCGCGATCCGTCACGCTCTCGCTGCGCGACGCGCCGACGTATGCCGCCCGGCCGGGTGAGCGGGCCACCACCCTGGTCGTCGCCGACGACGGGGTCGGCTTCGACCTCGACGATGTGGTCCGCCGCGAGGGACACTTCGGGATCCGAGTCCTCACCGACCTCGCCGCAGACATCGGCGGCGTGCTCTCAGTGTGGTCCGCACCGGGGGAGGGGACGACGTGGCGGCTGGAGCTGAGGACGGGGGTGGGGCGGTGACCTCCGTCGTCATCGTCGACGACCACCGGCTGGTGCGTGCCGGGCTGTGCTCCATCATCGAGTCGGTCGAGGGCATCACCGTCGTCGGCGAGGCGGGCGACGGTGCCGAGGCGGTCGAGGTCGTGGCGCGCGTGCAGCCGGACGTCGTCGTCATGGACCTGTCGATGCCGGGCGTGGACGGCGTCGAGGCGATCCGGCGGCTTCGAGCGGCGGGCTCGAGCGCGCCCGTGGTCGTGCTGACGTCGTTCGCCGAGCGCGAGCGGGTGGACTCGGCCTTGAGGGCTGGAGCTGTCGGGTACCTGCTCAAGGACAGCGAGCCGAACGACGTCGTCGCCGCGATCCGATCCGCTGCGGCCGGGCACGCCCCGATCGATGCGCGGGTTGCGCGTGCCCTGCTCCCGGTGGAGGCCCGCGCTTCGGTCCGAGACGCCGGGTTCAGTGCGGCCTGGTCCGCTCAGATGGGAGACCTCGACGGGCCGGTCGACAGCCGTGGTCCTGTGAGTCCCGGTGACTCGGGCGAGCGCGCTCGCGACGGGCTCAGCCGCCGCGAGCGCGAGGTGCTGGCCCACGTCGCGAAGGGTCTGGCGAACAAGCAGATCGCCCGCGCGCTCGGGATCAGCGAGCGCACCGTCAAGGTGCACCTCGGCAACGTCTTTCGCCAGATCGGCGTGGCGGACCGCACGTCCGCGGCCCTGTGGGCCCGCGACCACGGCATCGCCTGACCGGTCGGAGCCCGCGGGCCGGCCCGACACCCGTGGCATAGGCTCGGCAGCATGTCTGACGAGCACGGCTTCTCCACGCGCGCCATCCACGCCGGCCAGGAGGCGGACGCCCAGACGGGTGCCGTGGTCCCGCCGATCTACCAGGTGTCGACGTACAAGCAGGACGGCATCGGCGGCTTCCGCAACGGGTATGAGTACAGCCGGTCGGCGAACCCCACCCGGACGGCCCTGGAGGAGTGCGTCGCCGCACTCGAGGGCGGCAGCCGGGGCTTCGCGTTCGCCTCGGGTCTTGCCGGTCAGGACACGGTGGCGCGGGCGCTGCTGGTGCCCGGCGACCACGTGGTCGTCCCGAACGACGCCTATGGCGGCACGTACCGGTACTTCAACCGGGTCGCGGGGCCCCAGGGCATCGACCACTCGATCGCGCACATGGGGGACCTCGACTCGGTGCGCTCGGCGATCGTTCCGGGCCGCACCAGGATGGTCTGGGTCGAGACGCCGACCAACCCGCTGCTCGGCATCGCCGACATCGAGGCGATCGCGGCCATCGCGCACGAGGCGGGCGCGGTCCTCGTCGTCGACAACACCTTCGCGACGCCCTACCTGCAGAGCCCGATCGCGCTCGGCGCGGACATCGTCACCCACTCGACGACCAAGTATGCCGGTGGGCACAGTGACGTCGTCGGTGGGGCTGTCGTGACGGCGCCGTCCATCGCCGTGGCAGGATACGACGATGCGGAGGAGCGAATCGCCTTTCACCAGAACAGTATTGGTGGAGTCGCGGGTCCGTTCGACTCGTGGCTCACGCTGCGAGGGCTCAAGACGCTCGCCGTCCGCATGGAGCGCCACTGCGACAACGCCGAGAAGGTCGTCGAGTTCCTCGAGAGCCATGACGGTGTGTCGCAGGTCCTCTACCCGGGTCTGGCGACGCACGCGAACCACGACGTCGCCGCGCGGCAGATGAAGCGCTTCGGCGGCATGGTGTCCTTCCGGATGCGCCGTGGCGAGGATGCCGCGGTCAAGGCCTGTGGCACCGTGCAGCTGTGGACCCTCGGTGAGTCGCTCGGTGGCGTCGAGGCGCTCATCGAGCACCCGGCACGGATGACCCACCAGTCGGTCGCCGGCACCGAACTCGAGGTGCCCGCCGACCTGATCCGGCTCTCCGTCGGCATCGAGGACGTCGACGACCTCATCGCAGACCTCCGCGAGGCGCTGGACATCCACGGCTGAGCCGGCACGACTGGCGCTCGCGCGACACCCCGCCACACGGCATACGCACACCCACCGCATCCACGCACACAGACGGCATACGACTCACGCATGACGATTCTCGCTGTCGACTTCGGGTCGACGTTCACCAAGGGCGCCCTGCTCGCCGACGATGGGACCGTCATCGGGACCGCGTCGACACCGACGACCGGGCCGCAGGCGTCGGCGACCGGCCGAGGCGACATCCTCGACGGCTACCGGACGCTGCGGGCACGGCTCGGGGTGCCGGCTGAGGCGGTGGTGCACGCGTGCTCCAGCGCGGGAGGAGGGCTGCGTCTGGCGGTCGTCGGCTATGAACGCACCGTCACCGCGCAGGCCGGCCATCGCGTGGGCCTGTCGGCCGGCGCCAAGGTCGTGCATGTCGCGGCGGGTGAGCTGACCACGCGCGACGTCGCCGACATCCGCGCAGTTCGGCCCGACATCCTCCTGCTCGTCGGAGGCACCGACGGTGGCAACTCGAACGTGTTGCTGCACAACGCCGCTCGTCTGGCCAAGGGTGCGATCGGTGGACACGGCGCGCACGCGGTGCCCGTCGTGGTCGCCGGCAACCTGGACGCCCGCGACGAGGCGATCGGCGTGCTGGCCACGACGGCCCGCCCGACCATCCCCGCGGCCAACGTCCTCCCGCAGATCGGGGTCATCGCACCCGAGTCGGCGCGAGCCGCGATCCGTGAGGCGTTCCTGCGCCACGTGATCGGCGGCAAGGGGCTCTCGCGCGACAGCGCGTTCGGCGACATGGTCGAGGCCGCCACGCCCGACGTCGTCCTGCGCGGGGTCGAGGCACTCGCTGAGGTCGCGGACGGCGACGTCATGGTCGTCGACATCGGCGGCGCGACGACCGACGTCTACTCGTGCCTCACCCCCGAGGGCGAGGACGCCTCGCTGCGCAAGGACGTCGTCGCCCCGCTGTGGCATGCGCGCACCGTCGAGGGCGACCTCGGCATGCGCTGGAACTCGCTCGGCGTCATCGAGGCGGCCGAGGCCGAGCGGCTGCTCGACTCCGTCGCGGACGCCGACGCCGTGCGTGCGTATGCCGTCCGCGTCCACGAGTGCCCGGGCTCACTTCCCGTCGACGACCGCGAACGGGCCCTCGACCTGGAGCTGGCCCGGCTGGCGGCCCTCGTCGCCGTGCGCCGCCACGCCCGGCCCGCCCAGCCCACCGAGTCACCTCGGCCGTTGGCGAACGTCACCACCCTGGTCGGCTCTGGAGGCGTCCTGCGATACACCGACGCCGCAGGTCGCGACGAGGTGCTCGGGGCGGTGCTCGGCGACCACGCCGGAGGCTGGAAGGTGCCGCGCGCGGCGCGCGCGAGCGTCGACACGGCATACCTGCTGTTCGCGGCGGGGCTGCTCGCCGAACGGGACCCGGGCATCGCCCGAAGGGTCGCCCAGCAGGTCCTCAGCCACTGAGTCTGGTGGGGCTGGTGGGGCTGGGCGCTCACTCGACCTGTGAGGGTGGCGGGTCAGTTCGCGCGGTCGAGTGGGCGAGCCGTCCCACTGGTCACTCCCGTCCCACGGACGGCCCCGGGCTGATGGGGCTGGTGGGGCTGGGCGGCTCACTCGACTTGTGAGGGTGGCGGGTCAGTTCGCGCGGTCGAGTGGGCGAGCCGTCCCACTGGTCACTCCCATCCCACGGACGGCCCCGGCTGGTGGGGTTGGTGGGGCCGAGCGCTCACTCGACTTGTGAGGGTGGCGGGTCAGTCACGCGGTCGAGTGGGCGCGCCGTCCCACTGGTCACTCCCGTCCCACGGACGGCCCCGGCTGGTGGGGCTGGTGGGGCTGGGCGCCCACTCGACTTGTGAGGGTGGCGGGTCAGTTCACGCGGTCGAGTGGGCGCGCCGTCCCACTGGTCACTCCCGTCCCACGGACGGCCCCCGGCTGGTGGGGCTGGTGGGGCTGAGCGCCCACTCGACTTGTGAGGGTGGCGGGTCAGTTCGCGCGGTCGAGTGGGCGCCGTCCCACTGGTCACTCCCGTCCCACGGACGGCCCCGGCTGGTGGGGCTGGTGGGGCTGAGCGCCCACTCGACTTGTGAGGGTGGCGGGTCAGTTCGCGCGGTCGAGTGGGCGCGCCGTCCCACTGGTCACTCCCGTCCCACGGACGGCCCCGGCTGGTGGGGCTGGTGGGGCTGAGCGCCCACTCGACCGAGCGGGTGAAGGCGCCCGAAATGCGCGGGGCCGGGTCCCCTGAGGAGACCCGGCCCGTGCGGTGTGGCGCGAGGCTCAGCCGGTGTACGGCTTTGCGGCGAGGATCGTCACAGCGATCGTCTTGCCGTTCGGCGCCTCGTAGGACGTCTTGTCGCCGACGCTCTTGCCGTTGACGGCGGCGCCCATCGGCGACTTCTCGGAGAACACCTGCAGGTCGGACCCGTCCGCGATCTCGCGGTTGCCGAGCAGGAAGGTCTCCTCGTCGCCGAAGATCTCGACGGTCACGACCATGCCGGGCTCGACGATGCCGTCGTCAGCAGGGGTCTCGCCGATCGTCGCATTGTGCAGCAGCTCGGTGAGCTGGCGGATGCGGGCCTCCATCTTGCCCTGCTCCTCGCGCGCGGCGTGGTACCCGCCGTTCTCCTTGAGGTCGCCCTCCTCGCGGGCCTCCTCGATCTTGCGCGCGATATCGATGCGACCTTCGCCCGTCAGCTGGTCGAGCTCCGCCTTGAGGCGGTCATAGGCCTCCTTGGTCAGGAAGCCAGCGGCAGTCTCGGTCACTGTTGTCACTCCTTGGATGGACCGACGCCCACGCGGTGCTCGCGTGGGCGCCTACATAACTGAAGGGCCCGACCGTGTTGTCGCCGACTCGTGTTGCCGGCTGGCGACGGGTCCGGACCCTTGGTGAAGCAACCAGGATAACAAAGTGAGGTTGCATTCACGTAGTTCGCCGTTTACCCGGGGGACCGTCCGCGGACGCCTGACAGCCTTGAATCGGCAGGTCAGACCGTCAGGAGCAGGTGCGGACCTGGCCGGTGACGGCCCGCGAGGTGGTGCGCAGGCTCGCGGTCTGGGTCGAGGTCTCGTCGCTGCTCGCCGGGACCCGGACCTCGCTCGTGCCGACCACGCTGAAGTCGCGCGCAAGAGCCTCGACGGTGCAGGTCAGTGCCTTGCCACCGGGTCGGCTGACTTCGAAGGTGACGCGGACGTTCTGGTCGTCGACGACCTTGTAGCCGGTCGTCTGCCAGCTCGGCTGCCCGAGCGTGGCCGACAGTCCGAACCACACGGCGAGCGCGATGCCCGCCGCGATGCCGAGGGTGCCGATGACCCACCACTTGGTCGTGCCGGGAGCGGGGCGGGGCAGGGTCGTGCGGGACGGCATACGGGTCCTGGCGGGTCGAGCCCGGGCGTGGGGCGCCGCGGGGGAGTGAGAGGATGGCGAACGGGTCAAGTGTCCCCCATGCAGGGACGGCCCGATGCGGCGCCCGGCCATCGGCCGGTGACGTCACCGAGCGACGCCGCCAGCCGGCGTGCGGCGCCGGGCAGCGACACCACAGACGACACGACGGACGACACGACAGACGTGATGGAACGACCAGGGAGCCACGTGGCCAAGGGCATGCGGTTGATGGCGGTGCACGCGCACCCCGACGACGAGTCGAGCAAGGGCGCCGCGACGACGGCGAAGTACGTCGCCGAGGGGGCGTCCGTCATGGTCGTCTCGTGCACCGGCGGCGAGCGCGGTGACATCCTCAACGAGAAGCTCAAGAACGACCCGCACATCCTGCGCGACCTCGCCCAGGTGCGGCGCGACGAGATGAAGGCGGCCCAGGAGGTTCTCGGCTGCGAGCACACCTGGCTGGGCTTCGTCGACTCGGGCCTGCCCGAGGGCGACCCGCTCCCACCCCTGCCGCCGGGCTGCTTCGCGCTGGAGGACCTCGAGGTGACCACCGAGGCGCTCGTGCGCGTGATCCGGGCCTGGCGCCCGCACGTCATGACGACGTACGACGAGAAGGGCGGCTACCCCCACCCCGACCACATCATGTGCCACACGGTCGCGATGGCGGCGTTCGAGGCCGCGGGTGACCCGGCGCGGTTCCCGCACGCGGGCGAGCCGTGGCAGCCGCTCAAGATCTACTACAACGGCGGGTGGAACAAGGAGCGCCTGACGCGCATCCACGACGCCATGCTCGAGGCGGGACTCGAGAGCCCGTATGCCGAGTGGCTGGCCAACTGGAAGCCGCGCCGGGCGGGGCGCCCCACGACGACGATCGACTGCGGCGCCCACTTCGAGACCCGGGACCGTGCGCTGCTCGCCCACGCCACCCAGATCGACCCCGACGGCTTCTGGTTCCAGGTGCCTCTGGAGATCCAGCGGAAGGTGTGGGGCTTCGAGGAGTTCGAGGCTGCCCTGTCCTACGTGCCAATCGCGGATGGGGAGGACGACCTGTTCGCGGGCTTCGACAGCCCGGCCGCGGCGGACGCGCTCGCCACGAGCACGGGCCTGGCCGTCGTCCACGACGGGCGCCTCAGGGAGTCGGCCGCGCCCGAGATCGCCCTGGTCCCGTCCGAGAGCGACACGGTCGAGGGCGACAGTGGCGACAGTGGCGACAGTGGCGACAGTGCGGAGACCCACGTTGACACGCATTCCGAGACGCATTCCGAGGAACGTTCCGGCTCCCACGGCGGCACGGGGCAGGAGGCCTGATGAGCGGCGGCGGCACCCTTCCGATCGGCCCCGGCATCTGGGGCTTCATCGCCTTCTTCGTGCTCGCGGTGGCCCTGTGGTTCCTGGTGCGCAACATGAACGCCCGGCTCCGGCGGATGGCCTACCGCGACCGTGAGGAGACCGAGGCCGACTCGCTGACCACACCCGGCGGCGAGCACTCCGAGGAGGCCGGGGCGGACCGGCCCGCCGAGGGTGACCATCCGGAGAGCGACGGCGCCGAGGGCGAGGCCCCGTCCGACGGTCGAGCTCGCTCCTAGGTCTCTGCACTCCAGCGACCCACTACCCACCGTCGAGTGGCCGCGTCGTCACACCGGTCCCACACAAGGCCACTGTTAGGCAGGAGGGGGTGTGACGACGCGGCCACTCGACTCATGGGGACGCCACTCGACGACGTTCTAGGTGGCGGCCTGGTAGCCGATCACGGCGAGCGCGACGGCCGCGAAGTGGGAGGCGAACCCGCCGACCGTGAACGCGTGGAACACCTCGTGGAACCCGAACCACCGGGGGGACGGGTTCGGCCGCTTGGTGCCGTAGATGACGCCGCCCACCGTGTAGAGGATGCCTCCGAGGGCGATGAGCGAGCCGATGAGCGGGCCGCCGGTGCGCCAGAACGGCACGACGTAGAAGATCGCGGCCCAGCCGAGCGCGATGTAGAGAGCGGTGTAGAGCCAGCGGGGTGCGCTCACCCAAAACACCCGGAAGACGACCCCGGCGATGGCGCCGGCCCAGATCACCGAGAGCAGGATGCGGGCCTGGTCGGACGGCAGCAGCGTCACCGCGAAGGGTGTGTAGGTCCCGGCGATGATGAGGTAGATGTTCGAGTGGTCCATCCGCTTGAGGAAGGCGGTGGCCTTTGGTCCCCACGTGCCGCGGTGGTAGATCGCGGACACTCCGAAGAGCAGTGCCGCGCTGACCGTGAAGATGAGCAAGGCGTTGCGTACCGCTCCGGCATTCGAGAAGAGCACCAGGACGAGCCCGCCCAGCAGGGCGACAGGGAACATCCCGAGGTGGAGCCAGCCGCGCAGCCGCGGCTTGACACTGGCGACCAGACCCGCGACGGGGCCTGCGGATTCGCGCTCCTGACCCCGGACCGGAGTGGACGGGTCGGTGTGCTCTTCGGGTCGGCGGTCCATGGCGCGAGTGTAACCTACGGAAGCGTAGGTTACGGCAACGTAGGTTTTCGACGTGTCGAACGGCATACCCCTCGGTGGCGGCGCGACCGCCCCACCGATGCCTCGCTCGCCTCATGGGACCGCGGGGTACCGTGGGACCGCGGCCCGATCGGAGCCGTCCAGACCTGACCGGCGACGACGTGACGGGCGACGTCGTGACCGGCGAAGCGACCCAGTCGACGAGGAGGCCCCGTGGGGTGGCGCGACGTGGTCTATGGCGCGTACGAGCGCCAGGTCCTCAAGAACCTCCCCAAGGAGTCGCTGCCGCGCCACGTGGCGGTCATGCTCGACGGCAACCGCCGTTGGGCCAAGGCGCGCGGCGAGGGCACGGCCACGGGCCACCAGGCCGGCGCCGACAAGATCGAGGAGCTCCTCGAGTGGTGCCGGGACGCGGGCGTCCAGTACGTCACGCTCTGGCTGCTGTCCACCGACAACCTCAAGCGCGCCCAGGACGAGCTGGAGCCCCTGCTCAAGATCATCGAGACGGCCGTGTCCGACCTGGCCGACACCGGAAACTGGCGGCTCACCATCGTCGGGGCCCTCGAGCTGCTCCCCGCGCACACCGCGGCGAGTCTGACCGAGTCGGCGGAGCGGACCAAGGGTGTCGACGGCATGACGGTCAACGTCGCTGTCGGCTACGGCGGCCGTCGCGAGATCGCTGACGCCGTCCGCGACCTGCTCCTGGCCCGGGCCGCCGCCGGAGAGACGATCGAGCAGATCGCCGAGGGGCTGACCGCCGACGACATCGCGAGCCACCTCTACACCAAGGGCCAGCCCGACCCCGACCTCGTCATCCGCACCTCGGGAGAGCAGCGGCTCGGCGGCTTCCTGCTGTGGCAGAGCGCGACGTCCGAGTTCTACTTCTGCGAGGCCTACTGGCCGGACTTCCGCCACGTCGACTTCCTGCGCGCCCTGAGGGCGTATGCCGGCCGGCACCGTCGCTACGGCACCTGACCTCGAGCGCGGGCCCCTCGACGGCGGTGTAAACAGTCTGTGAACTCTGACGACACGAGCCGCTAATCCGCCGGCGGGGCCTCCGGAAGACGTACCGTCGAAGCAGCGCAGGACATCCGTCCTCGCTGCCAGGAGGCCCACCGATGGAGCTATCGCTCAGAACGGAGGGCCGGGCCGTTCGCCTCCCTCTGGTGGCCACCGCCCGGCATCTCGTGAGCGAGTAGGCGCGCGGAGCGCGCGCCGCCTAGGAGTGGGAATGGCTACGAAGAGATCGGTCTCGTCCGACACCGCCACCAAGTCCACGACACGCGAAGCGTCAGCCCGCACGCGAACCGCACCGAGCACGACCCGGATGCGAACACCTCAGCACAAGACCTACGTGCTCGACACGTCGGTGCTGCTCTCGGACCCGCGCGCCATGCTGCGGTTCGCCGAGCACGAGGTGGTCCTCCCCGTCGTGGTGGTGACCGAGCTCGAGGGCAAGCGGCACCATCCGGAGCTCGGATACTTCGCGCGTCAGGCGCTGCGCCTGCTCGACGACCTGCGCATCAGCGAGGGCCGGCTCGACCATCCCGTGCTGGTGGGCGATGCCGGCGGCACCTTGAGGGTGGAGCTGAACCACACCGACCCCAGTGCGCTGCCGGCTGGTTTCCGCCTGGGCGACAACGACACCCGGATCCTGTCCGTTGCCAAGAACCTCGCCGACGAGGGCGCGGACGTCACCGTGGTGTCCAAGGACCTGCCGATGCGGGTCAAGGCGTCCGCCTGCGGGCTCGACGCCGAGGAGTACCGCCACGAGCAGGGCATCGACTCCGGCTGGACGGGCATGCAGGAGCTCGAGCTCACCGTCGACGAGCTCGACCATCTCTACGAGCGGGGCCGGATCGAGCACGCCGGTGCGGCCGAGCTGCCCTGTCACACCGGGCTGGTCCTGCTCTCGCCCCGCGGCAGCGGCCTGGGCCGGGTCGGGGCCGACAAGCAGATCCGCCTCGTGCGCGGCGACCGCGACGCATTCGGCCTGCACGGCCGCAGCGCGGAGCAGCGGATCGCCCTGGACCTGCTGCTCGACCCGGACGTGGGGATCGTCAGCCTCGGCGGACGCGCGGGCACCGGCAAGTCCGCACTGGCGCTGTGCGCCGGGCTCGAGTCGGTCATGGAGCGTCGCGTCCAGCGCAAGGTCCTCGTCTTCCGCCCGCTGTTCGCTGTCGGCGGGCAGGAGCTCGGGTACCTTCCCGGCACCGAGCAGGAGAAGATGAACCCCTGGGGCCAGGCGGTGTTCGACACGCTCGGGGCGCTCGTGTCGACCGAGGTGGTCGACGAGGTGATGGACCGGGGCCTGCTCGAGGTGCTGCCGCTGACCCACATCCGCGGCCGGTCGCTGCACGACGCCTTCGTCATCGTCGACGAGGCTCAGTCGCTCGAACGCAACGTCCTGCTCACCGTCCTGTCCCGGATCGGGCAGAACTCCAAAGTGGTGCTCACCCACGACGTCGCGCAGCGCGACAACCTCCGGGTCGGGCGCCACGATGGCGTGGCGGCGGTGATCGAGAAGCTGAAGGGGCATCCGCTCTTCGCCCACGTCACGCTCACCAGAAGCGAGAGAAGCCCGATCGCGGCGCTGGTGACCGACATGCTCGAGGGCATCGACACGTGACCTGAGTCACATTCTGCGCGCAGGTCCCCGAGGCGACGCCTCGGGGTCTGCGCGTGCCCGGCGAGTGCCCGAGATGGTCGGATCCCGACAATTGGGGGTGGACGTCGACTTGCCTCCAGGCCATCCGGATGGCACCGTGTTGGCCAATTGATCTCGGACTGGTAGCCGCCTCGCTCTGGGTCCAGCGAAGCGGCGTCGTTCTGGGAAAAACCCCCTCCACAAGGTCGGACGTTCCGCCGCTGGGCCCTTGGCTTCGCACGCGCTGAGCAACCGACAGCGAAAGTCAAGGAAGGCCGACTTCACTTCATGGCACGGTACGAAGGTCGCCATCGCACCGCCCAGACCGAGACCACCCAGACGAGACGTGGGCCGGTTGACCGGCCGGCCCGATCCTCTGACTCCGCACGCCCCAACGCGTGGGGCACCGGCCCGTCGGCGAGCAACCTCGAGCGGGCAGCGTCCAACCGACGTGAGAGCGGCCGGCCTCGCGCGAACAGCTGGCACAGCCGTCCACACGACGAGGACTGGGACCACGAGGCAGCAGCCGCCCCCCTCGAGGCCCTCGCTCCACAGCGGGACGCCTCCGACCTGCGCCGCGAGCAGGCCCAGCGCGAGCAGGCCCAGCGGGAGCAGGCCCAGCGCGAGCAGGCCCAGCGCGAGCAGGCCCAGCGCGAGCAGGCCCAGCGCGAGCAGGCCCAGCGCGAGCAGGCCCAGCGCGAGCAGGCCCAGCGGGAAGCCGCCTGGCGCGAGCAGCTCGAGCGCGAGCGGGGCCAGCGCGAAGCCGCGCAGCGGGCACAGGCCCAGCGCGAGGCCGCCTGGCTAGAGGCCGCGCGGCTGGAGCAGGCCCAGCGCGAGCAGGCCCAACGCGAGGCCGCCCAACGCGAGGCCGCCCAACGCGAGGCCGCCCAACGCGAGGCCGCCCAACGCGAGGCCGCCCAACGCGAGGCCGCCCAACGCGAGGCCGCCCAACGCGAGGCCGCCCAACGCGAGCAGGCCGAGCGAGACACCGCTGAGCGGGACGCCGCTCAGCGCACGCAGGAGGCCACGGCCCACCACCGCTCGGCCGAGCGTCACGGGCCCGGTCGCCACGAGCAGCCCAGCCACCACGACCACCAGCGTGGCCGCCACCGTGAGATCGCCGCTCACCATGAGGCCGCCGACCACCCGGTCCCCAAGGGGCCTGGCGTGTCCGCCTCGGCGCCCTCCCGTCAGACCCGCCGCTCGATGCGGCCTCCGAAGAAGCGCAACGTCGCCCGACCAGTCCTGGCCAGCACGCTGGCCCTGGGCCTGGGTGCCTCCGGCTTCGCGTACGCGAAGTCGGCGAACCTCATCGGCGCGGACACCGCCGCGTTCGTCGTCGGCTCCGGTGTGGTCGCCCAGACCGACGAGCTCGCCCGCGCGGCCACCGTCGACACGACGTACCGCGCCGCCGCGTCGGTGTCGCGCAACGAGCGGCGCACCGCGATCGCCGCGACCGGCCTGCGGACCGCCAAGGAGCTCGAGGCGAAGAAGAAGGCCGAGGCGGCGCGCAAGGCGGCCGAGGCCCGAGAGGCCGAGCGGCGCGCGGAGCTCGAGCGCGAGCGCAAGCGTGCGATCGCGAACGCGAGGAACGACCCGAAGTCGGCCGCCCGCGTCCTCATGCTCGACCACGGCTGGACGAGCGACGCGCAGTACAACTGCCTGGTCAACCTCTGGACCGGTGAGAGCGGGTGGCGCTGGAACGCAGAGAACTCCAGCTCGGGCGCGTACGGCATTCCCCAGTCGCTGCCCGCCAGCAAGATGGGCCAGTTCGGCTCCGACTACCGCACCAACCCGATCACCCAGATCCAGTGGGGGCTGTGGTACATCGAGCAGTCCTACGGCAACCCGTGCAACGCGTGGTCCACGTGGCAGGCCCGCTCCCCGCACTGGTACTGACCCGCCAGCCCTGACCCGCCAGCTCTGACCCGCCAGGTCTCCCACGCGGTATGCCGCCGGGGGCAGTGAGTGTCCCCGGCGGCATACGTCAGATCTTGCGGAGCCGCACCCGCCGCACCTCATGGTTGTCGCCCTTGGAGAGCACGAGGGTGGCGCGGGAGCGGGTGGGCAGGATGTTCTCCACGAGGTTCGGGCCGTTGATCTCTCGCCAGATCCGGTTGGCGGTGGCCACGGCCTGCTCGTCGCTGAGCACGGCGTACCGGTGGAAGTACGAGTGTGGGTCGGAGAACGCGGTCTCGCGCAGTCGCAGGAACCGGTCGACGTACCACTTGCGCACGTCGTCGACCCAGGCGTCGACGTAGACGGAGAAGTCGAAGAAGTCGCTCACCGCCATGCCGGTGCCGCGGACCGGGTGCACCTCCGGAGCCTGCAGGACGTTGAGCCCCTCGACGATGAGCACGTCGGGCTGGCGCACGACGATCCGCTCGCCGGGGACGATGTCGTAGGTGAGGTGCGAGTAGACGGGGGCGCTGACCTCGTCGCGGCCCGACTTGATCTCGGCCACGAACCGCAACAGCGCGCGCCGGTCGTAGGACTCGGGAAAACCCTTGCGCTGCAACAGGCCCCGGCTCTCGAGCTCGGCGTTCGGGTAGAGGAAGCCGTCTGTCGTGACGAGGGCGACCTCCGGTGTGTCGGGCCAGCGGGCCAGCATCTCGCGCAGGATTCGGGCCGTCGTCGACTTGCCGACCGCCACCGAACCGGCGACGCCGATGACGAAGGGGGTCTTCGCCGGACGCTCACCGAGGAACTCGCTCGTCACCTGGTGGAGCTGGCGGGTCGCGCCGACGTAGAAGTTGAGCAGACGAGAGAGCGGCAGGTAGACCTCCTCGACCTCGCGCAGGTCGATCCGGTCACCGAGGCCACGCAGCCGGGCGAGGTCGGCGTCGTCGAGGTTGAGGGGATGGTTCTCGCGCAGCCGGGACCATGCTGCGCGGTCGAACTCGACATAGAGCGAGGGGATCGGTGAGCCGGGCCCACCGGGTCCGCTGGATGCCTGCGACACGACCGTCATTCTTGCCGACCCCGGCCCTCGGCGTGGTCTTGGGGCCGCGTGTGGTCCCCTAGGCTGGTCCCCATGTGTGGAATCGTGGGATACGTCGGCCGGTCCAGCGACGGCACGGCTCTCGACGTCGTCATGGAGGGCCTGGCCCGCCTGGAGTACCGCGGTTACGACTCGGCCGGAGTGGCTGTCGTCGACGGCGACCACGTGGAGACCCGCAAGAAGTCCGGCAAGCTCGCCAACCTGCAGGCCGAGATCGAGCAGCACCCGCTGCCGGCCACGACGACGGGCATCGGCCACACGCGCTGGGCCACGCACGGCGGCCCGACCGACGAGAACGCCCACCCGCACCGGGGCGGCAGCGACGGCAAGCTCGCCCTCATCCACAACGGCATCATCGAGAACTTCCACTCGCTCAAGAACGGCCTGGCCGCCTCCGGCACCGAGTTCGCGAGCGAGACGGACACGGAGGTCGTCGCGCACCTGCTGGCAGCGGCATACGACGACCAGGGCGACCTCACGGCCGCGATGCGCGGGGTCGTGGCCCGGCTCGAAGGGGCCTTCACGTTGCTGGCGATCCACGCAGACCAGCCCGATGTCGTCGTCGGCGCCCGGCGCAACAGCCCGCTCGTCGTCGGCCTGGGCGACGGTGCCAGCTACCTCGGGTCGGACGTCGCCGCCTTCATCGGCCACACCCGCCATGCGCTCGAGCTCGCGCAGGACCAGATCGTCACGATCACCCCCGACGGCGCGACCGTCATCAACTTCGACGGGTCACCGGCAGAGGGCAAGGCCTACGAGGTGACCTGGGACGCAGCAGCCGCCGAGAAGGGCGGCTACGCCACCTTCATGGAGAAGGAGATCAACGACCAGCCGCACGCGGTCGCCGACACGCTGCTCGGCCGGACCGACGCGGACGGCCGGCTCGTGCTCGACGAGCTGCGCATCTCCGAGGAGCAGCTGCGCAACGTCGAGCGGATCACGATCGTCGCGTGCGGCACAGCGGCATACGCCGGGATGACCGCGAAGTACGCCATCGAGCACTGGACGCGCATCCCCGTCGAGGTGTCCCTGGCCCACGAGTTCCGCTACTGCGACCCGATCGTCAACGAGCGCACGCTCGTCGTGTCGATCAGCCAGTCGGGCGAGACGATGGACACCCTCATGGCGGTCAAGCACGCGCGCGACCTCGGAGCCCTGACGATCTCGATCTGCAACACCCACGGCTCGACGATCCCGCGCGAGTCCGACGCGGTGCTCTACACGCACGCCGGTCCCGAGATCGCGGTCGCGTCGACCAAGGCGTTCCTGGCGCAGATCACCGCGAGCTATGTCCTTGGCCTCTACCTCGCCCAGCTTCGTGGTGGGGCGTTCGCCGACGACGCCGCGGCCGTGATGAAGGAGCTGGCCGACGTGCCGGCCAAGATCGACTCGCTGCTCGCCCAGATGGGGCGGGTCAAGGAGATCGCGCGCTTCATGGCCGACACGCGCTCGGTCCTGTTCCTCGGCCGCCACGTCGGCTACCCGATCGCGATGGAGGGCGCGCTCAAGCTCAAGGAGCTGGCCTACATCCACGCCGAGGGCTTCGCCGCGGGCGAGCTCAAGCACGGTCCGATCGCCCTGATCGAGCCCGGGCAGCCGGTCTTCGTCATCGTGCCGTCGCCGACGAGCGAGCACGGGCTGCACGGCAAGGTCGTGTCCAACATCCAGGAGATCCGGGCCCGGGGCGCCCGCACCCTGGTCATCGCCGAGGAGGGTGACGAGGCGGTCCTGCCGTTCGCCGACGAGGTGATCCAGGTGCCCGCGACGTCGCCGCTGCTCGCGCCGCTGCTGACCGTGGTGCCGCTCCAGGTGTTCGCGCTGTGGCTCTCCACAGCCAAGGGCCTCGACGTCGACCAGCCGCGCAACCTGGCCAAGTCGGTCACGGTCGAGTGACCACGCCCGCGAGCGAGACCGGGTGGCTGCCGTGATCGTCGGGGTGGGCATCGACGTCGTCGACATCGCACGCTTCGAGGAGACCCTCGAGCGCACGCCGGCGTTGCGCGAGCGCATCTTCACTCCCGAGGAGCGCGGTCTCGGCATCGCCTCGCTCGCGGCGCGGTTCGCCGCCAAGGAGGCCCTGGCGAAGGCCCTCGGCGCCCCGGGCGGGATGGAGTGGCACGACGCGCGCGTCGTCACCAACCCTGACGGCAAGCCGAGCATCGAGATCGGGGGCACCGTCCTCGCCCGGGCGCGAGACCTCGGAGTCGACTCGCTCCACGTGTCGCTGTCCCACGATGCCGGGATCGCCTCGGCCGTCGTCGTCGCGGAGGGCTGATGATCCGCGCCCACGCCATCGAGGACGTTCGCGCCGCTGAGGCGGCCGCCATGACCGCGCTTCCGGAGGGCGAGCTCATGGCGCGTGCTGCCCAGGGGCTGGCCGAGGTGGCAGCCGCCCGGCTCGCCGACAGCGAGGAGGCCACGGCCGTCGGCCTGGTCGGCGCCGGAGACAACGGCGGTGACACGCTGTATGCCGTCGCGCTGCTCAGCGACGCCGGGTTCCCTTGTGCGGTGGTGCTTTTGCCTGCCGGCGGCCGCGACGCGGTGCACGCTCGTGGGCTCGAGGCCGCGGAAGCCGCCGGCGTGATGGTCCACCTCGCCTCTGACGCCGACGCGGCGGACGTCGTGGCCGAGGCCGACCTCGTGCTCGACGGCATCGTCGGGATCGGGGGCCGGCCGGGCCTGCGGCCCGAGGCCGCTGCGCTCGTCGACGCCATCGACGACGACGCGTGGGTCATCGCGGTCGATGTCGCCAGCGGGCTCGACCCGTCTGGCGAGGCAGGCGACGACGACGCGGTCTGGGCCGACGAGACGGTGACCTTCGGCACCCCCAAGCCGGCGCACCTGCTCCCGCCGGGGGAGGCCGCGACCGGCCGGCTCACCATCGTCGACATCGGTCTCGACGTGTCGGCGCTGACGCCCGCGGTGGAGCGCCTGACCTGGGACGACGTGGCCGCGCTGTGGCCCGTCCCCGACCAGGGCGACGACAAGTACTCCCGCGGCGTGCTCGGAGTCGTCGCGGGTGGTGAGTCCTACGCCGGTGCTGCGGTGCTGTCCACGACCGCTGCGGCGGAGGCCGGTGTGGGCATGGTGCGCTATGTCGGCACACCGACCCCCGTGTCGCTGGTCCGCCAGGCCGTCCCGGAGGCGGTCATCGGCGCCGGCCGGGTGCAGGCATGGGTCGTCGGGCCCGGGCTCGACATCACTGCCACCGACGAGACCGCCCCGAGCCAGCTCGCGGTCGCACGGGAAGCCCTGGCGAGCGACCTGCCGGTCATCGTCGACGCCGGCGGGCTCGACCTCGTCGACGGACCGCGTGGCGCCCCGACCGTGCTGACGCCGCACGCCGGTGAGCTCGCGCGCCTCCTCACGCGCCTCGAGGCCCGCCCCGACGGGTCAGGTGACAGGCAGGACGGCCAGACCTCCGCTGCAGACCCCGCCCACGTCGCCGAGGCGCCTGTCGACCGACCCGCAGCACGTGAGGTGACGGCCGACGACGTCAAGGCGGCGCCGCTGCGTCATGCGCGGCACCTCGCCACCCTGTCCGGCGCCACCGTCCTGCTCAAGGGCGCGACCACGCTCGTGGTCACCCCGGGTATGCCGGTCCGCACGCAGGCGGACGCCCCCGCCTGGCTCGCGACGGCGGGGGCGGGCGACGTCCTCTCGGGCGTGATCGGGACGCTGCTCGCTGCCGGACTGACACCGCACGACGCCGCCTCGCTCGGTGCGCTCGTGCATGGCGTCACTGCCGATCGGGTATCAGGCGGGGGTCCGCTGCGGGCACTCGCGGTCGCACACGGCATACGATCGGCGGTCCGCGACCTGCTCGCTCGCGGGCGCTCGGCCGACTGAGCGTGGCCCCTGCGCGCGACCGAGCCGACGAACTGCGAGACTGCACCCGATGACTACCGACGTTCCCCACCCGATCGCCGCCACGGCGAGGTCAGCCGTGGCCGCGAGCGCCGTGCCCGACGTGCCGGCGCAGACGGTGGGCACCACCATGTGGGCGGAGGTCGACCTCGACGCCCTCGCGGCCAACGTGCGCACCCTCCGCGGCCTGGCGCCGTCGTCCGAGTTCATGGCCGTCGTCAAGGCGGATGCGTATGGCCACGGGCTGTTGCCCGTCGCGCGGACCGCCATCGGCGCCGGGGCGACCTGGCTCGGGGTGGCGCAGTTCGACGAGGCGTTCGCCCTGCGTGATGCGGGCCTGACCACCCGGCTGCTGACCTGGCTCAGCGTGCCCGGCTCCGACTTCGCCGGGGCGGTCGCCCGCGACATCGACCTGTCCGCCTCCGCCCCGTGGGTGCTCGACGAGATCGCCGCCGCTGCCCGCAGCCTGGGGCGGACAGCGCGCGTGCACCTCAAGGTCGACACCGGGCTGGGCCGCGGGGGCGCGTTCGGCCCGGACTGGGGCACTCTCGTGCGCCACGCCCGGCCGCTCGAGGCCGAGGGCGCGATCCAGGTCGTCGGTGTCTGGACGCACTTCGCCCACGCCGACTCTCCCGAGCACCCGACGGTCCTCGCCCAGCAGGAGCGGTTCTTCGACGCGGTCGCCGAGGCGGAACGTGCCGGCTGTCGCATCGAGGTGCGGCACCTCGCGAACTCCGCCGCGACGCTCGTCCACCCGAGTGCGCACGCCGACCTGGTCCGCCCCGGCATCGCGATGTACGGCCTCACGCCGGTGCCCCAGCTGGACGACGACTTCGGCCTCCGGCCGGTCATGTCCCTACGAGCTCGGCTCGCCCTGGTCAAGAGTCTGCCCGCCGGCCAGGGCATCAGCTATGGCCACGTCTACACGCCGGAGCACGACACCGTCGTCGGGCTCGTGCCCTTGGGGTACGCAGACGGCATACCCCGCAACGCCACCAACGTCGGCCCGTTGCGCGTGGGCGACCTGCGGACCACGATCGCAGGACGCGTCTGCATGGACCAGCTCGTGGTCGACCTCGGCGCCGGCTCGAGCGCGCAGGCCGGCGACGTCGTGACCCTCTTCGGTGGCGCCCCGGGCGAGCCGACGGCGCAGGACTGGGCGGACGCGACCGACACCATCAGCTACGAGATCGTCACGCGGGTCGGACCGCGTGTGCCTCGCATCCACCTCGGCGGCCCGGGGGCCTCGGGGGTGGTCTCGGCGTGAGCCCGTCCTCCCGGCGCAACCCAGTCATCGGCATCGCGGCCGCGACCATCGGTGTCGCGGCCGGTGTCGCTGCGGGCATCGCCGCCGATCGTGCGGGCCGGCATCGTGCCGCCATGGCGGCCCTCGAGACGCCTGAGCTGCTCGACATCACGCCCGACGAGGAGCATGTCGTGCTCACCGACGACGGGGTCGCGCTGCACGCCGAGATCGACGTGCCCACGCCTGAGGCCGCAGCCGCTGCGGCCAAGGGGACGACCCGCCGCGGAAAGCCGCAGGAGCTGCCCACCGTCGTGCTGACCCACGGGTACTGCCTCAGCCTCAGGTGCTGGGTCTACCAGCGGCGGGCCCTCAAGGAGGCCGGATACCGCGTCATCAGCTGGGACCAGCGCGGTCACGGCCGATCGGCCCGCGGCGAGCGCGACAGCTACCACATCGACCGCCTCGGGCTCGACCTGCACACCGTCATCGACGAGCTCGCCCCCACGGGTGACCTCGTCCTCGTCGGCCACTCGATGGGTGGGATGACGGTCATGGCGCTCGGCGAGCACGACCCTAAGCTGGTCGCCGACCGCGTCGTGGGCGCGGCTTTCGTGTCGACCAGCCCGGGCGGGCTCACCCTCGCCAACGGCGGGCGCGCCGCGACGCTCGGGCGGATCGTCCTCGAGCGGTTCGGTCCCGGCCTGCTCAACCCACTCAGCGCGCGCCCCGAGCTCGTCCTGCGGCTGCGCCGGGTGGGCAGGGACCTCGAGCACTTCCTCGTCGAGCAGAACTCCTTCGCGTCGCCGGTGCCCCGCTCGGTCGTGCGCTACACGGCCGACATCCTGCTGAGCACGCCCCTCGACGTCATCAACGACTACATCCGAACGTTCGACGGGTTCGACAAGCGACCGGCCTTGTCCGAGTTCCGCGACGCCGTCGTGCTCGTCTTCAACGGGCGGGACGACGTGGTCACCCCGCCCTCGCACAGCGAGCTCATCGTCGAGGGCATCCCCGGTGCCGACCACATCCTCGTCAACGACGCGGGGCACGTGATCATGCTCGAGCACCCCGACCTGCTCAACCAGCACCTCGTCCAGCTCGTCGACCAGTCGGCCCGGGCGCGTGCCCAGCGCATCGACGTCTCGCGCCAGCCGCGGGTGCGCCGCATCGTGACAGACGTCGCCAAGGGGCGTCGCCAGCGTCGCCTCGAGAAAGAGGCCGACGCGATCGTCCGGGCCGGTCGGCGGTCCGCCGAGTCCCGCGGGGCCTGAGGGTGGAGCGCGAGTTCGTCTGGGCCGACACGCAGGACACGCAAGCCTTCGGCCGGCGCCTCGGTGGACTGCTCGAGGGCGGCGACGTGCTCGTGCTGACCGGCGACCTCGGGGCCGGGAAGACGACGCTGACGCAGGGCATCGCCGATGGTCTCGGGGTCCGGGGCCCGATCACGTCGCCGACCTTCGTCATCGGCCGGGTGCACCCGTCGCTGGTCGGCGGTCCGGCGCTCGTGCACGTCGATGCGTACCGGCTCGGCAGCTCGCTCGAGCTCGACGACCTCGACCTCGACGCCGACCTCGACGCCAGCGTGACGGTCGTCGAGTGGGGCGCCGGCCTGGCCGAGCAGCTCAGCGAGTCGCGGCTGGAGCTGACGATCACGGGTGAGGACGTGCGCAGAGCCCGCATCGTCGGCGTCGGCGCCCGCTGGGACACCGTCCTCACCGCGCTCGCCGCGGCCTGAACGGACGACCCCGACCGCTCGGATAGCCTGACCGACGTGCTGCTGCTCGCCATCGACACCTCGACCACCGCCATCAGCGTGGCGCTGCACGACGGCTCCGCGGTCGTCGCCGAGGTCGCGACGCTCGACGCCCGCGCGCACGCCGAGCACCTCGCGCCGAACATCCGTGCCGCGCTCGAGACCGTCTCGGCCAACCCGGCCGAGGTCACCGACGTCGTCGTGGGCATCGGGCCAGGTCCGTTCACCGGCCTGCGGGTCGGCATCGTCACCGGCCGGACCTTCGCCTTCGCCCTCGGCCTCCCGGTGCGCGGCCTGACGAGCCTCGACGCGATCGCCCACGAGGCCTTCCTCGCCGGCCGGCGTGGCGCCCTGATCGTCGCGACGGACGCCCGCCGCAAGGAGGTGTATGCCGCCGAGTACGTCCTCGACGACACCGGTGCCCATCGCGTGGCCGACCCCGTCGTGTCCCGCGCGGCCGACCTCCCCGAGCGCCTTCGAACGCTCCCGACGGTGGGGCGCGGGCCGGTGCTCTACCCCGAGAGCCTGGCCGACGGCATACCGCCTCGGGGTGACGACCGCCCCTTCGCGGGGGAGCCGTGGGCCCCGAAACCGACGCCGCTCGACGTCAGCGCGGGGGCCCTGGCGGATCTGGCTACGCGACGGCTGGCGGCAGGTGGAGCCGTGGCCTCTGACAGCGGGCTCCAGCGCGTCGACCCGGGGGACGGGTTCGACGGGCTCGAGCCGCTCTACCTCCGTCGCCCCGATGTGGCCCCGGCCGCCCCGAGCCGCAAGTCGACCCTCGGATGAGGGGGCGACGGCCGTGGTGACGGCTGGGGAGGTGAGCCTCCGCGAGCTCGAGTGGACCGACCTCGAGACCCTGGCCGCGCTGGAGCACAGCCTCTTCGCCGACGACGCCTGGTCGGTCGAGACGTGGTGGGCGGAGCTGGCCGGGCGGCCCCGACGCGACTACGTCGTGGCCGTCGGCCCGGACGGGTCCATCGCCGGGTATGCCGGTCTCGACCTCACCGGCGACGTGGCCGACATCATGACCATCGCCACGGCGCCGGCGCACCAGGGCAAGGGGATCGGACGGCTGCTCCTCGGCGAGCTCGTGCTGCGGGCCCGGCGGCACGGCGCCGAGGCGCTCCTGCTCGAGGTGCGCTCGGACAACACGGCGGCCCGATCCCTGTACGACCACCACGGCTTCGACGTGATCTCGGTGCGTCGCCGCTACTACCAGCCGGGTGACGTCGACGCTCTCGTGATGCGTCGCCTGCTCGCGAAGGAGGACCATGCCTGACGAGCCGCTCGTGCTCGGCATCGAGACGTCGTGCGACGAGACCGGTGTCGGCATCGTGCGAGGCGAGACGCTCCTCGTCGACAGCGTCGCGAGCAGCGTCGACGAGCATGCCCGGTTCGGCGGCGTCGTGCCCGAGGTCGCCAGCCGCGCGCACCTCGAGGCGATGGTGCCGACGATCGAGCGTGCCTGCCGCGACGCCGGGGTCGCCCTGCGCGATCTCGACGCGATCGCCGTCACTTCGGGCCCGGGCCTCGCCGGGGCGCTGCTCGTCGGCGTGGCCTCGGCGAAGGCGCTGGCGCTGGCCCTCGGCAAACCGATCTACGGGGTCAACCACCTCGCCTCGCACGTCGCCGTCGACATCGTCGAGCACGGACCGCTCCCCGAGCCGACGATGGCGATGCTCGTCTCCGGCGGGCACTCGTCCCTGCTGCTCGTGCCCGACGTGACGCACGACGTCCGGTCGTTGGGCGCGACGATGGACGACGCAGCGGGGGAGGCCTTCGACAAGGTGGCACGGGTGCTCGGGCTGCCCTTCCCGGGCGGACCACACATCGATCACGCTGCGCGAGAAGGGAACCGGGTCGCGATCGACTTCCCGCGGGGGCTGACTACCGGTCGCGATCTCGAGCGGCACCGCTTCGACTTCTCCTTCTCCGGGCTCAAGACTGCGGTCGCCCGGTGGGTCGAGCTGCGCCACCGTTCGGGAGAGCCGGTGCCCGTGGCTGATGTCGCGGCGAGCTTCCAGGAGGCGGTCGTCGACGTGCTGACCCGCAAGGCCCTGATGGCCTGCAAGGAGCACGAGGTCGACCACCTGCTCATCGGCGGCGGCGTGGCGGCGAACTCCCGGCTTCGGGCCCTGGCCGAGCAGCGCTGCGAGAAGGCAGGCGTCACGCTTCGGGTGCCGCGGCCGGGTCTGTGCACGGACAACGGTGCGATGGTCGCCGCCCTCGGGGCCCAGATGGTCGCCAAGGGCCGCGAGCCGAGCGACCTCGGCCTCCCGACCGACTCGTCCATGCCGGTCACGCTGGTCCAGGCCTGACCCCGGCCGCCACGCCCGCACCCCGCCCAGCCCGCCCCCGCCCGGACCCCCTTGCGGTTCGAGGTATTCGAATGGAGGTGTTGGGTCGCCGGATACCGCGAGCCAATACCTCGACCGGATTACCTCGAACCGGGAGGCGCAGCTGGGGGGTGAGGGGAGCGAGGGGAGCGAGGGGAGTGCGGGGTCAGCAGTGGGCGAGGCCCATCTGGAGCTTGAGGCCGACCACGCGGGTCACCGCCGCCTGGACCTTGGCTGCGAACGCCGGGTCGGACCGCATGGCCTGGGTCAGCGCGTCGTGCATCGCGGGCACGGTCGAGGGCCGCGCGGTGAGGATGATGTCGCCGCCTGCCCGCACGAACCGGGTCGCGCGCTGGCCGACCGGGACGTCGGCGACGGCCTCGGCTGCCCCGACATCGTCTGTGACGACGACGCCGTCGTAGGACAGCCGGTCACGCAGCAGGTCCGTGATGACCCGCTTGGAGAAGACGGCGTTGGTGCCGGGGTCGATGCGGCTGTAGATCGCCGAGCCGACCATGACCAGCTCGACCCCGTCCTGGATGCCGGTGCGGAACGGCTCGAGGTAGTCGCTGTCCATGGTCGTGATGCGGTCGGTGATCCCGGTCGAGGTGACGTCGGTGTTGCCGGTGATCCGGCCGAGTCCCGGGAAGTGCTTGACAGTGGCGGCGATGCCACCGGCGCGCATGCCGGCGATGAAGGCGCTCACCATCGCGGAGTTGCGGTCCGGATCGCTGGAGAAGTTGCGGAAGTAGCGGCCGATCGGCTGGTTGGCCGTGCCGATCGATGCCGGGACGGTGTCCGCGACCGGGGCGAGGTTGACGTTGATGCCGGCCCGGCGCAGCTCTCCGGCCCAGATCGTGGCGTCGGCGGTGAGTGCGCTCGGACCCTCGGCGTTCTGCCGCCGGGCGGAAGGCATGTCGCTGAAGCCGGCCCCTTGGAGCTGCTGCACCGCGCCGCCCTCCTGGTCCGCCGCGAGCAGCAGTCCCAGGCCGGCGGTCGCCTTGTCGGACGCGAGCCCCGCGAGGTGGTGGGTCGTCGCACGCACGGACGCCGCGCCGTCGTGCCAGCCGCCGAGCAGGATGACGCCGCCGAGGTGCCGGCTCGCCACGAGGGAGTCGAGGCTGCTGCGCGCGGCCCCGGCGTCGAGCCCGACCATGATCAGCTGTCCGGCGCGCTCGCCTGCGCTCATGCCGTCGACGATCCGGGTCGCGCACGAGACCGGCGTGGCGGGTGTCGTCGTCGCTGGAGGGGCCGTCGTCGTCGACGTGTGCGGCGCGGTGGTCGAGGGCGGGACGGTGGGAACGGTCGAGGACGTCGGCCCGCCGGGGCTCGTGCTGCCGGGCGCGGAAGAGCTCGACGCGCCGGCCTCGGGCGGGCCGGACGAGCAGGCTGTCGCGAGCATCGTCAGCCCCACGACGACCACGGCCGGCCAGAGGCGGCTGGGTCGACGACGGCGCGGGCGACGTTGATGGACAGGCACGTTACGACCCTAACCCGATCTGCTGGGAGCACCTGACGCGTCGCTGACGGCGTGCTGGGAGGGGCCGCCGTGAGAGGGGGCGCGATACGTTGCGGACGTGACCACTCAGATTCCCATCGTCCTCGACGTCGACACGGGCGTCGACGACGCCTGTGCCCTCCTGTTCGCTGCACTTCACCCTGCGCTGGACCTGCGTGCCGTGTCGTGCGTCGGCGGCAATGCGCCGGTCGACGACGTGGTGCGCAACACGCTGCTGACCCTCGAGGTGGCCGGACGTGCCGATGTGCCGGTGGCCCGTGGCGCCGAGCGCCCGCTCCTGGAGCCGCCCTTCCATGCCCGTCACGTGCACGGTGACGACGGGATGGGCGACCTCGGCTGGCCGCCGCCGTCCCTCGCGCCAGACCCGCGCCACGCGGTCGAGATGCTCCGCGACGTATGCCGTCAGGCCGCTACCGACGCCCGCCCGGTCACGCTCGTGCCCCTCGCGCCCCTGACCAACATCGCACTCCTGCTCCGCACGTATCCCGATGTGGCACAAGGCATCTCGGAGATCATCTTCATGGGCGGGGCGGCCAACGTCGGGAATGCGACGGCCTCCGCGGAGTTCAACGTCTTCCACGACCCGGAGTCCGCGGCGATCGCGCTCGACGCTGCTGCGGATCTCGGCATCAAGGTCACGATGTACGGCCTCGACGTCTTCTACGGCCCGAAGGTCAGCCCCGAGCAGGCCGCCGAGCTCGTCGCGGTCGGCGGCCGCGGACCGGCCGAGCTGGGTGGGCGCCTCATGGACTTCCAGCGCAAGCGCCTCGACGGTGAGGTCGCCTCGATCGGTGACGCGGGTGCCGTGTGCGCGGTCGTGGACCGGGACGCGCTCACGTGCGAGACGCTCCCGATCCGTGTGGAGCTCGCCGGCACGTGGTCGCGCGGACGCACGATCGTGGACCGTCGCGACTGGCGGGGGGCGATCAGGCACGACCCGCACGGCGAGGCGCCCGTCCGGATCGACGTCGCGCTCCACGTCGACGGCGAGCGCTACTCGAGGCTCTGGCGGGACACGCTCCTTCGCCGACTCGGGGACGACTCGCCGGCCGAGACCCGCTGATGGGCCGGGTCATCGTCGTCGGGTCGCTCAACGTCGACGTCGTGACGCGCGTCGAGCGGCACCCCCTGCCCGGTGAGACCGTCCTCGGGCAGCCTGGTGGTCGGTTCGCTGGCGGCAAGGGAGGCAACCAGGCGATGGCGGCTCGACGCGACGGCGCCGACGTGACGATGGTCGCGAGTGTCGGGCAGGACGAACCGGGCGCGGCCTACCTCGCCCGCCTCGAGGCCGCCGGCGTCGACGTGCGTGCCGCCCGCCAGGAGGGACTCCCGACCGGGACGGCGCTGATCACCGTCGACCAGGCGGGGGAGAACTCCATCATCGTCGTCGCGGGCGCCAACGCCGCTCTCGAGCCGGTGCCCCGGCACCTCGGCGCCGGACCCGGCGACGTGGTCCTCTTCTCGCTCGAGGTGCCCCTCACCACCGTCGCCGAGGCGGCGCGGGCGGCTCACGAGGCCGGTGCGCGCGTCGTGCTCAACCTGGCGCCGTATGCGGCCCTCCCGCACGACGTGATCGCGCTCGCCGACCCCGTCGTCGTCAACGAGTCCGAGATGAAGCTGCTCGCCGACTCGGATCTCGTGCCCACCTCCCTGCTGGTGACCTTCGGGGGCGCGGGGGCCAGCTGGGACGGGGAGCGGGTCTACGGCATACCCGTGCCGGCCGCCGAGCTCGGCGACACCGTGGGTGCCGGTGACGCCTTCTGCGGCGCGCTCGCGGCCGCTCTCGCCGCGGGCGCGGACCGCGGCCCGGCGCTCAATGCAGCCAATGCGGCCGGCGCTGCAGCCGTCCGCTGGACCGGAGCCCAGCCCGACGCCGCGCTCTGACCGACCGCTCACCCGAACGCGGCGTTCGTTCGCCCGCCGCGTTCGGTGCCGAACGTGGGCGTGGGGCCGGCTGGGGTCAGGTGGGGGCGACGACGAGCGCGACCTGGGTGCCTCCGGCGCGGGTGACCACGAGCGTCGCCTCGGAGCCACCCTTGCCCCGGCCGGTCATCTTGAGCTGCCGGCGCAGCGCGTCCGGGTCGATCGTGACGCCGCGCTTCTTGACGGTCACGCGGTCGTACCCGTGGTCGCGCAGCCATCGGGCCAGGCGCTTGGTCGAGAACGGCATCGCCTCGACGATGCGGAAGCGCCGCGCCCACGGGAGGTCGTATGCCGCTCCGCTCGTGACGTAGCCGACGCCGGCTGCCAGCTCGGCACCGTCGACCGCGGACACGAGCGCGCCGGTCAGGCCGGCGCGGACCACGGCCCGGTCGGGCTCGTAGAGCCACTCGGCCAGCTCGTGGACCGATGTCAGGCCGGGCTGCCCGTCCGCGGCCTCCGCCTCGACCTGGGTCACGACGCTCGTCTGGGCCTCGGTGCAGACCGCGGCCGTGCGCCCGGCCGTGGTGGCGAGCGGGCCCCACCAGATCGCGCACTCGAGCACCTCGCCGTGCCAGGACGTCCACTGCGCCTCAGCCCCGGGCGGGATCGCACCGTGCGGGAAGGCGGGCGAGAGCTTGGCGCCGGTGGCAGCGACCTGGTCGGCATAGGCGAGCACCTCGGGCCACGATGGCGAGATCGCGTCCAGCGAGAACACGCGCTTGGTGCGGCCGTGGATGTCGGCGACGCCGGTGACCCGCCGCGCAGGATCGAGCCAGAGGCCCAGGTGGCGGCGTCCCTCCCCCTCGGGGAGCCGCACGTCCTCGGCGCGTGCGTGGGTGACGCGCGCCGAGGGCCAGTGACGGAGGTTCACCCCGGCGATCCGCGCCGTCGCCTCGTCGGCGTCCACACCCCGCACCGTGAGGTCCAGCCCGGCGAACGCCATGGCGTCGGCGCCGAGCCCGCAGCCGAGGTCGTAGATCTCGCGGACCCCGGCCGCGGCGTACCGGTGTGCGTGGCGGGCGGCGATGGCCAGGCGGGTCGACTGCTCGAGGCCGTCCGCGGTGAAGAGCATCCCATCGGCGAACTGGCCGAACTTCTCGGCGCCGCGCGCCCGCAGCCGCGACTGCGTCATCGCGGCCGCGACGAGGTCGGGCGCATAGCCGGCGTCGCGGAGCCGCCCCTGGAGCTGCAGCGAGGTCACCTGGTCGTACGGTGGCAGGGACTGCAGCAGCGCCCAGCCCTCTCCTGTGGCCAGGCGGTCGACCATCGCGGCGTCCATGCGCCCATCCTGCCAAGCCGGCCCTGAAGGCCAAATCTGGCACTCGACTTGACCGAGTGCTAACGGCATACCTAGATTTCTTCTTGTTGGCACTCTCACCTCGAAAGTGCCAGCGCCCTCTTCAGGGCGGTCGACCCCCGCGACGGCGGCCAGCCATGAAGAGCCCTACGTCCGTAGTCACCGGAAGTCACCCCGACTGTCCCGAAGGGAAGGTCACCACCGTGTCGGTTTCCATCAAGCCGCTCGAAGACCGCATCGTCGTCAAGTCCCTCGAGGCCGAGCAGACCACCGCGTCCGGCCTCGTCATCCCCGACACCGCCAAGGAGAAGCCGCAGGAGGGCGAGGTCCTCGCTGTCGGCCCCGGCCGCTGGAACGAGGACGGCGACGAGCGCGTGCCGCTCGACATCAAGGTCGGCGACAAGGTCATCTACAGCAAGTACGGCGGCACCGAGGTCAAGTACGGCGGCGAGGAGTTCCTGATCCTCTCCGCGCGCGACGTTCTCGCGATCGTCGGCTGACCCCTGTCACGCCGTATGCCGTGAACGCACCCCGGTGGGCCCCGTCGGGGTTTCGCCGGGGTGCGTCTGCTTAAGCCACAACGCAATTCGCTGATCCGCTCAATCCACGAGCAGAAGGAACACCATGGCCAAAATGCTGGAGTTCGACGACTCCGCCCGCAAGTCGCTGGAGCGAGGCGTCGACGCGCTCGCCAACGCCGTCAAGGTGACGCTCGGCCCCAAGGGCCGCAACGTCGTCATCGACAAGAAGTGGGGCGCTCCCACGATCACGAACGACGGCGTGACCATCGCTCGTGAGATCGAGCTGGAGGACGCCTACGAGAACCTCGGCGCGCAGCTCGCCAAGGAGGTCGCCACCAAGACCAACGACGTGGCCGGCGACGGCACGACGACCGCGACCGTGCTCGCCCAGGCGATGGTCAAGGAAGGCCTGCGCAACGTCGCGGCCGGTGCCGCCCCCGCCGCGCTCAAGCGCGGCATGGACAAGGCCGTCACCGCCGTCAACGACGAGCTGCTGCGCAACGCGCGCGACGTCGAGGGCAAGGACGAGATCGCCTCGGTCGCCACCCTCTCGGCTCAGGACGCCACCCTCGGCGGTCTCATCGGCGAGGCGTTCGACAAGGTCGGCAAGGACGGCGTCATCACGGTCGAGGAGTCCTCGACCACCGCCACCGAGCTCGAGTTCACCGAGGGCATGCAGTTCGACAAGGGCTACCTGTCGGCCTACTTCGTCACCGACACCGAGCGCATGGAGACGATCCTCGAGGACGCCTACGTCCTGATCAACCAGGGCAAGATCAGCTCGGTCGCCGAGGTGCTCCCGGTGCTCGAGAAGGTTGTCCAGTCGGGCAAGCCGCTGCTCATCATCGCCGAGGACGTCGAGGGCGAGGCCCTGTCGACGCTCGTCGTCAACAAGATCCGCGGCACCTTCAACGTCGCCGCGGTCAAGGCGCCCGGCTTCGGCGACCGCCGCAAGGCGATGCTCCAGGACATCGCGGTGCTCACCGGCGGCCAGGTCATCGCCGAGGAGGTCGGCCTCAAGCTCGACCAGGCCGACCTGACCGTGCTCGGCCAGGCCCGTCGCGTCGTGCTGACCAAGGACGCCACGACGATCATCGACGGCGCGGGCGACCAGTCCGAGGTCGCAGGCCGCGTCAACCAGATCAAGGCCGAGATCGAGCGCACCGACTCCGACTGGGACCGCGAGAAGCTCCAGGAGCGTCTCGCCAAGCTGGCCGGCGGCGTCTGCGTGATCAAGGTCGGCGCGCACACCGAGGTGGAGCTCAAGGAGAAGAAGCACCGCATCGAGGACGCCATCTCGGCCACGCGCGCCGCGATCGAGGAAGGCATCGTCGCCGGCGGCGGCACCGCGCTCATCCACGCGGCCACGGTCATCGACGGTCTGGACCTGACGGGTGACGAGGCCACCGGTGCCTCGATCGTCCGCAAGGCCGTCCAGGAGCCGCTGCGGTGGATCGCCGAGAACGCCGGCCTCCAGGGCTACGTCGTCACCTCGAAGGTCGCCGAGCTCCCGCTCGGCCAGGGCCTCAACGCGGCGACCGGCGAGTACGGCGACCTCGTGGGCGCCGGCGTCATCGACCCGGTCAAGGTGACCCGCTCGGCCCTGCGCAACGCCGAGTCGATCGCCTCGATGATCCTGACGACCGACACGCTCGTCGTGGACAAGCCGGAGGACGAGCCCGAGGCCGGCGGCCACGGGCACGGCCACGGCCACTGAGCCGGCCGGCATACCTCCAGCAGCAGCGAGGACCGCTCCCCCGAACGGGAGCGGTCCTCGCTCGCGTCTCGGCGTCCGTGACCCCGTCACAGCTCACGGGCGGCCGAGGGCCCTTGAGGCTCAGCGGGAGGTCAGGAGGCCTCCTGGATATCGCCGAGGAGCAGCTCACGCTCGGCCTCGGTGAGGCCTCCCCAGACGCCGTAGGGCTCGCGCACCTCCAGCGCGTGGGAGCGGCACTCGGTGACGACGGGACACCCGGCGCAGACCGCCTTGGCCTCCGCGTCGCGGTTGCGCCGGCGGGGCCCGCGCTCGCCCTCCGGGTGGAAGAAGACCTCCGGGCTGACGCCTCGGCAGGCTCCGTCCAGCTGCCACTCCCACAGGTCGGCGACTGGGCCGGGGAGGCGGGTGATCTCTGCCATGAGCTCGTCTTTCAGATGGGGCGGGTCGTCCGCCGTTCGTCCTTCAGGCCCCGGCTCGCGCGATGTTCTCCGGGAGGGGCCTGCGGAATTGACGCTAACCGGACGATCCACCACGGATAAAGAGCGGAATCTTCAAGACTTGTTCAAGAATTCCCATGTGGATGGCATGCTCGGTCCAGGACGGTTCGGGTGCCTTTGGGGCCCGCAGGCGGCCAGCACGCACTAGCATGATCGACTTGTGGAGCGCCACCGGCGGCGCGAACGCGACGCCGGCAGTCCAAACGGGAGTTCGGGGGGACGAGAGCTCAGATGGGTCCTGGTTGGTCCAGTCCCGCCTCCGTAACACACGGGGGTGTGAGCGCGATGGAGCGGGTGGACGCTCCATCGCTGCGTGAGCTGGCGGCGGCTGCCACGCGCGACACCCATGCGCGTGACGCGTTGCTGGTGCGCATCAGGGACATGGCCCTGAGGTACTCCCGCGTCCGGCTCGGACGTTTCGGCGCCGAGGACACTGCCCAGGACGTCGCTCAGGAGGTGTGCATGGCTGTCATGACGGCCCTGCCGACCTATGAGGAGCGCGGCCTGCCCTTCGAGGCCTTCGTCTACACCATCACCTCTCGCAAGCTCGCCGACGCCCAGCGCGCCGCGATGCGGGGCCCCGCGCCGGTGGAGACCATCCCGGACGGACCCGACGACAGCCCGTCACCCGAGTCGGTCGCGGTCATGCGCGACGAGGCCGCGGCCGCGATGTCGCTCATGCAGCAGCTGCCGTCGCAGCAGCGCGAGATCCTCACCCTCCGGGTGGCCGTCGGCATGTCGACCGACGAGACGGCCGCGGCCCTCGGGATGTCTCCGGGTGCGGTCCGGGTAGCCCAGCACCGTGCCCTGACCAAGCTCCGCGCGATGATCGCCGCCGTCGAGGCAGGTGACGTCGCATGACCGACCTGTTCCCGATGAGCGACCTCGCCGCCGACGACCTGCTGCTCGACCACCTCGCTGCCCGCCGGGACGCTGGTGGCGAGCCCGTCGCCGTCATGCTCGGAGCGCTCGCGGCCCACGCCGACACCCCGCTGCCGGCCCACACGGGACGCCGGAAGGTGGGACGGAAGCACCGCTACATCGGCGCGTTCGCGGCGCTGGCGGTTGCCGCATCTGGCGCCGGTGTCGCCGCTGCAGTCACCCTGCCGTCGCGTGGGCTCAGCGCGGCCGACCGGGCCCGCATCGAGCAGAAGATGGAGCAGAGCGCGCACAGCGACGCCCCGAGCGGGCTGCTGACCCGGCTCGGCCTGCCGCAGACCTCCGGCACGACCGAGGCGCGTGGCCTCGTGCTCTACCGCCAGCCCGACGGCACGATCGTGCTGCTGCCTGCCTCCGTCGTCGCAGCCGCAGAGGCGTCCGGCGGCCCTGCTGTGGCGCTCGGCGGCGCCGCCGACGGCGTCGCCCAGGGAGGCGGTCAGGGAGGCGCTCAGGGCAGCACCGCCGGGGTGACCGGCCCCAACGGCAACGCCTGGGGAGCGACCCAGGGCGGCCAGGGCGGCAACTCCGACGGCAACGCGAACGCCGGCTCGCAGGGTGGCAGCACGCCGACCGGCACTCCGACCGACCCCGGCAACGGCGACGGCGACGCCGACCAGCAGGGCGCGAAGCCCGCGCCGACGCCATCCGGGCCGAGCAGCGGCAACCAGGGCGGCAACGGCAACGTCGGCAAGGGCGTCGACAAGGGTAAGAACGTCACGCCGACGCCGACTCCGACCGGCACCCCGAGCGCTGACCTGTACTCGACGGCCACGCCGCCAACCGGCCGGCTGAACGGCGGCCCGAGCCCCAGGTCGACCACCCCGGTGCGGGCGCCCAAGCCCGTCGGTGCCCCTGGCACGGCCGACCCGGTCACCACGGGCGCCGGTACCGCGGACACCGGCAGCACGGGCGCGGCGGCGCTCGACCCGGGCACCGACGCGAGCACCAACGTCGGCTGACTGTCGGGCGGCGCCTGGACCCGGGGTGTCTCTGTGGCCGGACCAGGGCTGGCCAAGGGCACTCGGCAGAGCCCTTAGAATTGGGCAATGAGTCTCGGATCGTCAGATGTGCCCGCCGCTTTCGCCACGATGGGTCTGACGTACGACGACGTCCTGCTTCTTCCGGGATACAGCGACCTCGCGCCGGCCGACATCGACACCACGACCCGCCTGACGCGGGAGCTGTCGATCCGCAGCCCGCTGGTGTCCGCGGCGATGGACACGGTCACCGAGGCGCGCATGGCGATCGCGATGGCTCGCCAGGGCGGGCTCGGGGTGCTGCACCGCAACCTGTCGATCGCCGACCAGGCCTACCAGGTCGACCTCGTCAAGCGCACCCAGACCGGCATGATCTCCAACCCGATCACGATCGGCCCCGACGCCACCCTCGAGGACCTCGACCAGCGCTGTGGTGAGTACCGCGTCTCGGGCCTGCCCGTCGTCGACGGCGACAAGCTGCTCATCGGCATCATCACCAACCGTGACCTGCGGTTCACGCCGGTTGCCGAGTGGGCGACCACGCTCGTGCGCGACGTGATGACCCCGATGCCCCTCATCACCGGGCACGAGGGCATCAGCCGCGAGGACGCGACGACCCTGCTGCGCCAGCACAAGCGCGAGCGGCTGCCGCTCGTCGACGACCAGGGCCACCTCGCCGGTCTGATCACCGTCAAGGACTTCGTCAAGAGCGAGCAGTTCCCCGACGCGAGCAAGGACGACGCAGGCCGGCTCATGGTCGGCGCGGCGATCGGCTACTTCGGCGACGCCTGGGAGCGGGCGACCACCCTCATCGAGGCCGGCGTCGACGTGCTCGTCGCCGACACCGCCCACGGCCACGTCCGCCTGCTCATCGAGATGGTCCAGCGCCTCAAGAACGACCCGGCGACCCGTCATGTCCAGGTGATCGGTGGCAACGTCGCCACCCGCGAGGGCGCCCAGGCGTTCGTCGACGCCGGTGCCGACGCCGTCAAGGTCGGCGTCGGTCCCGGCTCGATCTGCACGACGCGCATCGTCACGGGTGTCGGGGCGCCGCAGATCACGGCGGTCCACGCCGCGGCCCAGGCGTGCAAGCCGGCCGGCGTGCCGGTCATCGCCGACGGCGGCCTGCAGTACTCCGGTGACATCGCCAAGGCGATCGTCGCCGGCGCCGACTCGGTCATGATCGGCTCGCTCCTGGCCGGCTGCGAGGAGAGCCCGGGCGACCTCATCTTCGTCAACGGCAAGCAGTTCAAGAGCTACCGCGGCATGGGCTCGCTCGCAGCCATGAGCTCGCGCGGCAAGAAGTCGTACTCCAAGGACCGCTACTTCCAGGCCGAGGTCGACTCCGACGACAAGATCGTGCCCGAGGGTATCGAGGGCCGCGTCGCCTACCGCGGTCCGCTGTCGGCGGTCGCCCACCAGATGGTCGGTGGCCTGCGCCAGTCGATGTTCTACGTCGGCGCGCGCACCATCCCGGAGCTGCAGGACAAGGGCCAGTTCGTGCGCATCACCTCGGCCTCGCTCAAGGAGAGCCACCCGCACGACATCCAGGGCATCGCGGACGCGCCCAACTACTCCGTCTCCGGCTGAGTCCGGACGCCCCGACCGCCCCGCAGCACGCGGACGTATGCCGTCCGGCTGGGACCCAGCCGGACGGCATACGTCGTCTCGCGTGATGACCGGCCGGTGGCCGCGTCACGGGATCAGGTCAGGGGCGTGGCCGCCTGGACGAACTCGTTGGTGAACGTCTTGCTCAGGTCGATCGACTTGCCCTGGACCTTGGGGTTGAACTCGCCGAGCACGGCGAGGCAGGTCTGCGGGCCGTCGGCCGGCATGATCCCGGTCGGGTTGAAGATCCCCTTCTCGCTGTTGAGTGCCGCGACGTAGGCGTCCTTGCCGACGCCCTTGTAGTAGTCGGCGGGCATCTTGTCGGCGATCTCTGCGCCGCTGTGCGACTGGATCCACGTGAGCGTCGCGACGTACGCGTTGACAAGCTTCTGCACGGTCGGCTTGTTGGCGTCGACCCACTCGGTGGGCATGTAGAGCGAGGTCGCGGGGTAGGTGCCGCCGAGCGCGGCCTTGGAGCCCGCGGCGGTGCGCATGTCGAGCAGGATGAACGCGGTGCCGTCGGACAGGGCCTTGGACACGGTCGGCTCGGTCGTCATGCCGCAGGCGATGGCCTTCTGCTTCATCGCGGCGATGAAGGTCTGTCCGGCGCCGACGCCGCGGCGGGTCTCCTGGGTCGGGTCGACGCCGTTCTTCTTGCTGAGGTACTGGGTGAGGAAGTCCGTGGACGAGCCGGTGTCGGTGATGCCGAGTGCCTGGCCCTTGAAGTCGGCCGGGCTCTTGATCGTGCCCTTGAGGTCGCTGCGGCAGAGCTCGACCTCGCCGGGGATCTGCAGCATCGAGACGACGGCCTCGGACGACTTGCCCTGCGCCTGGAGCGCGATGTTGTGGTCGTAGAAGCCGCCGACGCCCTGGACCTGACCGGCGAGCATGTTCTGCGTGGCGTCGCCGCCGGCCGGCTCGTCGACGAGGTTGACGTTGACGCCGGCCTTGTCGTAGTACCCGAGCTGCTTGGCGAGCATGAACGGCAGGTAGATCTGCTTGCTCATGCCGCCGACCATGATGGTCACGGTGGGCGCGGAGGCGCCGGCTCCACCGGCGGACGTGGTCGCGCCGGAGGCGTTGTTCGCGCAGGCAGCCATCGTGGACGCGGCGACCAGGGCGGCGCCGATAGCGCCGATTCGCTTGGTGTTCAAGGGAACTCTCCTTTGAGTGGTGGTGCTGTGGTTCGGTGACTGTGGTTGGGGAGCCGTGCTGGCTCGGAGGGCGTATGCCGTCCGGTTACTCGTGCAGGCCTCCTTCGTGGGTGATCGGTGGCCGCCACCGGAGCAGCCGCCGCTCGAGGATGCTGATGAGCGCTTCGGCCGTCAGGGCGATGAGCGCGACCAGGACCATCCCGGCGAGGACGCCGTTCATGTCGAAGTTGTTCTGCGACGAGCGGATGAGCAGGCCGAGGCCCGCGTTCGCGCCGAGGATCTCCCCGACGAGGGCGCCGATGAGGGCGAAGCCGAAGCTGATGTGCAGGCTCGCGAGGATCCACGTGAACGCCGAGGGCAGCACCACGTCGCGGGTGACCTGCCAGCGGGAGGCGCCAAGGAGCCGCGCGTTCGCGACGAGGTTGCGGTCGACCTCGCGGCTGCCCTGGAAGGCGTTGAAGAAGACGCCGAAGAAGACGAGGACGACGGCGAGGATGACCTTGGACTGGATCCCGAAGCCGAACGCGACGGTGAAGATCGAGCCGAGGATGATGCGCGGGATCGAGTTGGCCGCCTTGAGGAACGGCGCGAAGATCTCCGAGAGGATCCGGATCCGGCCGAGGGCGATGCCGAGGACGATGCCGAGGACGGCACCGATGACGAACCCGAGCACGGCCTCCTCGAGGGTGACCATGATCTGGGCGCCGAGCGAGCCCTGCGGAGTGCCGACGGTCACCCAGCTGACGATGGTGTCCCAGACGCCGGTGGGGTCACCCCAGAAGAACTGGTCGACGATCTTGGCGTTGACGCACAGCTGCCAGGCGATGACGAGCACGACGACGATGGCCAGGCGCACGCCGGCGAGCCGGAGCCGCCGGGCGCGACGGGCTGCCTTCGGGTCGCGCGGGCCGGGATCGCTGGACTGAGGTGCCGCTGCCGGATGCCGCTCGCTCGGGCTCGTCGCGCCGGTGCCCGGGTCCTGGTGTGTGGCCGCGCGGGTGGTGGCGGTGCCGGGGGTGGACATGTCGATCATGAGGCCACCTCCTCCACGCGGGTCGTGCGGGCGTGGGCCTCGGCGACCTCGGCACGCAGCGCGGACCAGATCTGCTCGTAGATCTCGGTGAAGCGGCGCTCGAACCGGATCTCCTGGACCATCCGTGGGCGCGGCAGGTCGATCTCGAACTCCGCCTTCACCGTGCCGGGGCCCGCGGTGATGACCACGACCTTGTCCGCGAGGGCGATGGCCTCCTCGAGGTCGTGCGTCACGAACATGACGGCCGGCCGGGTCTGGTCCCAGAGCTGGAGCAGCTCGGTCGACATGATCGCCCTCGTCTGCACGTCGAGTGCGCTGAACGGCTCGTCCATGAGCAGGATCCGGGGCTGGTTGATCAGGGTCTGCGCGAGCGCGACCCGCTTGCGCATCCCTCCGGAGAGCTGGTGCGGGTAGCGGTCCTCGAAGCCGCTGAGGCCCACCCGGCGCAGCCAGTCCCGAGCGAGGCCCGCGGCCTCCGCGCGCTTCTGCCCGCGGTAGATGGGGCCTGCGGCGACGTTGTCGAGGACGTTGCGCCACGGGAACACCGCATCCTGCTGGAAGACGAAGCCAGTGCCGGTGTCGATGCCGCGCACGGGCTGGCCGTGCACCAGGGCCTCGCCCCTGGTCGGCCGCTCGAGGCCGGACACCAGCGTGAGCGTGGTGGACTTGCCGCAGCCGGTCGGGCCGACGACGGCGCAGAACTGGCCCTCCTCGACAGTCAGGCTGAGGTCCTTGATCGCGGTGTAGGTGCCGCCCCCGGACGTGGGGAAGGTCTTGGTGACGTGTCGTAGCTCGATGGCCGCCATGGCTCGAACCCCTTTCTCCTCGTTGAGTTGCGTCACGGTAGGAGCGGGGGCGGGCGCTGCTGAAGCCTTGTGAGCATTGGGCGTGATAGCCGCGTTACCGGTGGTTTTGTGCGTTCTGCTCAGTCATGCTTGAGCCGAGTTCCGCACTGGTGAGGAGTTGCATGCCGAGGTTTGGCAGGACGCTGGCGTCCCGGATCCTCGTCGCCGTGCTCGGCATCGTCGTGGTGACGATGGCCGTCGGCTTCGGCTTCTACACGCGGCTGACCGGACAGGCGGCCGACCAGCATGCGATCGACCAGGCGACCAATGTCGCGGTCACCCTCGGCCGGATGCCCGAGGTGGCCGCGGCCGTGCAGGCCGGCGACCCGACCCACCTGCTGCCACGCCTCGGCGAGCAGGTCCGGGACGCGACCAAGGCGTCGTACGTCGTCATCATCGACCGCACCGGCACGCGCTACTCGCACCCCAACGCGGCCCTCATCGGCGAGCGCATCGAGGAGCCGGTCGTGGCGCTCGACGGCCAGGTGCACACCGGCATCGACGAGGGCAGCCTCGGGCGGTCCGCGAACTCCCGTGCCCCGATCGTCGACCCGAACGGACGGCCAGTGGGGGAGGTGTCGGTCGGGATCCTCGAGTCGGAGGTCGGTCTGCGCGTCTCCGCCGAGGTCGCCGACATCGCGCTCTACAGCCTCATCGCGCTAGGACTCGGCGTGCTCGCCGCGGTCCTGCTCGCCCGGGCCATCAAGCGGGTCACCTTCGGCGTGGAGCCGTCCGAGATCGTCGCCCTGATGCAGGAGCGCGAGGCGATGCTGCACGGGATCCGTGAGGGCGTGCTCGCGGTCGACGGCGCCGCGGCCATCAAGGTGCTCAACGACGAGGCGCGGCGGCTGCTCGCCCTCGAGTCGGCCCGGCTCGGCCAGCACGTGGAGGACGTCATGCCCGACGGCCGGCTGCGCCGGATCGTCACCGGTGAGGTCGAGGGCAGCGACCTCGTCGCCGTCACCGACCAGCACCTGCTCGTGCTCAACCGGATGCCCGTCATCGTCGGCGGCCGCAACGCCGGATGGGTCGTCACCATCCGTGACCGCACCGAGCTCGAGGCGCTGCTGCGCCAGCTCGACTCGGTCGAGGGCCTGACCACGGCGCTCCGGGCCCAAGAGCACGAGTTCTCCAACCGGCTGCACGTGCTCTCGGTCCTGCTCGAGATCGGCGAGGTCGACGAGGCCGCCCGCTACAGCCAGCAGCTCTGGCAGGAGACCTCCCTGGCCAGCGAGGAGATCCGGTCGCGGGTCGGGGCACCGGTCGTCGCAGCGCTGCTGCTCGCCAAGTCCACGGTCGCGGCCGAGAGGGACGTCGTCCTGCAGCTCGACCCGTCCAGCAGGCTCGCGGCGGGCGACGTCCAGGACCTGCCGCTCGTCACCGTGCTCGGCAACCTCATCGACAATGCCGTCGACGCGGTCGCCGACGACCCGCGCGCCGCGGGAAAGCACCCCCGCGGGACGGTCACGGTGGCGCTCAACCGGCGACACGGCATACTCAGCCTCTCGGTCGCCGACACCGGGCCGGGCATCCCGGCGGACCGCATCGACGACGTCTTCGTCGACGGCTACTCGACCAAGGGTCCCCGTGGCGCGATGCGCCGCGGCGTCGGCCTCGCGCTCGTGCACCGGCTGGTCACCCGGTCCGGTGGCACGATCACCGCGTCGTCGCCGGACGGGGCCCGCTTCGAGGTCAGCCTGCCGATCCGGGTCGGCGAACGGGTAGGTGAGATGTCATGATCCGGGTCCTCGTCGTCGACGACGACTACCACGTGGCCCGCGCGCACGCGCTGAGCATCGCCCGCGTCGACGGCTTCACCGCAGTCGGGGAGGCGCACACCGGCGAGGAGGCGCAGCGCCTCGTCGGGGAGCTCGAGCCCGACCTCGTGCTGCTCGACATGTACCTGCCCGACTTCAGCGGCCTCGACCTCGTCCGCCGCCTCGCGGCCAACGGGGACCGGGTGCCCGACTTCCTGCTCGTCACCGCCGCACGCGACCTGGAGTCGGTGCGCGCAGCGATGCAGCTGGGGGCGTTCTACTACCTCGTCAAGCCGTTCACCTTCGCCGCGCTGCGCGAGCAGCTGGAGGCCTACCGGGCCTGGACCGAGCGGCTGCGCAAGGCACCGAGCAGCGAGGGCGATGTCGACCAGGACGCCGTCGACGCCCTCTACAGCCTCCGGGGGACGCCCTCGAGGCGAGCCACGGCCGTGCGCAACCTACAGCCGACGATGGCACGCGTCCTGGAGATCGTCAGCACGGCGCCCGAGCCGGTCGGCGCGGCTGAGGTCGCCGAGATCCTCGGCGCCAGCCGGCCGACGGCTCAGCGGTACCTCGCCACGCTCGTCAAGAAGCAGCTGCTCGACCTCGACCTCAGCTACGGCACGACCGGACGCCCCGAGCATCGCTACCTGCCGCGACGCCGCTGACCCGCTCCGCCCACGCCGCACGAGGCGTGCGGGCGTCCGGGCGGACGCTCGATAGGATCGGCCGGTGACCGAGATCGAGATTGGCCGTGGCAAGCGCGGTCGGCGCGCCTACTCCTTCGACGACATCGCGGTCGTGCCCTCGCGGCGGACCCGCGACCCGGAGGAGGTCTCGGTCTCGTGGCAGATCGACGCCTACCACTTCGACATCCCCGTCATGGCGGCGCCGATGGACTCCGTCGTCTCGCCGGACAGTGCCATCGCGCTGGGCAAGCTCGGCATGCTGCCGGTGCTGGACCTCGAAGGCCTCTGGACGCGCTACGAGGACCCGGCGCCGCAGCTGCGCGAGATCGCCGCGATCGAGCCCGGCGCGGTGACGGGCCGGATGCAGGAGATCTACGCCGAGCCGATCAAACCCGAGCTGATCACCGAGCGCCTGCGCCAGCTGCGCGACGCCGGCGTAACTGTCGCCGGGGCCCTCTCCCCGCAGCGCACCCAGCAGCACTGGAAGACCGTCGTCGACGCCGGTGTCGACCTGTTCGTGATCAGGGGCACCACCGTCTCGGCCGAGCACGTCTCCGGCCGGGCCGAGCCGCTCAACCTCAAGCGGTTCATCTACGAGCTAGACGTCCCCGTCATCGTCGGCGGCGCCGCGTCGTACACGGCTGCCCTCCACCTCATGCGGACGGGTGCGGCCGGCGTGCTCGTCGGGTTCGGCGGCGGCGCAGCCCACACGACCCGCACCGCCCTCGGCATCCACGCACCCATGGCCTCGGCCGTCGCGGATGTCGCCGCAGCCCGCCGCGACTACCTCGACGAGTCGGGCGGCCGCTACGTGCACGTCATCGCCGACGGCGGCGTCGGCACGTCCGGCGACATCGTCAAGGCCGTGGCCTGCGGGGCCGACGCAGTCATGCTCGGCGCTGCCCTGGCCCGCGCCACCGACGCCCCCGGTGGCGGCTTCCACTGGGGCCCCGAGGCACACCACCCGGAGCTGCCCCGCGGCGAGCGCATCGAGCTCGGCGGCCAGGCGTCGCTGGAGGAGATCCTCTTCGGCCCCGGCCGGCGCGCGGACGGCACGACGAACATCATCGGCGCCCTCCGGCGGGCGATGGCCACGACGGGGTACTCCGACGTCAAGGAGTTCCAGCGCGTCGAGGTCGTCGTATCGCCCTACCTCGGCGCCTGACGCCACCGGGTCGAGCGCCGGTCGAGTGAGCGCTGCGTCCCAGGCGAGGCAAGGCAGTCCGGGACAGCGCAGGACGGTCACCAACCACGCAACGGATAGGATGCAAGGCGTCGTTGCCCCCGCATACGGGGTGAATCGACACCAAGGCCGCGGCGAGCTCTCGCCGCGCAGCCCAGACGACACCAGATGCGGGCACCCGATGGTCCGCGCGGGAAGGCACCAGTGATGACGGAGACGACCCCCGAGAACCCGACCGTGAGCAAGCAGAAGCGGCCGCTCTTCTCGATCGTCTCGGCCGTCTACAACGTGTCGCGCTACCTGCCGGAGTTCATCGAGTCCCTCGAGGCGCAGACGTTCGACCTGTCGCGCATCCAGCTCATCGCCGTCGACGACGGCTCCACCGACGACTCGCGGGCCGTGCTCGAGGAGTGGGCGATGCGCGCGCGGCTCGAGGTCACCGTCCTCAGCCAGGCCAACGCCGGCCAGGCGGTCGCCCGCAACGTGGGTCTTGAGCAGGCGACCGGTGAGTGGGTCACCTTCATCGACCCCGACGACACTGTCAACGCCGCGTTCTTCTCGTCCATGGCCGCCTTCGCCAAGGAGAACCCCGAGGCCCAGCTCCTGTCGGCCAACGTGGTGCTGCGCAACGAGAGCACCGGTGAGAAGGCGAAGCACCCGCGCTGGCGGATGTACACCACCGACCAGCTCGTCGACCTCGACGCGACCACCGCCTACATCCCGGGCAGCTCCACGACGAGCCTCATGCGGCGTGACGTCATCGGCGACATGCGGTTCAATGCCGGCCTGCGGCCCAACTTCGAGGACGGCGACTTCGCGGTCCGCTACCTGCTGCGCGCCCCCAGCCGCCAGGCCGGCTTCATCGCCTCGGCGAAGTACTTCTACCGCAAGCGCGCCGACCAGTCCTCGACCCTGCAGACCGGCATCTCGGCGACGGGCCGCTACTCGACCGTCCCGCGTGAGGGGTACCTCGCGCTGCTCGACGCCTCGGCCGCACAGTTCGGCTCGGTGCCGATGTGGGTCCAGCACGTCGTGCTCTACGAGCTGTCGTGGTACTTCTCGGCAGAAGACGCGATGGCCAGCTCGGCCGCGGCCATCGAGGGCGACCTCGCGGAGTCCTTCCGGGCGACGCTGCGCCAGATCGTCGACCGCCTCGACCCCGACGTCATCGACGCCTTCGCGATCCGCAAGCTCCAGCCGCACTGGCGCGACATCATGCTGCACGGCCTGCGCGACGAGTCCTGGCACACTCCCTACGTCGTCACCGACAGCTACGACGCCGTCAAGCGCATGGTGCGTCTGCTCTACCGCTGGGTGGGCGAGCCGCCGACCGAGGCGGTGTACGCGCGGGGCGAGCGCGTCGAGCCGGCATACTCCAAGGTCCGCGCCATCGAGTTCTTCGGCACCACGCTGATGTGGGAGAAAGTTCTCTGGGTCGACGCGCGGTCCACGGTCGAGGTCCGCCTCGACGGCACCCGCGTCGAGCTCGAGCAGAGCTGGCAGCGGCAAGCAGTCCGGGCGCTGGGGGCCCGCGCGATCTCCAACCGGTTCCGGCCGCCGCGGATGCGGCGCCGCGAGGCGGTCAAGGCCCTGATCGTCGACCCGGTGCGGCTGATGGCCGCGCGCCCGCAGGTGCGCGCGGTCTTCAAGGACGCCTGGGTGCTCATGGACCGCATCCACGACGCCAACGACAGCGCCGAGATCCTGTTCCGCTGGCTGCGCACCAACCGGCCCGAGGTCAACGCGTGGTTCGTCATCGAGAAGGACACGCCCGACTGGAAGCGCCTCAAGGCCGACGGCTTCGGCTCGCGCGTGGTGGCCCACGGCTCACTGCGGTGGAAGCTGCTCATGATCAACGCGGCCCACCTCATCTCCTCGCACATCGACGCGCCGGTCCAGAAGCCGCCGGCGATCGTCAGGCACTTCCAGCCGCGCTGGAAGTTCACCTTCCTGCAGCACGGGGTCATCAAGGACGACCTCTCGCGCTGGCTCAACGCCAAGCAGATGGACCTGTTCGTCACCTCGACCCCGGGGGAGTACGACTCGATCGCGGCGGACGGGTCGCCCTACGTCTTCGGCACGAGGGAGGTCGTGCTCACCGGCCTGCCGCGCTTCGACCGGCTGCACGAGAAGGCCCAGCGGATCACCGGCGACGCCCGCGACCTGATCCTCGTCGCGCCGACCTGGCGCAACTGGCTCGTGCCGCCGCTCAAGCCGGGCAGCCAGCGGCGCGTCATCGACTCGCACTTCTTCGAGACCGAGTACGCCAAGTCGTGGACGGCGCTGCTCAACAGCCCAGAGCTGGCCGAGCTCGCCGCACGCACCGGACGCAAGATCGCGTTCCTGCCGCACCCGAACATCCAGCCCGTTCTGGCCAAGATGGACCTGCCTGAGTCGGTGCTGCGGCTGTCCTTCGACGGCGCCGACGTGCAGGACTACTTCGCCCGCTCCGCGGTGCTGGTCACCGACTACTCCTCGATGGCGTTCAACGCGGCCTACATGGACCGTCCCGTCGTGTACTTCCAGTTCGACGCGCAGCGGGTCGCCGCGGGTGGCCACGTCGGACGCGCCGGGTACTTCCGCTACGAGCGCGACGGCTTCGGGCCAGTTGTGGCCGGGGTCGAGCAGGCCATCGCCGCCATCACCGACATCGCCGACAACGGGTATGCCGCCCGGCCGGAGTTCCAGCAGCGGATCGACGAGACCTTCCCCCAACGGGACGGCCAGTGCTGCGCCCGGGTCGCCGCGGCGATCAAGCAGATCGGCAAGCCCGCCCCCAAGCTCGGGGCCTCGGTCCCGGGCCGCACCAAGGGCACCAAGACCGGAAAGGGCGCCCAGGGCGTTGGCGTGACCGCCACGGCGGACGGGACGGTGGGCGCAGCCCGGTCCGCTCAGGCCCCGGCCGCGTCCGGTGACTCGGCCGGGTCCAATGGCGCCGCGGCGTCCGGCGACTCCGCGGCCGGTGTCGAGACGTCTGCACCGGCGCCGGACGACGGGTCCACCGACTCGGGACGCGACAGCAGCACCACCGTCCCGTTCCGGGTGCGGTAGAGCTGCAGGCCGGTCGCCTCCGCGAGCGGCGGCAGGTCGAGCCCGACCGGGATCTCGACGGCCCGCGCCCGGCGCACCGGGAAGGGCAGCGGCACCCGCCCGGGGAAGACGGCCTTCACGTCGTAGACCTTCGAGCGCGGTGCGTCCTTCTCGAGCCTCGGCAGCGCGAGGGTGACCGCGAACCCCCCGTCGGGGTCGAGCCGGGTCGCGGCCGAGCCGACCACTGACCGGCTGTCATGGTCGACGAGGACGACCCGCATCCGGGCGCGGGCGCGCAGGCTCCCGTCGCCGTCGACGACCGTCCCGGCGAGCGTGAGGGAACGGGCATCGGCACTGATCTGACGGCATACGGTGGTCCGCAGGTGACGGCCACGTGCGTGCTCGTTGCGGACCAGCCTGGTGACGTCGTGGGCGACGGTCGCCGACGGCGCGGGCACGTAGGGCCACCACCAGCCGCCCTCGCGGTGGTCGAGCGGGCGTGCCACGTGCAGCCGGCGGTACGCGAAGAGGCAGGCGGCCACGGCGCTCTCGTCCGAGCCGGTCACGAGCTCCTGCACCGCGAGCCGGAACGGCTGGGCCAGCGCGGTCCGGCGCTGCTCGGGCTGCGCCTCGAGATAGTCGCGGGCGGCGGTGAGCCACTCGGTGCGGTAGGCGTCGTCGCGGCTGTCGATGTCCTTGCCGTACAGGGCGAGGTCGTGCTCGACGAACTTGCCCAGCTTCGCGCCGGCAAGGTCCGGCCGGCCGTCGAGGATGCGGTCGATCGCGCGGTTGGCGGTGAGCCGGTCGTGGAAGTTCGAGATCTCGTGACGTCGCGCCGTGATCGACTCGCCGCCGGCGACGTTGTAGACGTACCAGTGGTAGACGGTCTCGTCGAGCGTCGCGATCCGCGACGCCTGGGCCCAGAGCGCGACGGTGAACGGCTGGTCCTCGTAGAGGATCCGCTCGGGGAAGCGGATCGCGTGCTCGTCGAGGAAGTCGCGGCGCATCACCTTGGCGACCGCGATCGTGTCGTGCCAGAGGGGGGAACCAGGGTCGAGCGGCGTGACGGGACCACTGGTGTATGCCGTTGCCGCAAGAGGCGTGACCCGCTCGGTTCGCTCGTTGTACCGCGACACCGCACCCGCGGCGACGTCGGCGTGCTCGGCCTCGGCGACGTCGACCAGCCTCCGGAGCGTACCCGGGAGGTACTCGTCGTCGCTGTCGACGAAAGCGACCCAGCGACCGCGCGCCTCGTCGAGGCCCAGGTTGCGCGGGGCGCCCGGAGCGCCGTCGTTCTCCCCACGGTGCACCACCCGCACACGTGGGTCGGCGGCGGCGAGAGAGTCGGCGACCCGTCCGGTGTCATCGGTCGACCCGTCGTCGACGATGAGCACTTCGATGCCGCCGGTCGCGTCTCCCGCTGACACAGCCTCTGCCTGCCCTGCGGTGGCGGGAGACCACGCCGCGAGCGCCGAGGCCACAGCCCGGGGGAGACGCTCTGCGTCGTTGTAGACGTTCGAGATGACGGTCAGCGACGGAGTCGGGCTGCTCACGCAGAGCTCACTTCTGGTCGGGATGGCGACAGGCCGATCCTAGCCGCGGGTGCCGCGAGCCCACGCGACCGGGACTGCACACCCGCTGCGCCTGTGGTTACGAACCGGTTGCGAGCCGGTGGCTCTCCGGTGGCTAAATGGGAAATGACGGCCTCGTGCGTTAGGTTGTCCAGGTTGATTTTCGGGCATGGGTTATCACGTACGGAGTAGGTTTCTTGGCTGCACCCGACGCTATGGGTACGACGGTCGTCGGCGGAGTCACCGAAGTGACGGCCCCGCCGGCGCGACGCGAGCGACCCGTGGAGGCCGGTCCGCGCAAGGACATCCAGGCTCTTCGCGCGATCGCCGTGACGCTGGTCGTGATCTACCACTTCTGGCCCAACCGGCTCACCGGCGGCTACGTCGGTGTCGATGTCTTCTTCGTCATCTCCGGCTTCCTCATCACGCTGCACCTGCTCGAGCGCCCGATCAAGCGCACCGCCGACCTGTTCGCCTTCTGGGCCCGCCGGGTGCGGCGACTCATCCCCGCGGCGACGCTGGTCCTCGTCGTCACGCTCGTCGCGAGCATGATCTGGCTCCCGCAGACCGTGCATGCGCGGGTGGCCAAGGAGGTCATCGCCTCGGCGCTCTACGTCGAGAACTGGATGCTGGCGTGGACCTCGACCGACTACCTCGCGACCGACCAGCTGCACTCCCCGACGCAGCACTACTGGTCGCTGTCGGTCGAGGAGCAGTTCTACATCATGTGGCCGGTCCTGATCGGCCTGGCGTTCCTCGTGTGTCGCCGGCTGTCGCGCTCGTTCCGCTACGCGCCGCTGTTCGTCATCGGAGCGGTCAGCCTCCTGTCGCTGGCCTGGTCCGCCTGGTTCACCAACGACGACGCGGCGCAGGCCTACTTCGTGACGACGACGCGCATCTGGGAGCTCGGCGTGGGCGCGGGGCTGGCCGCGGCGGTGCACGCCGGCCTCCGCTTCCGGTCGACGCTGCTTCGGGCCCTGCTGGTCTGGGGCGGTCTCGCGGCGATGATCTGGGCCGCGTGGAGCTACACCGGGGGGACGCCGTTCCCCGGCCTGGCCGCGATCCTGCCCACCGTCGGCGCGGCCATGGTCATCGCGGCCCGCTCGGACGACCTCGCCCCCAGCCCCCGTCATCTGTGGTCGGGCCGGCCGGTCCAATGGCTCGGGGACGTCTCCTACTCGGTGTACCTGTGGCACTGGCCCGCGATCGTCATCGCGCCCTTCGTCCTCGGCGACGACAACGTGAAGTGGTGGCAGAAGCTCGTCATCATCGCGATCGTGCTCGCGCTCTCGGGCCTGTCCAAGCGCTGGGTCGAGGACCTCATGCGCTTCACGCCGGCGATCGCACGAAGCACCAAGCGGTCCTTCATGCTGCTCGCCGCGTGCCTCGCGATCTCGCTGACGACCGCCGGTTTCGCACTGTGGCAGTCCGACCGGGCCGCGTCCGAGGCGGAGTCGGTGCGGGTGAACCCGGCCGCCCAGTGCGTCGGGGTCGACGCATTCCGTGACCCGGCGTGCACCGGCCGGACGATGGCGATGCTGACGAACCCGATCCAGGCGGCCGACGACAAGCCCGACGTGTACGCCGACGACTGCTGGAACAACCGGCCCTTCACCAGGCACAAGGTCTGCTCGTACGGCCCGAAGAACGCGACTGTCAAGATCGCCCTCTACGGCAACTCGCACGCCGGCCAGTGGGAGCCGCCGATCGTCAAGACCGCCAAGGAGCGCGGCTGGCGGGTCGACACGTACCTCGCGTCGGAGTGCTACTCGGTCGACGTCCCTGTCCAGTTCGGGACAAAGACGCTCGAGGACAACTGCGTGGCCTGGAACGCCTGGGCGCGCGGCCGGATCGCCGACGGAGGCTATGACCTCGTGGTCATGTCGGACCGCACCCTGCAGCCGCTCGCGGGTGTCCCGGCCGCGCAGAAGACGGCCGTCGCGAAGGCGTCCTACAACCGCGTCATGGACACGTTCATCGAGGCGGGCGCTCGGGTCCTCGTCATCCGTGACACCCCGGGAGCGACGGGCAGCGTGCCCGACTGTGTGGCCCGCTACTCGAACGACGTGGCCAAGTGCGCGACCAAGGAGGCGCCTCAGCCGACCAGCGGGCTCGAGCCCGACCCGCTCGCCGATGCCGCCGCCGACCGAGTAGGCAAGGACGTCACCCGGCTCGAGGTGACCGACCTGCTCTGCCGTGACGGGTCCTGCCCGGCAGTGCTCGGAGGCCTCATCACCTACTTCGACCACGGCCACATGACCAAGACGTTCTCGCTGACTCTCTACCCCGAGGTCTCGCGCGCGCTGCGCACCGCGCTCTCCGGCGTGCCCGGGGCCTGAGCGCGCACCGCAGGCGCCGACCCCGGTCGAGGTATTGCGATCGAGGTGATAGGTCGCCCGATGCCCCGACCTATCACCTCCATTCGATTACCTCGAACCGGGAGCGGGTCGTGTCTCGCGGGGGAGGGGCCACCTAGGCTGGCCGCCATGGGGTACGACCACGACGTCGTCGTCATCGGGTCCGGCTTCGGCGGCTCGGTGTCGGCGCTGCGGCTGGCCGAGAAGGGCTACCGCGTGCATGTCTACGAGGCGGGCCGCCGATTCGAGGACGCCGACTTCGCCCGCACGAGCTGGGACGTGAAGCGCTACCTGTGGGCGCCGCAGCTCGGCTGCTTCGGGGTGCAGCGCATCCACCGGCTGCCACACTGTCTCGTCCTCGCGGGCGCCGGTGTCGGTGGCGGCTCCCTCAACTACGCCAACACCCTCTACGTGCCGCCGCCGCCCTTCTTCCGTGACCGCCAATGGGCCGACATCACGGACTGGCAGTCCGAGCTCGCGCCACACTACGCGACCGCCCAGCGGATGCTCGGGGTCGTGACGAACCCGTGCGAAGGCCCGGTAGAGCAGCTCATGCGCGACACGGCATACGACCTCGGCGTCGGCACGACGTTCGCCAAGACACCGGTCGGCGTCTTCTTCGGCGAGCCCGGCGTGCGCGTGGCGGACCCGTACTTCGGTGGCGCCGGGCCGGAACGCACCGGGTGCACCGAGTGCGGCAACTGCATGGTCGGCTGTCGGGTCGGGGCGAAGAACACCCTCGTCAAGAACTACCTGGCGCTCGCCGAACGACTCGGCGTCACGGTCGAGCCGCTGCGGACCGTGACGTCCGTGCGTCCCCTCGACCCGGCCGTGCCGGAGCAGGGGTATGCCGTCACGACCGTCCGCAGCGGCGCTTGGGGGCGGCGCCGGGCGCAGTCGCGCACCGTCACCGCGGGCCAGGTCATCGTCGCCGCGGGCGCCTGGGGCACCGCTGCGCTGCTCCAGGCGATGAAGGCGACCGCCGAGCCCGACGGGCTCCCGCGCCTGTCCGACCGGCTCGGGGAGCTGACCCGGACCAACTCCGAGGCGCTCGGCGGAGCCATGACCGCTCGCACCCCCGGCGACGTCGACCTCACCCGCGGGGTGGCGATCACGTCGAGCTTCCATGTCGATGATGCGACCCATGTCGAGAACGTCCGCTACGGCAAGGGTTCGAACCTCATGGGAGCGCTCGCGGTGATGCAGGTCGACGGCGGCGGACGGGTGCCCCGGTGGGCGAGGTTCCTCGGTGGGGCGGTGCGGCATCCGGCGGTGTTCGCCCGGTCGCTGTCGACCCGGCGCTGGAGCGAGCGCACGGTCATCGCCCTCGTCATGCAGAGCAGTGACAACTCGATCACCGTGCGACGCAAGCGCGGAGTGTTCGGGTGGCACCTGACCTCCTCCCAGGGCCACGGCGACCCCAACCCGACCTACATCCCGCAGGGCAACGCGGCGGTCCGTGCGATCGCCGCGCGGCTCGAGCGCGCGACCGGCGAACAGGCCTGGGCGGGGTCGTCGATCGGGGAGATCCTCGACATCCCGATGACGGCGCACTTCCTTGGTGGCGCGGTCATCTCAGACTCACCCGACACCGGGGTCATCGACCCCTACCACCGGGTCTGGGGCTATCCCGGCCTGCACGTCGTGGACGGGGCAGCGGTCTCGGCGAACCTCGGTGTGAACCCGAGCCTGACCATCACAGCGCAGGCCGAACGGGCGATGTCGCTGTGGCCGCGCAGCGGCGAGCCGGACCAGCGCCCGGCCCAGGGCGAGCCCTACCGGAGGATGACCGGATCGCTGCCGGTCGTCGGGGCGAGCCCGCTCGGGTGAGCCCGCAGGGGTGGGGCCGTCTCCCCTCACAAACGGCCCCACCCGATGGCGCGGGCCGCACCCGGTGAAGGTTGCGGACCGGCGAGGGCGAGGCCGTCACCCCTCAGAGACGGCCTCACCCATGGCGCGGGCCGCACCGGTCAGAAACGAGCCCAGCGCCACGCTGACAACGACATACCCAGCCGAGGGTTACGCCGGTCACCAACGCGGGACCGACGCCCGCCCCCTACCTGGACCCTTCCCACCCCCCAGTCGAGTGAGCGCCCCGTCACTCCCGTCCCATGAGCCCGCCCGATGGGCCGAAGTGACCAAGCGCTCACTCGACTCGTCGCAGGCCACCGACCTCACTGGTCGAGTGAGCGCCCCGTCACTCCTGTCACGTGACGTGTGGGGCTGGAGTGACGAAGTGCTCACTCGACCTCGGGCGGCGTGGGGCTGGTGGGACTGGGCGCTCACTCGAGTGTGGCTGGTGGGACGGGGCGCTCACTCGACGTGGGGCTGGTGGGGCGGGGCGCTCACTCGACTTGGGATGGGCGGGTCAGCGGGCCGGCTGGGGCTCGTCCCGCCAGGAGCGCCAGAGAGCGGCATACGCCCCGTCGGCCTCGAGCAGCTGCTCGTGCGAGCCGATCTCGCTGACCTGCCCGTCCTCGACGACGCAGACGCGGTCGGCGTCGTGCGCCGTCATCAGCCGGTGCGCGATCGCGACAACCGTCCGGCCCTCCACGACCGCCGCGAGCGAGCGCTCGAGGTGCCGTGCCGCCCGGGGGTCGAGCAGCGAGGTCGCCTCGTCGAGCACGAGCGTGTGCGGGTCAGCGAGCACGAGCCGGGCCAGGGCCAGCTGCTGTGCCTGCGGCTCGGTGAGCCGGTGCCCGCCCGAGCCGACGGTGGTGTCGAGCCCATCCGGGAGCTCCTCGGCCCAGACGCGGGCGTCGACCGCCTCCAGTGCATCGAGCAGCTGCTCGCGGGACGCGCTCGGCCGGGCCAGGCGCAGGTTGTCCTCGAGCGAGCCGACGAAGACGTGGTGCTCCTGGGTCACCAGGGCGACCTGACCGCGCAGCTGCGGCAGCTCGAGGTCGACGAGACGCACGCCGCCGACCTCGACCCGCCCGACCCGTGGCCCGTCGATGCCGGCCATGAGCCTGCCGAGCGTCGACTTGCCGGCGCCGGACGGCCCGACGATGGCAAGCCGCTCGCCCGGCGTGAGGTCGAGCGACACACCGCGCAGCACGTCGCGACCGGCGCGGTAGGCGTAGTGCGCGTCCTCGACGTCGAGGCGGTCGTCGGCCGGCTCCTGGCCGGTGGGCGTCCGGTCGGGAGGCACGTCGGCGATGCCGATGACCCGCGCGAGCGAGGTCGCGCCGACCTGGATCTCGTCGAGCCAGGAGATGAGCTCGTCGAGCGGTCCCGCCATCTGCTGGACGTACAGCGCCACCGCGGTCACGGTGCCCGCGGTCACGATGTCGCGCGAGATGAGCCACCCGCCCCAGAGCAGCGTCACCGCGACCGGCATGAAGAAGGCGAACTCGACGGACGGGAACCAGCGCAGCCGCAGGTTCAAGGTGTACAGCTCGGCGTCGTAGCAGTCGCGCAGGGCGTCGTCCATCCGCCGGCGGCGGCGCCGGCCGAGGCGCAAGGCGTCGATGGTGCGGGCGCCGTCGGCGGACTCGGTGACGACCCCGTTGAGCACGGCATACGTCGCGCGCTCGCGCAGGTACCCGGCGGGGGCGTAGCGCAGGTAGCGGCGCGTCGAGATCCAGAGGATCGGGATGCCGACGACGATCGCCAGAGCGACCTGCCACCCGGTGATGAACGCAGCGATGACGGTGATCACGGTCGTCACTGCGCCGACGAAGATCGACGGGATGCCGAAGCGGATCACGTGCGAGAGCGCTTCGACGTCGTTCGTCGTGCGCGAGACGAGGTCGCCGGTGCCGGCGCGCTCGACGGTCGACAGCGGCAGCTCGACGACCCGCCCCATGAACTGCTCGCGCAGCTCGGCGAAGACCGTCTCGCCCATGATGAAGGACGCCCGCCGGGCGAACCACGTGACGATCGTCTGGAGGACGACGGCGCCCGCGATCCACATGGCGAGCGTGTTGACGACCGCGAGCGAGCGCCCGTGGCTGATCTCGTCGACGAGCAGGCCGATGGCGCGCGGCGCGACGAGCGCGGCGACGGCTGCGAGCGAGTGGAGGCCGACGACGAGGGCGAGGCTGCCTCGGTGGCGCCGTAGCAGGCCGCGCGTGTGCGCCCGCACCGACTCCATGTCGGCGACTGGCAACGTGCGGGTCGGCTGCCCGGGGTGCTCGGCCGGCAGGGTGGCAGGCGTTGCGGACATCAGTCCTCCTCTCCTCGGATCACGGTTCGTCGGTAGTCGGGTCGGTCGGTCATGAGCTCCTGGTGTGTGCCGGTCGCGACGGCCTTTCCGCCCTGTAGGAAGACGACGCGGTCGGCGCGGTCGAGGATGAGCGGGCTCGCGGTCATGACCACCGTCGTCCGCCCGGTGCGGGCGGTCGTGAGACGGTCGGCGATCCGCGCCTCGGTGTGCGCGTCGACGGCGCTGGTCGGCTCGACGAGCACGAGGGTCTCGGCGTCGGTGAGCAGAGCCCGGGTGAGGGAGAGCCGCTGCCGCTGGCCGCCGGAGAACGCCCGTCCGCGCTCCTCGACCTCGTTGTCGAGACCCTCGGGCAGCGCCTCCAGGACGTCCTCGCCGCTCGCGACGTCGAGCGCCGCCAGGATCGCCGCGTCGTCGTGCTCCCCGCGGGGGTCGAGCTCCTCGCGCAGCGTGCCGGTGAAGAGCCGCGGGTCGGTCTCCGAGACCACGATGCGACGCCGGAGCTCGGCGAGCGGCGCGTCCGCGAGACGCGTGCCGTTCAGCCGGGCGTCCGTCTCGTGCGGGCCGAACCGGCCGAGGCGGTCCGCGAGCGCAGCCGACTCCTCGGGCCGGGCCGAGACGACCACGGTGAACAGCCCGGGCTCGATGCTGACCTCGCTGTCGGGGTCGACCAGCCGCGCCGGGTGGGTCGGAAGCGCTTGCGTCGCAACGGCTTCGAGCTGGTCAGGGGCGACGGCGAGGACCCGGATGAGCTTGCGGGCGCCGATGTGTGCCCGGGTCGCGCGGTCGACCATCTCGGTCGCGGTGCGCAGCGGGATGACGAGGAATGCGGTGTAGCCGTAGAAGGCGACGAGCTGGCCCGGGGTGATCTGGCCCTCGATGGCGAACCTGGCCCCGAGCCACACGACAACGAGGACGAACGCCCCCGGCAGCAGCACCTGGGCGGCGTCGAGCGCCGCCTGGTAGCCGGCCACCCGGTTGCCGACCTGGCGCACGGACTGTGACTGTGCGCCATACCTGGTCAGGAAGGTCTGCTCGCCGCCGATGCCGCGCAGCACGCGCAGGCCGGCGACCGTGTCGGCGCCGAGCCCGATCAGCTTGCCCGACTCCTCCCGCTGCGCGAGCTGGCGCCGCTGGAGCGGGCGCACGATGAACGTGAGGCACGCGACGAGCACCGGGACGCCGATGAGCACGACGAGCCCGAGCGGCGCGGAGGCGCTGAGCAGGATGAGCGCGACGACGACGTACGACACGACCGCGCCGGCGAACCGGGCCAGGACGTCGTAGAGCCCGCCGATCCGCATCGCGTCCGAGCTGACCGTCGCGACGACGTCGCCCGTCGGCACGGTGCGCGTCAGCGCCTCGCCGGTGTCGGCGGACTTGTGCCCGACGAGCTGGGCGGAGCGGAACGCGCCCTGGAGCCAGTTGGCGACGGCGTACTTGTGCCGGAAAGCGCCCGAGACTGCGCTGACGAGGACGAGGCCGACGAGGAGCGCGCACCAGAGCGCGAGCGACCCGGCGTCGCCGCCGATGATGCCGTCGTCGATCGCCTTGCCCATGGCGGCGGGGAAGAGGGCCTGGCTCACGAGCCAGACCACGCCGAAGCAGATCGCGATGACGAGGGTGCACCACTGCCCCTTGCCGAGCCACCGCAGGTATGCCGTCGCGCCGGTCAGGTCCGGAGTGCCGGGGTCGGCGTGGGGCAGCGAGATCACTTGCTTGATGTTACGTTCGGCCCAGGCGTGCCTCACGCCATTTTCCGGCGGCTCCCGCGGGCGACCGCAAGAACTGAAGCCGAGTTGAGATCAAACCGCACAACCGCTCGCGCCGAAGGCGGTGAGGGTATGCCGTCTCGATCAGCTGGTCTGGTCCGACCCCGAGCGCTCCAGGGCGTCCGAGAGCTCGTCGACCACGAGGGTGGACTCGTCGACCCGGCCGTTCCGGTAGGCCGCCCGGCCCACGAGGTGTGCCGATACCGGCGAGGTGAAGAACTGGGTGGCGCCGAGCAGGACGAGGGTCGTCACCGCGGCCCAGGTTCGCAGCGTCAGTGCGAGCCCGACGAGGATCACGATGAGCCCGAGGGTCTGCGGCTTCGTCGCGGCATGCAGGCGCGAGAGCGTGTCGGGGAAGCGGGCCAGGCCCAACGCTCCCGCGAAGCAGAGGAAGGCGCCGACCAGGAGGCACAGAGCCCCGGCGGCGTCGAGCACGGCGGTCCAGCTCATTGGGGCAGCCTCCTCTCGCGGACCTCGCCCTCCACCTCGTCGGTGTCGCGGGAGAGGAACCGGGTGACGGCGACGCCGCCCACGAAGCCGACGAGCCCGAGGATCATGAGGAGCGGCAGGTACGTCGAGGTATGCTGCCGGGCCGACTCGAGGGCGACTCCGGCGATGACGATGACGAGCAGGATCTCGGCGGCGATGATGCGGTCGAGGTTGCTCGGGCCGCGGTAGAGGCGCACGAGCACGATGACGGCGGCTGCGCCGAGCAGGGCGAGGGCGGCGATGACCACCGTCGTGACGAACCAGGTCATGGGGCACCTCCAGGGGGTCGGGCGCGTGGTCCTGAAATGGGTCCGGCGGGTCCGTCGGCCCGACCGGCGTCGGCGAGCTTCGCGGCCTCGATCGCCTCGATCTCCTCGCGTGAGCCGAGGGCTCGCACGACGCGCTCCTCGACCACGAGGACGTGGCGCCGCTGCGCCTCGACCGCTCCCGCGCGCTCGACGTCGAGCAGGTGCAGGTAGAGGACCGAGGTCGAGCGTCGGGCGTCGATGACGACCGAGCCCGGCACCAGCGCGATGAGCTCGGCCGTCAGGGTGAGGTAGAAGTCCGACCGCGAGCGCAGCTGGACCTCGATGACGGCGTTGCGGGGGCGCCGGGTGCCCAGGGCGAGCCGCAGGACCTGCCAGGTGGCCGCGACGAGGTCACCGAGGAACCGGATGACGAGCCAGGCGAGCCGGTGCGGGCGGAGCCGGCCGTTGAACTCGATCGAGGGCAGCGGGAAGGCGTACGTGACGAACAGGCCCACGAGGATGCCGTTGACGACGTTGCCCCAGGTGATGCGGTCCCACATGAGCACCCAGGCCAGGGCGATCGTGGCGATCGCCCGCGGCTGGAAGGTGCGGCGCCTGCGGGGCGTTGCCGGGCGGCGTACGTGGTCGGTCGTCGGGGTCGCGCTCATCTGCGGGCCTCCGGTGGAAGGACGGCGTTGACGTAGGGAGTGCGCGCGATGAGGTCGGCGGCCGCTTTCTGGGTGTACGAGAAGAGCGGCCCGGCGAAGAGCGTGATGGCAAGGCCGACGGCCGTCATCGCCGCGGTGGCCCCGAGCATCGTGCGCGGCAGCGCCCGTGGTGAGGTGTCGACGGCGACGGCGACCGCCACAGCACCGCTCTGGGCCGCAGCACTCTCCGCGTCTTCGGTGTCGCCGTAGGTGCCCTCGGTCCCGGCCGCCGCCTCCAAAGCCTCTTGTGCCGCGATGGCCTCGGCGGCTGCTTTGGCCTCGGCGAGCGGCCGCCAGAACGCCTGGCTCCACACCTTGGACAGCGCGTACAGCGTGAGCAGGCTCGTCACGATCCCGCCGACGACGAGCACCCACGCGAGCGGAGTGCCCACCTCGATGCCGGCATGCAGCAGCCCGATCTTGGCGAGGAAGCCGGACAGGGGTGGGATGCCGGAGAGGTTCATAGCAGACAGGAAGAAGAGCACGGCGAGCACGGGGGACGCCACGGCGAGCCCGCCCAGTCGGTCGAGCGAGGTGGTGCCGGCGACGCGCTCGACGAGCCCGGCGATGAGGAACAACGCGGTTTGGATGGTGATGTGGTGCGCGACGTAGAAGATCGCCCCGGCCGTGCCGTCCTGGGTCGCGAGGGCGATCCCGAAGATCATGTAGCCGATGTGGCTGACCAGGGTGAACGACAGGATCCTCTTGAGTCCCGACTGGGAGACGGCGCCGAGGATGCCGATGACCATCGTCAGCAGCGCCGCCCACATGAGCAGTCCGGTGAGCGGGGACTCCGGGAAGAGCAGGGTCTGCACGCGGATGATGGCGTAGACCCCGACCTTCGTGAGCAGGCCGGCGAAGACCGCGGTGACCGGCGCCGGAGCGGTCGGGTAGCTGTCGGGCAGCCACGCCGACATCGGGAACACGGCCGCCTTGATCGCGAACGCCGTGAGCAGGCAGAGCTGCAGCACGAGCGCAACGCTCGGGGTGAGGTCGCCGATGCGGATCGAGAGCTGGGCCAGGTTCACGGTGCCCGTCGCGGCATACACGGCGGCGATGCCGACCAGGAACAGGGCCGAGCTGAGCAGGCTGACCACGACATAGGTCGTGCCGGCGTGGATCCGCGACTCGGCGCCGCCGAGCGTCAGCAGCACGTAGGAAGCAAACAGCAGGATCTCGAAGCCGACGAAGAGGTTGAACAGGTCCCCGGCGAGGAACGCGTTGGCCACGCCGGCCGAGAGCACGAGATACGTCGGATGGAAGATCGTCAAGGGCGTCTCGGTCTCGTCCTCGCCGTCGGCCTGGCCCTGGCCGATGGCGAACAGCAGCACGAGCAGCGTGACCACGGCGGAGACCAGCAGCATGAGCGAGCTGAGCCGGTCGGCGACGAGGGAGATCCCGAGCGGCTCCTGCCAGGCGCCCAGCCAGAGCACCTGGGGGCCGTGCGCATTGGTCTGCTGCACCAGCACCGCCGCGACGAGGACGGTCGCCGAGAGCACCGCGATGCTGACCGCTCGCTGGAGCCGCGGCGACCGCCGGAACGCCAGCGTCAGCGCGGCCCCCAGCAGCGGCAGCAGCACGGGCATCGGGACGATGTCGGCGACGGAGAGGTCAGCCACGGCGCTCACCTCCCTTGCTCGGGCGGTCGGAGCCCTCGTGGAGGCTGTCCTCGGAGCCGCCTTCGGGTCCGTCCTCGGGCCTATCCCCGGAGCCGCCATCGAGGCGCTCACCGGCGAGCTCGTCGGCGGTCGTCGTGGAGATCTCCGACGGGTCGTAGGTCGACGACGTCGCGTCCTCGATCGCCAGGCGCTGGATCCGGGCGTCCTCGGCGTCGTCGGGCACGTCGTCGGTTCCCGAGACCTGCCACAGGCGGTACGACAAGGCCAGCAGGAAGCCGATGGTGGCCAGCGAGATGACGATCGCCGTGAGGACCATCGCCTGCGGCAGCGGGTCGCTGATCGACTGGGGGGCCTCGCCGACGAAGGGCGGGCGTCCGGCGCGGCCGCTCACGACGAGGTAGAGGACGGCGACGCCGTTGCCGATGAGCACCATCCCGAGCAGTACGCGTACGAGGCTGCGGTCCAGCACGAGCGCCGTGCCGGCCGCCACCAGGCCGACCGTGACGAGGACGAGCGTGAGGTTCGGCTCGAGAGTCGGCTCGATCAGGGCGCCGACCGCAGGCTGCTGCACCAGCGGCGTCAGCGAGGCGAGCGGCGTCAACGGGGTCAACGGCGTCAACGGGGTCGGAGGCATCATCGTTGCGCCACCTCCTCGCGGCGGCCGCGGCCCTCGTCCGAGCCGCCTCCCTCCGAGACCTCGCCACGGGCCGTGCCCGCGTCCGCTGCTGCGTCCTTGCCCGGGACCGGACCGTCGGACTCGGCCGCGATCTGCCGGTCGATGCCCGTGCCGAGGCTCCGCACGATGTCGAGCATCATCCCGACGACGATGAGGTAGACGCCGATGTCGAAGAACACCGAGGTGACGACGTGCACCTCGCCCCACGGCGGCAGGGTGAAGTCGACCGTTGTCGTCTCGAGGATGGTGCCCCCGAAGGCGAGCGGCGCGAGCGCGGACCCGACGGCGACGAGCAGCCCGAGGCCGACGACGAGGCCGGCGTCGAAGGGGGCGGCCTCGTCGAGCTCGTAGCGGCCGCCCGCGAGGTAGCGCACGACGAGCGCCAGCCCCGCGACGAGCCCGCCGGCGAAACCGCCTCCGGGCTGGTTGTGCCCCGAGAAGAGCAGGAAGAGCGACGCCGCGAGCATGATGTGGAACACGAGGCGCGTGACGACCTCGAACATCACCGAGCGCTTCTCTGTGCGCATCGTGCGCCCGCCGTGCAGCCACGTGCCGCGCGCCGGGTCGGTGGCGGGGATGGCCTTCGACGTGGCCCGGGAGATCCGGGTGTTGCGGGTGTGCACGAAGATCAGGCTGGCGACGCCGGTCGCCGCGGCGACGAGGACCGACACCTCCCCGAGGGTGTCCCAGGCGCGGATGTCGACGAGGGTGACATTGACGATGTTCTTGCCGTGCCCGAACTCGTAGGCCTGCGTGGGGTACCCCTCCGAGACGGGCATCGAGTGGCGGCCGCCCGCAGCCACCAGGGCGATGGCTCCGACGGCGCACCCGACCGCGGCACCGAGAGCCAGCCGCCACGTGCGCGAGGGGGAGTGCCGGTGGCGCGTGAACTTCGTCGGCAGCCGGCGAAGCGCGAGCACGAAGACGACGAGGGCGACCGTCTCGACGAGCATCTGGGTGATCGCCAGGTCAGGCGCCCCGTGCTCGATGAAGAGCAGCGACACGCCGTACCCGGTCGCGCCGACGAGCATGACTGCGGTGAGGCGGCGGCGCGTGATCAGCACGAGCACTGCTGCAGCGACGACGATCCCGCCCACGACGGCCTGACCAGCGTTGTCCCACAAGCGAACCGACGGCATAGCCCGGCTTGCGAAGGCGGCTGCCCCGGGAAGGGCGACGAAGACGAGGAGGATGGCGGCGAGGTAGATCGGCAGCGACCCGCGCTGGGTCACGGCGGTCGTCTCGACGGCGCCCCGGTCGACCCAGCGCATCGTCCGGGCGAAGCCGCGCTCGCCGTCGACGAGGGCCGGCACGCGCGCCTGCGCCCGCGCGACGTCCTCGCGCCCGAGGAAGAGCACGAGACCCAGCAGGATCGACAGCGCCGAGAGCAGCAGCGGCACCGTGAGCCCGTGCCACAGCGCGAGCGGCTCCGGGGCCGACCCGACAGGGAACTGGACGGCATACGGCATCAGCCAGGGCGACTCGAGCGGTGCGAGCAGGCCGAGCGCGAGGCAGGCGACGCCGAGCAGGAGCGGGGCCAGGACGAATCCCGGGTGCGGCGGCTTGACCCGGGTCGGCGCGACCCCCGGCTTCGTCGCGAAGGCGCCCCACAGGAAGCGCGCCGTGTAGGCGGTCGTGAGCGCGGAGCCGACGACGATCGCGATGAGCGCGACCCAGCCGTATGCCGCCGGGATGGGGGCACAGTGCTGGACCTCGTCCCAGACCGCAGTGAGCGCGCTCTCCTTCGAGACGAAGCCGGCCAGCGGGATGACCCCGGCCATGGACAGGCCGGCGAGGGTGGCGGGCACCGACACCGGCAGCAGTCGCCGCCCGACGCCCGACAGCTCGCGCAGGTCGCGGGTGCCGGTCGCCTTGTCGATGACCCCCACGGTCAGGAAGAGCGTCGACTTGAACAGGCCGTGAGCCAGGACCAGCGCGAGGGCGGCGAGGGCCGACTCCTTGGTGCCGAGGCCTGTGATGGCCACGATGAACCCCAGCTGGCTCACCGTCCCATAGGCGAGCAGGAGCTTGATGTCGTGCTGGCGCAGCGCTCGCCACCCCCCGACGAGCATGGTGAACAGGCCCAGCCCGAGGGTGAGCGCGAACCATGCCGGAGCCCCGGCGAAGACGGGGGCGAGCAGCGCGACGAGGTAGATGCCCGCCTTGACCATGGCCGCGGCGTGCAGGTACGCGCTCACCGGGGTCGGCGCCGCCATCGCTCCGGGCAGCCAGAAGTGGAACGGCACGAGCGCCGACTTCGACAGCGCTCCGACGAGCAGCAGCACCAGGGCGGCCACCATCACCGGGTCGAGCGGCGGGGGCGAGGCCACGAGGGCCGAGATGGAGTAGGTGTGGTGCACGCCGATCGCGATGATGCCGATGAGCATCGCGAGGCCGCCGACGGTCGTGACGAGCAGGGCCTGCATGGCGGCGCGACGGTTCGTCGAGCTGGCTGGGTTGTGACCGATCAACAGGTAGGAGAAGACCGTGGTCAGCTCCCAGAAGATGTAGAGGACGAGCAGGTTGTCCGTCAGGACCAGCCCGAGCATCGCGCCCGCGAACGCCGTGAACACCGAGGTGAACCGCCACAGGCTGGGGTCTTCGTCGGCGAAGTACCACGCGCAGTAGAGCAGCACGAGCGCGCCGACCCCGGTGATGAGCAGCGCCAGCACCCAGGACAGCGTGGTGAGGCGGAAGTCGAGGTCGAGGCCGAGGCCTGGCACCCACTCGATCCGCTGGGTCGGCAGACGGCCCTCGCGCACGTCGACGGCCACGGTGAGCAACCAGCCGAACGCGACCGCCGGCACCACTGCGAGGACGAGGAAGGACTTGGCGCGCAGCACGCGGGCCAGCCAGGGCGCGAGCGCGGCAGCAAGCAGGTGCAAGAGCAGTAGCTGCGCCACGGCGGCCCCTCGGTCGTCGGGTGTTCAGGTCGTCCACGACGCGCGCCTGACCGCTGGCCCCGCATCGGTCGTGAGGGTCAATCCTATGTGCAGCCGAAGACCCCGCCGACCAGACGGTCGGCGGGGTCTTCGTGATCAAGCGTGGCTCACAGCACCGGATCCGTGCTCACGCGTGCTCACGCGCGGGACCAGTCCGGCCCCCGGCTCACTTGGGAGCGACGAGGACGTTGAGCGAGTTGCCCTGCTTCGAGCTGCCGACGACGCGGATCGTCGTGCCGGTCTTGGGCACGTCGACGCCGTACCACCCCGGCTGGTAGCGACCGGCGTGGGAGCCGGTTGCACCATGCTCGTCGGAGTTGGTCCACCACGACTTGGTGTCGTCGAAGACCGGGACGGCCGGCTTGCTCGCGATGGACCCGGCGACGCTGTTGTTGTGCAGCGAGATCGCGTCGGTCGGCTCGAGCCCGAAGGTCGAGTCGTAGGCGAGGATCCGGTTGCGCATCAGCGTCCCGTCGGTCCAGTGGCTGAACTCCGGGTGGGCGTCGACCGGCAGGATCAGGCCTGAGCCCGGGTGGTCACCCACGTTGTTGTCGGCCATCGAGGAGTCCCAGTAGCTGACGAGCAGGCCGTTCTGGTACGGGTAGCTCTCCACCCTGTCCGGCGTCGTGTTGAGGAAGCCGAAGTTGTATGCCGTGGCGAGCGACGTGTCGTACCCGTCGTACTGCCGGTTCTCCGCGACGTAGGCGTTGAAGAACTTCTGCGTCACGGTGCCGGAGCTGGCCCGGAAGCCGCTGCCGTCAGCCGGGTCGAACGTCCAGCCGGCGTCGCTCTCGGCGCCGTCCAGCGGCTGCCCGCTGATCGCGATCGCGTCGAGCTGGAAGCCGGGCGGCGGCGTGCTGACGCCGGGCTGCCCGACCTGGGCGACGTCCTGCCAGTAGCGGAACTGCAGCGTCACCGTCTGGCCGGCCCACGCGGACAGGTCTGCGGTGAGGTCGGTCCAGTCGGTCTTGACGCCCGTGATGCCGTGGCCCTGGTTCTGGCCGTTCGGGTCGGTCGAGCTCGACAGGTTCGTGTTGACGTAGGTCCACGTGGCGCCGTTGTCCGTCGACACGCGAAGGAAGGCGTAGTCCCAGTCCTGCTCGATGTTGTAGCGAGCCTTGGCCGAGAGCGAGACCGTGCCCGACGGCAGAGTCACCTTCTTCGTCATCGTGGTGTCGATGTCGTCGCGCGCGTCGCTGTAGTACACGTGCTCGCCCTCGTAGGGCGCGCCGAGCTCGAGCGGCACCTCCTTGTCGGGCAGCAGGGTGAACAGCGCCTGGGCCTGCTTGGTCGCGGGCACGTTCGAGCCGATCGTGTGCGAGGACCGCTTGCCGGCCTGCGCGACGTCGTAGAACGGGCCCTGCTTGCCCTGCGGCTGGAGCCAGCCGAGCTGGAACAGCTCCCAGGCGCCGAGGTCGGTCGGGGCGTCGCCGATACCGTCCGGGCCGCCGTCGCCGATGTTGGCGCCGGAGGACATCAGGGTCCAGAACGCGGTGTTGTTCTCCGCGCCACCGGTGTTGCCGGACGTGTCATACAGGTCGGGCAGGCCGAGGTCGTGGCCGAACTCGTGGGAGAAGACGCCGAGGCCGCCGTTCTCCGGCTGCATCGTGTAGTCGCCGACCCAGATGCCGGTCGGGTTGTTCGGCACGAGCGGGCTGCTGACGGTGCCGGTGTTGCTGCCGATGTTGACGCCCGCGCCGAGCGGTCCGCCACCCTGGATGTTCGCGAACGACCGGTGGCTCCAGATCGCGTCCGTGCCCTGGTGCGGGTCACCGGCGGCCTCGTCGCCACCGGCGTGGACGATCTGGAAGTGGTCGATGACACCGTCGGGCTCGTTGAAGTTGCCGTCGCCGTCGATGTCGTACCGGTCCTGCTGGTCGAACGTCTTGAGGTATGCCGTGATCTCGGCCATCGTCTTGCCCGACTTGAGCTGGTTGTCGACCCAGACGGCGAGAGCGTCACGCACGAGTGCCTTGGACGTGTTGCAGACGATGCTGCCGCAGTAGTTACGGCCGTAGAGCGCCTCGTTGTACGGCACCTTGACCCAGTCGGTCACCGCGCCCTCGACCGAGTACCGGCCCGAGGACTGGCGCTGGTAGTAGTCGGCCATCCGGGTGAAGTACATGTTCTGGTAGTGGGCCTGGTTGTAGTCGGCCTGCCAGAGAGTCGAGTTGTCGACCGCGCGGTCGGGTGCGGGGATCTCGTTGTGCAGCGGCCCGGTCACATCCGTCGCGCTGCCGTCCTTGGGCGGGCCGAGGAAGGTGCCGGGTGGCACGGTCGTGCCGATGCCCCCGGGGAACTGCTCGTTCCCGAACTCGACGATGACGACGAAGATCTTGTCGGTGCCTTCACGCTCGAGCGGCACGTACTGGCCCGGGCCGAGCTTGGCCACCTTGCCCTGGGCGGACTGGTCGCCCTTGAGCCGCTTCTCCAGCGCCTTCTGGCGCATGGCGTCCTGCTTGACCGCCATGGGTGAGCGGAGGTTGTCGTTGGCGGTCTTGGCGTTCTTGCCGGACGACGCGCCCTTGTCGGCGCTCGGAGCGGCCTGGGCCGGTGACGCCACGATGGCGCTTGCGACCAGGGCCCCTGCGGCGAGCAGGCCCGTCAGCCTGCTGCGCCCGGTGTGCATTGTCTGCCTCACGAGGTTGTCCCCTAGTTGTGAGATTCCTGTTGGACGCCGCGCTCGCCTGGGCATACGAACATCCCCCGCCGGGCGCAACGATCGACAGTCAACTGCGCGTGACCGGCGAGAGAACCCTCTGTTCCGGAGCCGTTACCAATTCGAGACCATCGGGGCGGTGGCCGGCGACCGGAGATTCGGTCAGAAGGTGACGAAGGTGTCTCGCGCCAGGAAGAAGCCATGGTGCGAGGCCGCGTCGACACACGTCATGCCGGTCTCCTCGCTGAGACAGGCGACCGAGCCGAGCGCGGGATCCGTGCGCGAGCCGTAGGCCAGCGTGGGCGCGCCGCTCTGCCGGATGGTGTCGGAGTTGCACACCGGCCGGGCGCCCTTGTCGGACAGCTCGATCCGGCCGATGTCCTGGGGTCCGTCCGCGGCGCAGATCGAGGGAACAGGTGGCGTGATCCGTCCCTCCTCGACGTCGCATGCCGCAAGCCGGCTCGGGCCGCGACCCGCGACGCAGAAGATGTTCCCGCTCGGGCTCTGGAACGCGGCTGCCGTCCCGCCCGCGACGCGCGCGCCCGCGATGCGCTGCTGCGCCTCGGCGAAGGAGTGGGGTGCGCCGCGCTGGCGGCCGGCCGCGAGGCTGATGGGCACCTGGCTGGTCGGGGCCGGGCTCTGGGCCACGGACGTCGGGACGGCGGTCGCCTGCGCCGGCGTGGACGGGCTTCCCGTCGGGTCGACGTAGACGGTGACCGTCCTTCTCGGGCTCGGGATGTCGGTGACGCCGCACCCAGCGAGGACCACCGACATCGCGCCTGTCGCACCGACCAGGGCGACGATGCGCACGAGAACCACGTGGCGCGCCCGGTTCGTCCTGCTCACCATGGGCGAGGAGTCTGCCACGCCTTGCTGGACAGGTCACCCGGGCGGTCTCGAGGCTCCCGAGCAGGTGACCTACCCTTGGGGCGTGTTCCGCAGCCTGCTCACCCCACGCTGGGTCGGCATGCTTGCCCTCCTGCTGGTCGTCGTCACGGCATGCGTGTTCCTCGGTCTGTGGCAGCTCGGTGTCGCCCGCGACGAGGGCCGCAAGGACGCCGTCGCGGCCGCCGCCAGTCTCGAGCGGGCGCCGCTGCAGGACGTGACGAAGCCGCACGCGGCGTTCGCGGCGGAGTACTCGAACCGTCCCGTCACGGTCACGGGCACGTATGCCGCCGACCGCACCTTCGTGGTCGTGGACCGCCGGCTGGACGGCCGGGTGGGGTCGTGGGTGGTGACGCCGCTGCAGACCGACGGCGGCACCGTGGCGGTGCTGCGCGGCTTCGTCGACGGCACGCCCGCCGCGAGCGCCCTTCCGCCGACGCCGTCGGGGGTCGTCACGGTGACCGGCACGCTCGGCCCAGGCGAGTCGCCCCGGCCCGGTGGTGCGCTGCCGGAGCCGCAGCGGCGCGCCATCGACCTGGCCGAGCTCGTCAACGAGTGGCCCGGTGACCTCTACAACGTTGTCGTCCTCGCCTCCGCGGAGAGCGCGGGCTCGACGGCAAGCAGCGGCGTGCCCGTCCAGGCAGCCGGCCTGTCCCGAGTGCCACCTCCGGAGCTCGACGCGTCCCTCAACCTGCGCAACGCGGCATACGCCGTGCAGTGGTGGGTCTTCGGACTGTTCGCGATCTGGATGTGGTGGAAGATGTTCCGAGCCGAGCAGCAGGCGCAGACGCCGTCGGCTGCCCCGAAAGAAGGTGTGAGCGCGTGAGCCCGACGTACCCGACCAACCTGGCCAAGCCCGAGCAGATCCGGTCGGCCCTGGCGATCTACCGGGTGCTCGCCATCATCGCCGGCATCGCCCTGTTCGTGCTCATCCTCGAGATGGTGATGAAGTACGGCTTCCACCAGGAGAACGTGCTGACGAAGTACTGGAGCCCGATCCATGGCCTGATCTACATGGCGTATGCCGCTTCGGTCGCGAACCTCGGGATCAAGGCCGCCTGGGGGATCAAGCGGATCGTGCTCAACCTGCTGGCCGGCTTCGTGCCTGTCGTGCCGTGGGTCGCCGAGCAGCGCAACAGCCGTGAGGTTCACGCGATGCTGTCCCGGGCCTACGTGGCCGGTGACGGCGGCTCCGGCGACTCAGCGAGCGCTGCCGGCGGCCCGGCCCCGTCGGGACCGGGCGCGAGCGCCTGAGCGGCGGACGGCATACCGGCTCGGTGGGGCCGGCGCCTGCGCCGGACGCGCGCTCGACCCTGGCCGATAGAGTTTGTGCGTGACCGACGCCGTGCCGCCCGACCTGCCCGACACGCAGCCCGACCCGCAGACGGACCCACAGCCTGGTGCTGAGCCGGGCGCTGCGACCGATGCTCCGGCGAGTCTGCAGGACCACCCGGTCCTCGTCGTCGACTTCGGGGCGCAGTACGCCCAGCTGATCGCGCGCCGCGTCCGCGAGGCGCAGGTCTACAGCGAGGTCGTGCCGCACTCGATGTCGGTCGCCGACATGCTCGCCAAGCGCCCGGCCGCGGTGATCCTGTCCGGTGGGCCGAGCTCGGTCTACGAGGAGGGTGCGCCGCGGCTCGACCCGTCCCTGCTCGACGCCGGGGTGCCGGTCTTCGGGATGTGCTACGGCTTCCAGTCGATGGCCAGGGCCCTCGGCGGCACTGTCGAGCGCACCGGGGCCCGCGAGTACGGCAAGACCGACGCCTCGATCTCCCGGCCCGACTCCACGCTCTTCGACGGCCAGCCGGAGGAACAGGTCGTCTGGATGTCGCACGGCGACGCCGTCAGCGACGCGCCCGCCGGCTTCACGGTGACCGCCTCGACCATCGGCACGCCCGTGGCGGCTTTCGAGGACGACGAGCGGCGGCTCTACGGCGTCCAGTGGCACCCAGAGGTGCTGCACTCCGAGCAGGGCCAGCGCGTCCTCGAGAACTTCCTCTGGAAGGGCGCCCGGATCGCGCCCGACTGGACACCGGGGCACGTCGTCCACGACCTCGTCGACGCGATCCGCGAGCAGGTCGGCAGCGACCGTGTGCTCTGCGCGCTGTCGGGAGGCGTCGACTCATCGGTCGCGGCGGCCTTGGTGCAGAAGGCGGTCGGCGACCAGCTGACCTGTGTGTTCGTCGACCATGGGCTGCTGCGTGAGGGCGAGGCCGAGCAGGTCGAGAAGGACTTCGTCGAGGCCACCGGCGTCGACCTCGTTGTCGTCGACGCGCGCGACCGGTTCCTCGAGGCGCTCGCCGGCGTGACCGACCCGGAGACCAAGCGCAAGATCATCGGCGAGCAGTTCATCCGGGTCTTCGAGCAGGCCGCCCGCGATGTCGTCCTGGACCGCGGCGACGAGGAACACCCCGTCAAGTGGCTCGTCCAGGGCACGCTCTACCCCGACGTCGTCGAGTCCGGTGGCGGCGAGGGAGCCGCGAACATCAAGAGCCACCACAACGTCGGCGGGCTGCCGGAGGACCTCAAGTTCCAGCTCGTCGAGCCGCTGCGCAGCCTGTTCAAGGACGAGGTGCGACAGGTCGGACTCGAGCTGGGGGTGCCGGAGGTCATCGTCTGGCGCCAGCCGTTCCCGGGGCCGGGCCTCGGCATCCGGATCATCGGCGAGGTCACGGCCGACCGCCTGGCGGTGCTGCGTCGCGCTGATGCGATCGCGCGCGAGGAGCTGACCCGGGCGGCCCTCGACCGCGACATCTGGCAGTGCCCGGTCGTGCTGCTCGCCGACGTCCGCTCGGTCGGCGTCCAGGGTGACGGCCGCACGTACGGCCACCCCGTCGTCCTGCGGCCCGTGGCCTCGGAGGACGCGATGACCGCCGACTGGGCGCGCGTGCCCTACGACGTCCTCGCGACCATCTCGACCCGCATCACCAACGAGGTCGAGGAGGTCAACCGGGTGGTCCTCGACGTGACGAGCAAGCCGCCGGGCACCATCGAGTGGGAGTGAGCGCACCGCGCTGACGAGCTCGCGCGGTGTGACCAGAGTGACCGCAGTAACGGGCGGGCCACTCGACGGTTGTGCCGGTCGAGTGGCCGCGCCGTCCCAGCATCATCCGGTCGAGTGGCCGCGCCGTCCCAGCATCATCCGGTCGAGTGGCCGCTCCGTCCCAGCCTCAGCGACCCGTGATGGCGATGTACGTGGCCGCGTTGCCGTTGGGGTGGATCAGCACGGCGGGCCCAAGGCAGCGCGCCGGCACGTTGAGCGTGGCCTTGATCTCGGCGTTGCCCGCAGAGCTGAGCGGCACGGTCCCCGTCGTCGCGGCCTTGACGTTGTTGCAGGCGACGCTCGCCGAGACCGTCACCACAGGTCCGGTGCCCACGCCCGGGATGACGAGGCCGACGATCGAGACCTTGAGGGTGCCGTCGGCCTGGACCTTGGCCTCACCGGAGGTGATCTGCCAGGGCGCGCCACCCGGGTTCGAGCCGAAGAACGGCTTCGGGTCCGTAGGGAGGCTGCCCTGGATCGGCGCCCGAAGAAGGTCGTCGCTCGTCGCGGCGACGGCAGCGGTGGTGGCGAGCACGCTGGCTGCGGCCAGAGCGCCGAGGACGAACGTGGCCGTGCGGGAAGGTCGGTGCATGGGTCTGCTCCTTGTGATGTCTCGTTGCCGCTGATGGTGGTCCAGGGCGCCGGGCGGTCCGTCGGGGCCGCCGGACGTCCCCCACCGAAGACGGCGTCCTGCACCCTGACGGTTCAACCGCCTGTGGGCGTGAAATCGGATCCAGCCGGAGTCGCTAGGGTTGCGCCCATGTGCGGAATCGCCGGACACCTGGGTGTCCCAGCCGACGAGACCCTGCTCGAACGCCTCGTCGCCCAGCACCCGGGGTCGGTGCCGACCCAGCGCTACCAGGGCGACGCGGCGGGACTGGCCGGTCGTCCGGCCGGGCGCCGCGGCAGCGGGCCGCTGCTGGCCACGAGCCGCGGCGGCCGTTTCACGCTGGCCCTCGACGGTGAGCTCTACAACCGGTCCGAGCTGCGCTCCGATCTCGAGACCCTCGGGCACGACCTGCCGACCGGCGCGGACGCGGAGCTCGTGCTCGCAGCGTTCACGGAGTGGGGCCCGGACGGGTTCGACCGTCTCGACGGCGCGTATGCCGTGGCCGTGTGGGACCGCGACACGCATGCGTTCACGCTGGCCCGAGACCCCTTCGGCATCCGCCCGCTCTACGTATGCCGGGTGGCCGGGTCCACGGAGTCCGCTGGGTCCGACGGGTCCGCTGGGTCCGACGGGTCCGCTGGGTCCGACGGGTCAGCGGGGTCCGATGGGACGGCGGGCTGGCTGTTCGCGAGCGAGATCCGCGGCATCCTCGCCAGCGGGCTGTACGAGAAGCGCCCGAACGACCGCGTCATCTACCGCTACCTGAGCCACCGCGTGCACGACGACGGGCCCGAGACCTTCTTCGAGGGGATCGAGCGCGTCGCCGCAGGCGAGGTCGTCACGATCACCGGCCGCGGGATCGACCGCCGGTCGTTGAGCCGGCTCCGCGACGAGCTGGAGGCGGGCCGGGCCCAGCCTCGGGCGTACTCCGCCCCGGTCGCCCAGGAGTTCCGCCGGCATCTCACCGACGCCGTGCGGCGCCGCTCCGGCGCCAGCGGGCGGATCGCGACGGCCCTCTCCGGAGGCCTCGACGCCTCGGCCATCGCCGTTCTCGTCGACGGGCTGGCCCGAGAGAACGGGACGCAGCAGTCAGGACGGTCCGGCGCCTTGGTGCAGGACACGTGGTCGGCCGTATACCCGGAGACCGCTGCTCCCGAGCGCGAGCAGCTCGACGCCGTGCTGGCCACCCTCGGTGACCGGGTCGATGCGCACCGCATCGAGCCGACCGCGTCGGAGTTCAAGGCCGACCTGCACGACTTCGTGCGCACGCAGGAGGAGCCGACCGGCTCGACGGGCCCGTACCTGCAGTACCGCGTCCTGCGCGCCGCCGCCGACCTCGACGGAGTCGTGCTCGACGGCCACGGCGGCGACGAGACGCTGGCCGGGTTCGGCCCGCACCACCTCGTCCGCCTCCGCGAGCTGCGCAACCAGAGCGCGATGCAGGCCGCGACCGAGCTCGGCCGCTCCCTCGACGTGCTCTACCGCAGAGGCCGGCCGGTCATCGGCGCCCGGCTCCGTGGCCGCAAGGACGTGCCGGTCGCCTCGCTGCTGGCCTCGTCGTTCGCCGCGAAGCACGTCGGCGACACCTACGACGTCGAGCGCACCGACCTGCACGCCCGGCTGATGCAGGACATCTTCACCGGTTCCCTGCCGGCCCGGCTGCGATACACCGACAAGAACGCCCGACGGTTCGGGGTGACGGTGCGGCTGCCGTTCGTCGACCGTGAGCTGACCCGGTTCGTGGCCTCGCTCGACGACGAAGCCCTCGTCAAGGACGGCGTCGGCAAGCGCGTGCTGCGCGACGCGATGCGCGGTGTGCTGCCCGATGCGGTGGTCGAGCGCCGCGACAAGGTGGGCGCCACGACTCCTCAGCGAGCCTGGTTCCTGCGCCTGAAGAACCACATCTACGGCGAGTTCCTCAGTGAGTCGTTCGCCAACCGCCCCTACTTCGACCAGACCGCGGTGCTGGAGGCCTTCGAGGGATGGATCAAGGGGACGAACACGATGGACTCCTCGACGATCTGGCGCATCCTCAACGTCGAGCTGTGGCTGCAGGAGTTCTTCGACGAGCGCCAAGACGAGGTTGACGCACCGGTTCACGTCAAGACCGACTACGAGCCGAACGCCCGAAAGCAGCTGGACCTGACGACCACCGACGGCCAGCAGGTGCGCCGTTACCCGCTGCGGACTGACCTCTACGCCCATGAGGACGACCTCGTCGGCAAGACCCTGGGTTACGTCGAAAGGTTCTTCGCCGGGCTGCCGCAGGCCGGCGGCGACCACGCCACCGCGACGACGGGCCGCTGGTACTTCTTCATCTCCGAGAAGATCGTCGCGATCACCCAGGGCCGGTCGTTCTTCATCTGGGACATCAAGGTGGGCAGGCCGGCCAGGATCCTGAGCCGGTATGTCACGCGCACGCCCGCAGGCATCGGCCTGGGCTCGCCCTTCACGATGCAGCTGGCCATCGAGGAGGCCGGCCTGCCGCGCGTGCTCTTCGCGTCCGCCGGCGGCGCGATCGGCAAGCTGGTCGGCCGCCGAGGTCTGTTCTACGACCTCGTGGGCGGTGACATCCGGGCGATCGACGGCCCAACCGAGTACTCCGTGTACCCGGCCAACGTCTCCGCCAAGCTCGGTCCGAAGGACCCTGACCAGGTCGCGGCACGCCTGAGCGCGGCCATCCGCGAACGCGTGCCGGCGGCATACCGGGACACCTTCGGGGGCACCGTCGTCATGGACGCGAACGACATCGGCCGCAACGTGCTCGGCCAGGACGCGCCGGGTCCCAAGGAGCGCTACGAGGCGATGTTCGCCGACAACCCGCTGGGGCAGGGCTCGGAGCAGACGCCGATGGCCGTCGTGTTCGAGCGCGGTCCGGCGGCCGGCTGAGCCGCGCGCCTGGGGTCAGCGACGCTCAGCCGAGGCCGTCGAAGACGTCGCGCCGGATCGGGTCGCCGGGCGCGGCGCCAGGGTCGACGTACCACTCGCGCCCGAACACCAGGTCATAGAGCGGTCGGGGGATGCGCAGGAAGGCCGCGAGCGTGCGGTCGGCGCCACCGTCGGCGCTGGCCTGCGAGGCGTGGGCGTGCATCGAGGCCCGCTTGGCCTTGATGTAGCGGCGCACGCTGATCCGGTGGGTGATCTCGCGGCGTGCCGAGAAGGCCCGGTCGAAGCCCGCCCGGTCGAACTCCGGCGGGAACCGGTAGACCTTCGCGGCGAGGTCGATCGCCTTGGTGATGGTGTCACGCGGGACCGTCGCCTCGAGCAGCCTTGGCGTGCCGGCGATCTCGGCCGCCCGGCGGCCGACGCGGTGGACCTGCTTGTGGTCCGGGTGGCCGTAGCCGCCGTTCGGCTCGTAGCTGAGCAGCACGTCCACCTGCTCCTCCCGCAGGATCGCGGCCAGCCGCCCCGCGGCCTCCTCGACGTCGGCACGCACAAACCGCGTGGCGCCGGGCGGGTCCGGGGCGAGCTCGGGCCCGAGCCCGCTGTCGGCGTAGCCGAGGTGCTCCACCCGCGCGACCCCCAGCGCTTGCGCGCTGGCGCGCAGCTCAGCCATCCGCCGCGTCGCGAGGCCGCCGTCAGCGGCATACTCCTGTGCCGCCAGGCCCAGCGCGCCGTCGGTCGCCACGACGACGACGACGCGATGACCCTCGGCCGCTGCGCGCGCCATCGTGCCCGACGTCAGGAGCGCCTCGTCGTCTGGATGGGCGTGGAAGGCCAGCAGCGTACGTGGGGTCGTGGACATGGTGGATGTTCCGGATCTCGGAGGGTGACGGTGTGACGGATGTGGCACTCCGGCGCGGGACGCCGGCTCCAGGCCCCCATCTTGGCGCATGACAGAGTGTGCCCCGTGAAGGTGGCCCTGCTCTCCGACTGTTACCTGCCCCGCCTGGGCGGCATCGAGGTGCAGACGCACGACCTTGCCCGCGAGCTCCTCGCCCTCGGGCACGAGGTCGAGGCGTTCACGGCGACCCGCGGCCCGGGCGGCGAGATGCACGGCGAGGTCACCGTGGTCGACGGGATCCCCGTGCACCGGCTCGCGGCCCGGATGCCCTGGGAGCTCCCGGTGAACCCGTGGGCGCCGAAGGAGCTGCGCCGCCGCCTCGTCGAGGGTGGCTTCGACGTCGCGCACGTGCAGACGGGCGTGGTTTCGCCCTTCGCGTGGGACTCCACGCGGGTCACGGTGGGGCTCGGGCTGCCGACGGCGATGACGTGGCACTGCATGCTCGCGGGGGTTGCGCCGGTCTTCGACGCGGCGCGTTTCGTGCGCAGGTGGGCCGCGCGTGGGGTGGCCATGTCTGCGGTCTCGGACGTCGCGGCACAGCCGCTTCGGCGTCTCGTCGGAGCGTCCGTCTCGGTCAGCGTGCTGCCCAACGGGATCGACGTGGCGCGCTGGGTCGCGCCGGTGCCGGAGCGGAGCCCGGGGCCGCTGCGTCTCGTCACGGCGACCCGCCTGGCCGCGCGCAAGCGCCCGTCGGCGCTCGTCGAGCTGGTCGAGCAGGCCGCGGCCGTTGCCGGGCCGGGCTCGCTGAGCCTCACCATCCTCGGTGAGGGGCCCGACCGTGGCCGGGTGGAGCGTCTCGTCCGCGAGCACCGGCTCGACTGGGTCTCGCTGCCCGGCCGGGTGTCCCGCGACGAGCTTCGGCGCAGGTATGCCGCCTCCGACGTCTATCTGTCGCCCGCGCGTCTCGAGTCGTTCGGGATCGCGGCCCTCGAGGCGCGCACGGTCGGCCTGCCCGTCATCGGACGGCAGGGCTCGGGGGTCGGCGAGTTCGTCAGCCACGGCGTGAACGGCCTTGTCGTATCGAGCGACTCGGAGATGGCGTCGTCGATCGCGAGGCTCGCTACCGAGCCCGAGGAGGTGGCTCGGATGCGCGCCTGGAACGTCGCCAACCCGCCCCAGCAGGAGTGGTCACAGGTCGCGGGGCTTGCGGTGGCCGAGTACGAACGCGCCCACGAGCTCGCGCGCCGCTGATCCGCGCGGGGGACCGGGGGCGTGGAGGGCTGTCGCTGTCAGGGCGACGTGGACGCTCCACGACCTGACAGCTGCCGGTCGGGGAGCCATCGCTTGAGCACCTGAAGCGTGAGCCAGGCGCTGGCCGCCGCGAACACGGCAAGAGGGATCGCGTCGTGCCCGGCCGTGCCGGTGAGCAGGGCGGCGAAGAGCACCGACGTGAACAGGAACGAGCTCATCGCGGTCATGCCGGCGGCCGTTCCGACGGCGAGCGCGGCCGTCGGCGACATGCCGAACCAGGCGACGGCGAGAGCCGCGACCGCCACGCCGAGGAAGACCGCCGGGAAGATCGGTCCGCCGCGGAAGCCGCAGCCGAGGCAGACCGCGAACGCCAGGCCCTTGGCGACGAGCAGGACGACGAGGACCGCTGCCGAGCCGTCGGTCCCGAGCGCGAGCAGGTCGGGGATCGCGCTCTGCCCCGAGAAGAGCACGTCCTCGCTCGTCGAGCCGAGGCCCTGCGCCAGCAGAGCGAGCAGACCCGTGACCACGGCGCCGCCGACGAGGACCAGTGTCGTGCCCCGGGGCCGCAGCGCGAGCACCACCTCCCCACCTCGGCGGGCGGCACGGACCACCACCGCGGCGACGATCCCGGCGACGACCGCGATGACGACGTCGCCGAGGCTCACGGTCGCGTACGTCGGCAGGTCACCGACGGACATCGAGGCCGACCCCAGGCCAGGCCAGTCGCCGATGCCGAGGAAGACGATGTACCCGGCCGCCGCGGCCACGAAGCCGGGCAGGAGCACCGGCACGAGGCGGGCGCCGAAGCCGAGGCCGGCCTCCATGAGCATGAAGCTGGCGACGATCGGCCCGCCGAAGAGCGCCGAGATGGCCGAGTACGACCCGGCCGTCGAGACCACCTGGCGCTCGCGGGAGCCGAGCCGGGAGATCCGTCCGACCGCGATGCCGGTGGCCGAACCGAGCGCGATGAGCGGCGCCTCCGGGCCAAGCACCGCGCCGAACGCCAGCGTCCCTACGGCCGCAAGGGCGATGCCTGGCACATAGGTCAGCGGCGTCGGCGAGGCGCCGATGCCCTCGAGCGGTTCGTGCCCGCCGTCGCCGGGCAGCAGGCGGCGCACGACGAGCACCAGCAGCGCGCCGACGACAGGCAGGCCGACGACGAGGTACCACGGAGGCCGGCTGAGGCCCATGGCCCTCGGCAGGTCGGTCCACAGCAGGTCCTCGAGCAGGTGGACGAGGGAGAGAAAGGCTGCGCCCACGAGAGCCGCAGGGATGCCGATGAGCAGCCCGAGGAGCACGAGGCGCAGGTACCGCCAGGGATGGACGCGCCGCTCGGCGGCGGCAGGTGCCTCGTCAGCCACACGAGCAGGCTAGTGTCCGCCTGCCTAGGATGTCGGGAATGGTCAGGACCAACGTGCCGGGCGGGATCCGCGTCGTGGGAGTGGACTCCGCGGGGGAGCGCGTCGCCGATCACGTGCTGGCCCACGGGTCCCATCCCGAGCTGATCTTGGCTTCCGGTGGCCTGGCCGCCGAGTCGCCTTTGTCCGCAAGGGTTCTGGACGATGGGTCGCTGGAGCTGGCGTATGCCGTCACGCCCCTTCGCGTCGCACCGTCGCCCGAGAGGGCGGTCCCAAGAGATGCGGACGTCGGTGACGACGAGGTGGGGGAGCCCTACCAGCGTGTCGCGGCATACGCCCTCGTGACGAGCGACCGCGGCGTGCTGCTGACGCAGTTCAACTCGCAGACAGCCGTGCCCGGCTCGTGGGGGCTGCCCGGTGGCGGGCTCGACGAAGGCGAGGACCCGGTCTCCGGGGTCCATCGTGAGGTCTGGGAGGAGACCGGCCAGTGGATCGAGCTCGGCGATCTCGTGACGATCCAGTCGCAGCACTGGGTGGGCCGGGCGCCGTCGGGGACGCTCGAGGACTTCCACGCCGTCCGCATCGTCTACCGCGCCACCTGTCCCGATCCGAGCGAACCGGTGATCCACGACGTCGGAGGCACCACATCGGACTCCCGCTGGTTCGGCCGGGACGAGCTCGCCACGGTGCCGATGACGCGGTCGTGGCGCGGACTGGCAGCCCTCGACGAGCTCACGCACGGCGCTCCGTAGGATGACCGCCATGGACCTCCTGCACAAGATCCTGCTCGCCCTCCACCTGCTCGGCATGGCCGCCGTCGTCGGTGGGTGGATCGCGATCCGGGCCGGTCGCACGGTGACCCCCGTCGTCGTGTGGGGTGCCCGTGCCCAGATCGTCACCGGGCTGCTCCTCGTCGGGCTCGCCGAGTCGAGCTCCACGGACGACTTCGCCGTCAACAACGCCAAGATCGGCGTCAAGCTCGTCCTCGCGCTCGTCGTCGTGGTTGCCGCAGAGATCGGCTCGGCGCGCTCCAAGCGCGGCCAGGACTCCGGCACCTACCTGGACATCGCAGGCCTCGGCGGTGTGGCGGCGACGCTGGTCGCCGCCCTCTGGTGACCCGACCCGGCTGAGGGTGTCGACGAGATGCGTTGGAACGCAGGCGTTCTCGCCGGGCTTCTCATCGGACTGGTCTGGCTCGTTGCGGGCCTGACGCTCGTGCTGGTTGGCCGCCGACGGCGACAGACGTCCCACGCCGACGGCGCCGGCAACATGGCCGTCATCGGGATCTTCCTGCTGGTCGTCGCGGCACTGACATGGTTCGCCACGCTGCTGCTCGCCGTGGTCCCGACGACGCCCTGACGCAGGCTAGCCGGCGGTGAACCTCACCCCGAGGGCCATGACGGGCGGCACGGTGTCCGACGTGAGCCAGTGGGAGAGCCGGCGCACCTGCCCGCTCTGGACGTTCCAGGCCATCAGCCAGGTGCCGTCCGCGCCGGTGTCGGCATAGACCAGGTCGAGGTCGACGGTCCAGCCGAGCACGGGACAGCAGCCGCTCGCCCTCGGCCGCTCTTCACCGAGAACGAGCAGGTGTTGTTGCCCAGTCCCGTCGATGGCGACGATGACCTGCCTCGGGCGCACCGCGTCGATGCCACGGCCGGCCACGCCGTCGATGCTGAAGGCTGACGCGACGTGGGCGGCGCTGGAGACCGTCGGGCCATACGGTCTGGTGCGCGGCCACCCGACGAGCAGCGGCTGCTGGTACGGCACGTGGTCGTCGAGCACGGGCGTGCCGTTGTCCCTGCGGTACTCGACGAGACCGTACGCCTCCGGCTGTCGCGTCGCGTGCCGGTCGTCGGTGCCGCCGATCTGCCACGTCTCCTTCTCCGATCCGGCCATGAGCCACCCCCCGAACCACCAGACCCGGTCGAGGGTCGGCGAGGGCACCGGGATCGACTCGATCGTGCCGGTCGCGGTCCGCAGCACGACGACCCGCCCCGGCTGAGGGAAGGCGATCGCGGTGCGGTCGTTGGAGAAGGCGTGGACGCCGAGGGGCGAGCGCCGCTCCCCGGTCGGGGTGACGACATCGGTCAGCTGGAGGGTGTCGACGTCGAGCTGGTCGCCGGTGCGCCACACGAGCACCGGCTCCCAGCGCCCGGGTGAGAGAGCGCGCAGGTAGACGGCGTCGGCGAACACGCTCGGCACTCCGAAGCCGACCTCGCTGGCCCGGCGCACCCCCTGATCCGGGTCGATCACCTCGGGCAGCCCGGCGTCGAGGCGCGCGACCGAGTGCTCGGTGTCCGCGGGGGGAGCCTCGACGTACGCGCTGCCGTCGCTCGACAGGCGCCACAGCGGCACCTCGGCCGGCAGGGATGTCAGAAGTCGCGACTCGACCGGGGGCGAACCGCTGCGTGACGCGCCCACCGCCGTGGCCGCAGCCAGCACGAGCACCGCGACGGCCACGGCGGCGCCCACTCGGCGGCGCACCTGGGTCTGCCGGGCCCGGGCAGCACGCCACGCTCGGTCAGCGTGGTCGACCTCCCTGACCTCGGCACCGATGGACCAGAGCAGGTGCGACAGTGCGGGGGGCCCTGCGTCCGCCTCCTGTCCCGCTGGTGCTGTCACGACGGCCGCGCGCAGCTCTCGTCGGACAGTGCCGTCGTCCAGCCCGAGGATGTCGGCCGTGTCGGCCTCGCTGCGCTGGTCGACGAGGCGCAGCACGGCAACGGCGCGCTGCCGCGCCGTGAGGCGCCACACCACCGCGTGCGACCCGGGCCTAGCCGGTGCGTGGCGGACCGGCTCCCTGCGAGCTGCGCGGTGCGGCATACGTTCTCGGGCGTGTGCCTCCGCGAGCGCCTCGCGGTAGAGCGCTCGCCGCACGAACGCGCTCGGGTCGTCACGTCGCACGTGGTCCCAGTGCAGGGCGAGCGCGACGAAGGCGCGATGGACGGCGCTCTCGGCAGCGGCCGGGTCACCGCACACGAGGTATGCCGCCCGCGTCAGCGCGAGCTCCCAGGCTCGCACGTAGGTGGCGAAGTCGGCATCGGTCTCGCGCACGGTCCCCTCCTTCTTCAAGGATGGACCTTGTGCGGCCTTCCGGCTCCTGGCGCAGGGCCGCCGATCTGCAGGCTCAGGTCAGCCGCGCTCGAAGACGAGCTCCCCACCGACCCACGTCTGGAGCACCTGCGCGCCGCGGATCTCCTCGGGGTGGGACTCCTGCAGCGCCCAGAGGTCGCGGTCGATGGCCACGAAGTCAGCCAGCTGGCCCGGGACCAGGCGTCCCACGTCGCCGCGCCCGACCGCGTCGTGCGAGCCGACCGTGTGGGCGTGCACGGCCTCGTCGAGTGTGATCCGCTCCTCTGGCCGCCACCCGCCGATGGGGTGGCCGTCTGCGCGCTGCCGGGTGACCGCGGCGTGCAGGCCGTAGAAGGGGTTCGGGTCCTCGACGGGCGCGTCGGAGCCGAACGCCAGGCGCACGCCGGCATCGAGGAAGCTGCGCCACGCGTAGGACGCCAGCCGCCGCGGGCCGATGATCGCGTCCGCGAGCTCGAGGTCGGCCGTGCAGTGGCTGGGCTGCATCGACGCGATGACGTCGAGCGAGCGGAAGCGGGGGATGTCGACCGGCAGGACGTGCTGGGCGTGCTCGATGCGGAGCGGGCCGGTGTGTCCCTCGGCGCGCACCGCCTGGAAGGCGTTGAGCACCAAGCGGTTCGCCTCGTCGCCGATGGCGTGGGTGCAGACGTCGAGCCCGGCCCTGACGGCCATGAGGGTGCGCTCGAGCAGCACCTCGTAGGGCATCGCGGCGATGCCGCAGCCCTCGTGCCCGATGAAGGGCTCGGTCATGTGGGCCGTATGCGAGCCGAGCGCGCCGTCGCTGAAGAACTTGACCGGACCGACCCGCAGCAGGTCATCGCCCTCCCCGGAGCGGCGACCTTCGGCGATGGCCAGCTCGAGGTCGGGATCACGCGTGCATTTGTTCACGCGGATGCGCAGCGCGCCGTCCTCGTGAATGGCGGCGTACGCAGCCCGGACGTCCTCGCCGTCGATGTCCGTGATGCTGGTGAGACCGACCGACAGCAGCCGGTTCTGGTTCTGCTCGAGCCATGGACGCAGCGGGCTCAGCACCTGCGGGATCACGTCGAGCAGCTCTTGGGCGGACTCCCGCAGGATCCCGGTGGGCTCTCCCTCGGCGTCGCGGACGATCTCGCCGCCGACCGGGTCGGGTGTGTCCCTCGTGATGCCCGCTCGTTGCAGCGCAAGGGAGTTGGCCCAGACCGTGTGCCCGTCGACACTCGACAGGGCAGCGATGCGTCCATCGCTGACGGTGTCGAGCGAGTGACGGTCGGGCTGCCCAGGCACGTCCCAGCGGTTGTGGTTCCACCGCCCGCTGTGCAGCCACTCGCCCTCGGGGAGGGTTGCCGCGTGGGCCCTGACGAGGGCGAGCGTCTCGTCGAGCGAGTGTGCCTGCCGCAGGTCGACGGCCGACAGGTCTCGCGCGACCCACTCGGTGTGGATGTGTGCGTCGTGGAGCCCGGGCATGACGACCTCGCCGGGCAGGTCGACGACCGTCCCGCCCGCCTCGACGGCGTCAGCACCGATCGCGACGACGCGCCCATCCTCGACAAGGACTGCGTCCGTCCATGGCTCGGTCGGCGAGCCGGTCCGGATTCGCTGGTGCCGCAGCAGGGTCCGGCTCATGCGTTCGGCACCAGGATCAGCTTGCCGGTGGTCTTGCGACCCTCGAGCGCCTCGTACGCCTGCGCCGCGTCGGCGAAGGCGTAACGGCCACCGATCTCCAGCTTGAGAGACCCGTCGGCGATGGCGCCGAGCACCTCGCGGGCGCGCCACTCGAACTCGGTGCGGTCGGACATGTAGTGCCCGAGCGTCGGCCGGGTGAGGAACAGCGAGCCGCCGGAGTTCAGCCGCTGGATGTCGAACGGCGGCACCTGTCCGCTCGCCCCGCCGAAGAGGACCATCATGCCGCGGGGGCGCAGCGACGCGAGGGACGCGTCGAAGGTCGACTTGCCCACGCCGTCATAGACGACGTCGACACCTCGCCCAGCCGCGGCCCGGACGTCGCTCGCCAGGTCGTCGACCTCGGCGTAGTTGATGAGGTGCTGGGCGCCGAGATCACCTGCGATCCGGCACTTCTCGTCGGTGCCGGCAGTCGCCACCACCGTGGCTCCCTTGGCCGTGATCAGCTGCACCAGGAGCTGCCCGACCCCGCCCGCCGCGGCGTGGACCAGTGCCACGTCACCCGGCCTGACGGCATACGTGCTGTTGACGAGGTAGTGGGCCGTGAGGCCCTGGAGCATCGCGGCGGCGGCGACCTCGAGGTCGAGACCGTCGGGCACGGGGACTACCGCGGAGGCGGGCTTGTTGACGACGGTCGACTCGCTGCCGGACGACAGGCACCAGGCGACGCGGTCGCCGACAGCGACGCCGGACACTCCCGGACCAGTCGCCGTCACCGTGCCGGCGCCCTCTTCGCCGAGCACGAACGGGGTCGGGACCCGATAGACGCCCTGGCGCTTGTAGACGTCGATGAAGTTGACGCCGCTCGCGGCGACCTCGATCTGCACCTCCCCGTCACCCGGGTCCGGCACGTCGTGGCTGCGCAGCTTGAGCACACTCCGGTCACCGGGCGCGGTGACCACGACACTGGTCGCTTGGGTCATGCCGTCACCCTACGACCGGCGACGGCGGCCTGTGGCGCGACCTGTTGGGCGACCTGTGGCGCGACCTGTGGCGCGACCCGTGGAGCGACCGGGCAGGCGTCCTTCCCGTCAGCGCCCGGCGACTGTGGCGAGGGCGGCGCCGTCGAGGCGGAACGTCTTCCACTCCCGGAGCTCGTGGGCGCCTTGCGCGCGGTAGAACTCGATCGAGGGCGTGTTCCAGTCGAGCACTGCCCACTCGAGCCGGGTCCACCCTCGCTCGACGCAGATCTGCGCCAGTCGCGCGAGCAGGGCCCTGCCCAGCCCGTGGCCGCGCTGCTCGGGCTCGACAAACAGGTCCTCGAGCCAGATCCCCGCCCGTCCGGTCCACGTCGAGAAGCTCCGGAACCAGAGGGCCATGCCGACTGCGGTGCCGTCGCGCTCGGCGACGAGGGCGTATGCCGTCGGGTCGCCCGACGAGGGGAACAGCGCCTCCCGGAAGAGCTCGGGTGTCGCCGTCGCCGAGTCGGGCTCCTTCTCGTAGGTGGCCAGCTCACGGACGAGCCTGATCAGGTCGGGGACGTCGCCCTCGGTGGCGTCGCGGATCACGAAGTCGGTCACGGCGACATCCTGCCCCTTGTGGATGAGCGCGGTTCGTCCATCTCGCCGGGCAAGGGCTGTGGGTCGCAGTCCAGGAGTGTTGGCGGTCCGACGTAGGCTGGTGGTCATCATGAGCACCCTCTTCGACGACCTTCCCATCCCCGGACTCGAGCCCGGCGAGGGCGCCGGTTCCCGCAAGTCCGGGCGCGCGGGCGCGGTCACCGACAAGGGCGTCCCGACCTGGGCAGAGGCCGCTGCGCAGGCAGGCATCCAGACGCCGCAGGAGGCGGCGACCGACCTCGACCCGGCGGCGCTGCTCACGGGGCTCAACCCCGAGCAGCGCGAGGCCGTGGTCCACGAGGGAAGCCCGCTGCTCATCGTCGCGGGGGCCGGGTCGGGCAAGACTCGGGTGCTCACCCACCGCATCGCGTGGCTGCTCGGTGACCGCGGCGTGCAGCCGGGGCAGGTCCTGGCCATCACCTTCACCAACAAGGCCGCCGCCGAGATGCGCGAGCGGGTCGAGGCCCTCGTCGGGCCACGGGCCCGAGCCATGTGGGTGATGACGTTCCACTCCGCCTGTGTGCGCATCCTGCGCCGCGAGGCGGCCAAGGTCGGCATGAAGTCGACCTTCTCCATCTATGACGCCGCCGACAGCCAGCGGCTCATGGCGCTGGTCCTGCGAGACCTCGACCTCGACCCGAAGCGGTACCAGCCGCGCAGCTTCACCGCGCAGGTCAGCAACCTCAAGAACGACCTGGTCGACGACGAGACCTACGCGTCCAGGGTCAGCGAGGGCAACCACTACGAGCGCACCGTCTCGCAGGCCTACACGCAGTACCAACGCCGGCTCCGTCAGGCCAACGCCCTCGACTTCGACGACATCATCATGATGACCGTCCACATGCTCCAGGCCTTTCCCGACGTCGCGGAGTACTACCGGCGGCGGTTCCGGCACGTCCTCGTCGACGAGTACCAGGACACCAACCAGGCGCAGTACCAGCTGATCAAGGAGCTGGTCGGCGAGGTCAGGGGCCCCGAGGGCTCCTACGCCGTCCCGCCGGCGGAGCTGTGCGTCGTCGGCGACTCGGACCAGTCGATCTATGCCTTCCGTGGCGCGACCATCCGCAACATCCTCGAGTTCGAGCAGGACTACCCCGACGCGAAGACGATCCTGCTCGAGCAGAACTACCGCTCCACGTCACGGATCCTGCGCGCCGCCAACGCGGTCATCGCCCGCAACGAGGACCGTCGCCCGAAGAACCTCTGGACCGACTCCGGCGACGGTCCGCTCATCGTCGGCTACGTCGCCGACAACGAGCACGACGAGGCGGCCTTCGTGGCCAAGCAGATCGACGACCTCGCGGCGGAAGGTCTCGCCCGCCCGGGCGACGTCGCCGTGTTCTACCGCACCAACGCGCAGAGCCGGGCCATCGAGGAGGTCCTCGTCCGGGTCGGCCTGCCCTACAAGGTCGTCGGCGGCACCCGCTTCTACGAGCGCCGGGAGATCAAGGACGCACTGGCCTACCTGCGAGTGATCTCCAACCCGACCGACACGGTCAACCTGCGCCGCATCCTCAACGTGCCCAAGCGCGGCATCGGCGACCGGGCCGAGGCGTGCGTCGCGGCCCTCGCCGAGCGCGAGCGCATCCCGTTCGTCGCCGCCCTGGGGCAGGCGCAGGACGCCCCGGGTATCGCGACGCGGTCGGTCGCCGCGATCCAGTCCTTCACCGACATGCTCGAGCGGCTGCGCATCGTCCGGGAGGGCGGTGGGGGCATCGCGACCCTCCTGGAAGCCGTGCTGGAGCAGAGCGGGTACCTCGCCGAGCTGCGCGCGAGCCACGACCCGCAGGACGAGACCCGCATCGAGAACCTCGCCGAGCTCGTCGCCGTCGCGCAGGAGTTCGACGAGCGCAAAGCCCGTGACGCCGACGACCTCGCCGCAGGCATCGTGCCCGCTCCGGACGGCACCGAGCCCGAGGACGTCGCCCCCGCAACGGATCTCGAGGAGTTCCTCGAGCAGGTCTCCCTCGTGGCCGATGCCGACGAGGTGCCGGACGAGCCCGACGCGCAGGCCCAGGGCGTCGTCACCCTCATGACGCTGCACACAGCCAAGGGGCTGGAGTTCCCGGTCGTGTTCCTCACCGGGATGGAGGACGGCACGTTCCCGCACCTGCGAGCGCTGGCAGACCCGAAGGAGCTCGAGGAGGAGCGGCGCCTCGCCTACGTCGGCATCACGCGCGCCCGCGAGCGGCTCTACCTCTCACGCGCCGCGGTGCGCTCGGCCTGGGGTGCGCCGCAGTACAACCCGCCGTCGCGCTTCCTCGACGAGATCCCGGGCGACCTGCTCGACTGGCAGCGGCTCGGGCCCTCGTTCTCGGGTGCCCGTGGCTCCGCGCAGCCGGCCGTTGCGATCCTCGCGGCACGCCCAGGGGTCCGCAGCCCGGGCAAGCGCCCGGTCATCTCGCTCCAGTCGGGCGACCGCGTGAGCCACGACGCCTTCGGCCTCGGCACCGTCGTGCGGGTCGAGGGCGAGGGCGACAAGTCGATGGCTCACGTCGACTTCGGCGACGAGACCGGCACGAAGCGCCTGCTGCTGCGCTACGCCCCTCTCGTCAAGCTCTGACCGCACGTTCCTGACCCACCTGCGCCACAGGGCGGCATACCTCCCGGGCCCGCACGGGCGCCGCGGCCCCCAAGTGGAGGGGTATGCCGGCCCCTGACCACCCACCTGGGCGCCGCGGCCCTCAAGTGGTGGCGCGGGCGCGCGCGACGGGCGGGATCGCACGGAAGCGGCCCGAGAACGACGAAGCCCGCCCCCAGGTCGGGGGCGGGCTCGCGAAGTCTGCTGTCAGGTCAGAGGATGACGCCTCGGTTGGCGAGCCACGGACGGGGCGGGACCGCCGAGCCGTCGTCGGGGTGGATCTCGAGGTGTACGTGTGGGCCGGTCGAGTTGCCGGTGCTGCCGCTGTAGGCCACCCGCTCGCCCGGGGAGACCGCTTCGCCGACCGAGACGAGGAGGCGGCTGTTGTGCGCCATCCACGAGACCGTGCCGTCCCAGTAGCGGATCTTGACCATGTAGCCGTAGCCCTCGGTGGACCATCCGGCGAAGATGACGGTGCCGCTGGACAGGGCCCGCACCGTGCTGCCGGTGGGGCAGGCGAGGTCCTGGGCCGGGTGCAGCTTGCCCCAGCGCCAGCCGAAGCCGGAGGTCAGGGTGTAGTTGGCGACCGGGGCGACCCAGCGGTGCGCCTTGGCGATGGCGCGCGCCTTGGCGGCTGCCTTGGCCTTGGCCGCCGCGGCCGCCTTCGCCTTGTCCGAGGCGGCCCTGGCTGCGGCCGCCTCTTCGGCGGCGTTCTGAGCCTCGGCCGCTGCGTCCTGACCAGTGCTCGTCGCGTCGGCGATGAGCGTCGTCGCCTCACGCGCCATGTCACGGGACGAGCGGGCGCCGGCCCGGTTGGACGCCGCGGCGGCCACCGCTTCGGGGTCCGCCGCAAGTCCCAGCCCGGCGACCGTGTTCGACACGTTCTTCATCGCTGCAGCCTCGGGGCTGAGCGCACTCGCGCCGGAACCACGGATCACGAGGCCGCCTGCGACAGTGGAAGAGAGCAGAGCAACGGGGACGACAATGTGTCGACCCCGCGTTGGCTTCATGGCCGGCCTGTGGCGACCTACGTAACTACCTCTGGGCACGAAACAAACACCTAACGGTTCCAGTCAGCGAGGGCCCAAGGGTAACGTGACCGTTTCGTTACTCAAAAATCTGCCACGAATCCCAGAGCCCCGACGTCGCGGGAGGGGTTCGCGACTGCGCCTGACACTAGGGCATCCAGAGTCGGTGCAACAAGGTTGTGCACCGAGGTTTTGGTGGCGATTCGAGATGGTCGAGACCGTTTCACACGGAACGGCCGACACGCCCCTTCGGTGCACCGCCTTCAGGCGGTGTCGTGCTATTGCGTCGGGTGCGCAGCGTGCTGACACCCGGGGTCACCGTCGCCCCGCTCGTGTCGAGATGGGCCAGCGCAGTGGAGATGCCGTGGACGACGCTGCTCGTGATCGGCAAGCTCATGTGCCCCACGCCGTGGAGCGCGATGTTGTGGACGTTGAGGTCGTCGTGGTGCAGGGCGGCGTTCCGCGGCGGGAGGACGACCTGGTCGAGGTCGGACCAGTAGACGATGAAGCGGGTCTGACAGTCCTTGACCGGCTGCGCGAGCTCGTCGTAGAGGGCGCTGCCCGGGCGTAGCTGACGGGTCAGGCCGTTGTCCCAGACGTACGCGAGGTAGCTGCCCTGGTGCGGCGTGCCGAGAGTCACGAGCGTATGCACGTGAGAGTCCCCGCCGAGGCGGGTCACGTAGTAGCGCGCGATGAGTCCGCCCATGGAGTGGCCGATCACGTGGATCCGCTCGTAGCCGGTCTCCTCGACGATCCGCTCCACCTCGGCGCCGAGCCGGGCGGCAGCGGCCCGGATGTCGTCGGTGAAGATCGAGTAGTTGATCGTGTCGATGCGGCCGAACCCGCGGCGCACGAGGCCGCGGCGCAGCACGGTGAAGATCGAGCGGTTGTCGACCATGCCGTGCACGAGCAGGATCGGGGTCTCCGCCACCTCGACGTTGCGCACCGCGAGACCCCGTCGGCCGGGCGGGAGATGGCCGAGCCGGTACCCCTGCCTGCGGTCGCTCGTGCCGACATCGAGCAGGCCGAGGGGATACAGGCCCAGGTGCAGACCGATCCACGTCGCCTCGACTGCCGCCCCCGCGAGGCCGGTCGGTGTGAGCAGCGCGCTGGCGACCTCACCGACGGTGGCGAGCAGCCCCTGCGGCGGACTCGGCTCACTCGCCTCGGTCACGCTCGGGCGCGGCGTCCGCGCCGCGCGTGCTGCCCCTGCCATCCTTCGACGTTACCCCGAGTAGTGGGCGATGGGTCACTATTGGGCGCTGCACCGGCACACCGCTGGCTAGAGTTCCGGGCATGAGCGAGACCCCGGGATCAGTAGGCGCAGTTGCGGGAGACGTCATCCGCGTCGTGGTGGCCAAGCCGGGCCTCGACGGTCACGACCGGGGTGCCAAGGTCGTCGCCCGAGCTCTGCGCGATGCCGGCATGGAGGTCATCTACACCGGGCTGCACCAGACACCGGAGCAGATCGTCGAGGCCGCGATCCAGGAGGACGCCGACGTCGTCGGTCTGTCCGTGCTCTCCGGCGCGCACATGACGCTGTTCGCCCGGGTCGTCGAGCTGCTCGGCCAGCGCGACGCGAGCGACATCATCGTCTTCGGCGGCGGCATCATCCCCGACGACGACATTCCCGAGCTCGAGGCGCTCGGTGTGGCAAAGGTCTTCACTCCGGGTGCGACGACGACCGAGATCGTCGAGTGGGTGCGCGACAACGTCCACCCCGCCTGACCGCTGCGCGGCTGGACGATCCGCGCGGTATGCCGGCCGCTCTCACCACCCCCCGTCGAGTGGCCTCCCAGCCCCACCTGTTACAACAAAGTCCGAGTCGAGTGGCCACGCCGTCCCACCCGTTCCGTGACTGGTGGGGCCTGGGTGACGGAGCGGCCACTCGAGGTGGGGCCTGGGTGACGGAGCGGCCACTCGAGGTGGGGCCTGGGTGACGGAGTGGCCACTCGAGGGAGAGGGCGTGTGGGATGGGGCGGCCACTCGAGTGGGGGAAGGGACCCTCGGTGTGTGATCTTCGTCCGGTCGGGCCGCCCGATGCGGTCGCGGCTGGTCCGGGGCACTAGAGTCCCAGGGACAGCCTGAATCGGTTGCGCCTCACGCGCAGGGACCGACCGAGCACCAGCGCGGGGCCCCGGCACGTCCAGCGGGCGCAGTCGACGACCCGTTTCGACGACGAGGACGGACCCCACCCGTGGATCTCTTCGAGTACCAAGCCCGCGACATGTTCGAAGCGCACGGCGTGCCCGTGCTGGCCGGCGCGATCGCCACCACGCCAGAGGAGGCCCGTGCCGCAGCCGAGCGGATCGGCCAGGCGTCCGGTGGAGTGACGGTCGTCAAGGCCCAGGTCAAGACAGGCGGTCGTGGCAAGGCCGGCGGCGTCAAGGTCGCCAAGAGCCCCGACGAGGCCCAGCAGCACGCGCAGGCGATCCTCGGAATGGACATCAAGGGCCACACCGTCCACACCGTCATGGTCGCCGCGGGCGCCCGGATCGCCGAGGAGTACTACTTCTCGCTCCTGCTCGACCGCGCCAACCGCAGCTACCTCGCCATGTGCTCCAAGGAGGGCGGCATGGAGATCGAGCAGCTCGCGGTCGAGCGGCCCGATGCGCTGGCCCGGATCGCGGTCGACCCGAATGTCGGCATCGACGACGCGAAGGCCCGGGAGATCGTCGACGCCGCAGGCTTCGACGACGCGGACAAGCCGAAGATCGCCGACGTCGTCAAGACGCTCTGGAAGGTGTACCGCGACGAGGACGCCACGCTGGTCGAGGTCAACCCGCTCGTCAAGACCGAGGACGGCTCGATCATCGCGCTCGACGGCAAGGTGACCCTCGACGGCAACGCCGACTTCCGCCACCCCGACCACGCCGCCCTCGAGGACAAGGCCGCCGCCGACCCGCTCGAGGCGGCCGCCAAGGAGAAGGGCCTCAACTACGTCAAGCTCGACGGGTCCGTCGGCATCATCGGCAACGGCGCTGGCCTCGTCATGAGCACCCTCGACGTCGTCGCCTATGCAGGTGAGGAGTTCGGCGGCCAGAAGCCCGCCAACTTCCTCGACATCGGCGGCGGTGCCAGCGCGGAGGTCATGGCCAACGGTCTGCACATCATCCTCGGTGACGCGCAGGTCAAGAGCGTCTTCGTCAACGTCTTCGGTGGCATCACCGCGTGCGACGAGGTCGCCCGGGGCATCGTCGGCGCTCTCGACGCGCTCGGAGACGAGGAGACCAAGCCGCTCGTGGTGCGACTCGACGGCAACAACGTCGAGGAGGGCCGCCGCATCCTCGCCGAGCGCGACCACCCGCTCGTCACCATCGAGCCGACGATGGACGGCGCCGCGCGCCGTGCCGCCGAGCTCGCAGCAGCCAACTGACCGGGTCACGTACGAGAACTGAAAGAGGCGCAACCAGCCATGGCAATCTTCCTCAACGCTGACTCGAAGGTCATCGTCCAGGGCATGACCGGCTCCGAGGGCATGAAGCACACGCAGCGGATGCTCAAGTCCGGCACCAACATCGTCGGCGGCGTCAACCCGCGCAAGGCCGGCACCACCGTCGACTTCGAGGGCGGCGTGACCGTCCCCGTCTACGGCACCGTGCAGGAGGCGATCGCGTCGACCGGCGCGAACGTCAGCGTCATCTTCGTCCCGGCGCAGTTCACCAAGGCCGCAGCGGTCGAGGCCATCGACGCGGCCATTCCGCTCGCCGTCGTCATCACCGAGGGCGTGGCCGTGAAGGACACGGCGGAGTTCTTCAACTACGCCAAGGCGAAGGGCACGACGCGGATCGTCGGCCCGAACTGCCCCGGACTGATCACGCCGGGCGTCTCCAACGCCGGCATCATCCCTGCCGACATCTCGGGCACCGGCCGGATCGGGCTGGTCTCCAAGTCGGGCACGCTGACCTACCAGATGATGTACGAGCTGCGGGACTTCGGGTTCAGCTCCGCCGTGGGCATCGGTGGCGACCCGATCATCGGAACGACCCACATCGACTGCCTCGAGGCGTTCCAGAACGACCCCGACACCGACGCGATCGTCATGATCGGCGAGATCGGCGGCGACGCAGAAGAGCGCGCCGCGGCATACATCAAGGAGCACGTCACCAAGCCGGTCGTCGGCTACGTCGCGGGCTTCACGGCCCCCGAGGGCAAGACGATGGGCCACGCGGGCGCGATCGTGTCCGGCTCGTCGGGCACCGCGCAGGCCAAGAAGGAGGCCCTCGAGGCCGCCGGGGTCAAGGTCGGCAAGACGCCGTCCGAGACGGCGCAGCTCATGCGCGAGATCATGCAGCAGCACGTCAAGGCCTGACCCGCCACACGCGGTTCGTCGCGGGCGGTCACCCAGTGCGGGTGGCCGCCCGTCGTGCGTCCCCGGCCGGACGGCGTGCCGACGAGAGCAACGACACGGTTCCCACTCCACTTCTCGGCCCACCGGCGTGGGGGCTCGCCCCAGGTCCGGGTCCTTGTGACCATGGACGAACCGACCGGCATACCCGCGCCCAGGTCGCGATCCACGACAAGCCACGGGGTGAGAGCACTGGCCACATCGACGAGCCCCTCGTCGGCGATGCCGGCTGCCCTGCGGGCCGGTGTGCTGGCCGCCATCGGTACGTGGTCGGTCGTCGTGCTGCCCGCGCTGGTCGGGTGGGTGGCCTCGTCGGAGAGCTCGCTCGGCTGGTTCTCGGCTGTCTCGGTCGGGACCGCGATCTGGTTCCTGGGCCACGGGCAGTCCGTCGGCATCGGCAGCCTGTCCATCTCGCTGACGCCGCTGCTGCTCCTGCTGGTCTTCGTCTACATCGCGTACCGCTGGGCGCGACGCCTCGCTGCGACCCAGCGCCTGCGCGTCGGCGCCGACCGCTGGAGCCGCGTCGCCGGGCGCGAGCTCCTGCCCGGTTTCATCATCGGCTACGGGCTCGTCGCGGCTGTGGTGGCGCTGTTCACCCTCGGCGGCCCGGCTACACCGGGGGTGGCCGCGGTCCTCGGCGCGCTGGTCGTGCCGGTGATGGCGCTGGGTTTCGTCCTCGTGCGGCCGGAGAGCGACACCGCGCCGGCCTTCGTCAAGCGGTGGTTCCGCCGCGGGCCGACCTGGCTGCCGTCCGTGTGGCGCATCGGATGGCGCGGCGCGGTGCTCCTGCTGGCGCTCGGGTTTGCCGTGGCGCTCGCGCGCATCGCGCTGAGCTGGGGCTCGGTGTCCGCCGTGCAGGAGCAGTACTCCGGCAACCTCGCCGAGAGCGCGATCCTGGCCGCCGGGCAGGTTGCGCTGCTCGGCAACGCCGCCACGTGGGCCCTGTCGTTCCTTGCCGGCCCAGGCTTCCAGATCGCCGTCGGCTCGACGATCTCACCGGCGGCGGCACACCCCGGCCTGCTGCCGCTCATCCCCGTGTTCGGCGCCCTCCCGGAGTCGGATGCGTATCCCTCCCTGATGTATGCCGTCGCGCTCGCCCCCGTCGCCGTCGGCGCCTACCTGGGCCGCCGGGTCGACGCTGAGTTGGAGTTCTTCGGCAACGTGCGCGCGCGGGTGTCGGCGACCGTTGTCGCGGCCGCGCTCGCCGTGACCGTAGTCATTGCGCTGACGGCGCTGGGCAACGGGGCCGTCGGCACGGACCGGCTGTCCGCTGTCGGACCGCGGATCTGGCCATTGGCGGCGGCCCTCGCACTCGAGGTCGTGGGCGGCGCGCTGCTCTGGCTTGCTGGGCTCCTGCTCGCCGACCTGGTGCGCTCGCGTCGAGAACGCTCGGCCGAGGCCGACCAGCGGGACGGCCTGAAGCCGGTCAAACCAGGTCCCCTTGACGGCGACGACGGCGCGGCCACCGGGTCCGGCGACGACCCGGACCGGCTGCCGGTGACCTGAGGCGCGGGACGCACGAACGCGGTTTCGTGCCTGCGGCAGCGGCCGCGCGGGGTGCCGGATGGACCAGGCTCAGCGGATGACCAGGCTCAGCGGGCCGGGCTCCTTGAGCTTCTCGCAGTCGCCCTGCGCCACCGCCGTCTGCGCGCCTGCCCGGCACTCCTCGTAGGCACTGACCGTGCGGTAGAAGGCGAGCTGGAACAGCAGGGACGAGATGAGCATGCCGATGATGACAAGGGTCAGCGCGGGCCAGATCTTCTCCCGCCCCGCCCGCATCGTCAGGAAGCGCAGCAACCGGATAGTGAGCACGACTGCGATGACGAGCGGGATCAACGCCACGAACCGTTTCGGCAGCGGCAGGTACATCGCCACCAGGGCGAGCAGCACGAGCACAGCCACCGGCAGCGTGAGCTTGGCCTTCTCTCGAGCGAAGGCCAGCTCTCGCTGCATGTCGGGGTCAGTCATGGCCACCATCCTCGCCCATGGGCGTCCGGGGCGACGCACGGGTGGGGCGCGGTCCGGTCGCTAGACTGCCGCGCGTGACGAGCCAGGCGACCCCCGCCGACCCTGACCCTGCTGATCGACTTGCTGGTCCGCAAGCCGATCCACCGGCCGACTCGCGTGACGTTCCACCCGATGCCGCCTCGGTCGGCATCGTCGTACTCGTCTCCGGCTCCGGCACCCTCCTTCAGGCGCTGATCGACGCCGCTGCGGACCCGGACTACGGCGTGCGCGTAGCGGCGGTCGGTGCCGACCGCCCGTGTGCGGGGATCGAGCGGGCGGAAGCGGCCGGCCTACCGACGTTCGTATGCCGTCCGGCGGACTTCGCCGACCGTGCCGCGTGGGACGTCGCACTCGCTGAGGAGCTTGCTGCAGCGGCGCCGATCTTCGTCGTCACGGCCGGCTTCATGCGCCTGCTGGGGCCGACAGCGCTGGCCCATCATCGCTTCATCAACACCCATCCGGCCCTGCTGCCGAGCTTTCCTGGCGCGCATGGTGTCCGCGACGCCCTGGCCTATGGCGTCAAGGTCACCGGCACCACCTGCCACGTCGTCGATGCGGGGGTCGACACCGGGCCGATCATCGAGCAGCGGGTCGTCCGGGTCGAGGCGGCGGACACCGAGGAGACCCTGCACGAGCGCATCAAGGTGCAGGAGCGCGACCTGCTCGTCGAGATGGTCCAGCGCTTGGCCGCCGAGGGTTTCGCCGTCGAGGGCCGGCACGTCCGGATCGGCTGACCGGGCGCCTGCGCCCAGTGGCCACCCGACCGGGCTTTCTCCAGACGAGTGAGCGCCCCGTCCCACCGTTCGCACCTGACACCGTCGTCACACCGGGGGGTCACGCTCGATTCGGGCCATCCGGTGGTCCGCCGGTAGGCTGGCCGCACACGACTGGCGCGGGTGGGTCAACCACCAGGGAGTGAACGTCGGAGCATCGCCCGCCTGGGTGCTCCTGGAACGGACCGACCTGAACCGACTGCAGGAGCTGCCATGTCCGATGGACGCCGCCCGATCAAGCGCGCCCTCGTCTCCGTCTACGACAAGACCGGCCTCGACGACCTCGCCAAGGCGCTGGGCGCCGCAGGCGTGACGATCGTCTCGACCGGCTCGACGGCGAAGACCATCGCCGCTGCAGGGGTGCCGGTGACGCAGGTCGAGGAGCTGACCGGCTTCCCCGAGTGCCTCGACGGTCGCGTCAAGACGCTCCACCCGCGGGTCCACGCGGGCATCCTCGCGGACACCCGCAACCCCGACCACTTGCGCCAGCTCGCCGAGCTCGAGGTCGAGCCGTTCGACCTCGTCGTCGTCAACCTCTACCCCTTCCGGGAGACCGTGCAGTCCGGCGCGAGCGAGGACGAGTGCATCGAGCAGATCGACATCGGTGGCCCCTCGATGGTGCGCGCCTCCGCCAAGAACCACGCGAGCGTCGCGATCGTGACGAGCCCAGCGGCATACGGCCAGGTCGTGGCGGCGGTCGACGCGGGCGGCTTCACGCTCGCTGAGCGCAAGCGCCTCGCAGCCGAGGCGTTCGTGCACACGGCGACGTACGACAACGCCGTGGCGAACTGGATGGGCAATGTCGTGGCCGACACGACTGACGGCACGGGTTTCCCCGCGTGGACGGGCGCGACGTTCGACCGGTCGGCGGCGCTGCGCTACGGCGAGAACCCGCACCAGCGGGCCGCGCTCTACCGCCACTGGCGCCCGGGCGTCGCCTCGGCCGAGCAGCTGCACGGCAAGGAGATGTCGTACAACAACTACGTCGACACCGACGCCGCGGTGCGCGCTGCGCACGACCACGGTGACCAGCCGACCGTCGCGATCATCAAGCACGCGAACCCGTGCGGCATCGCTGTCGGGGACACGATCGAGCAGGCCTACGAGCGGGCGCACGCGACCGACCCGGTCAGCGCCTACGGCGGGATCATCGCCGCCAACCGGACCGTGACGAAGGCGATGGCCGAGGCCGCGAAGCCGGTCTTCACCGAGGTCATCATCGCGCCGGACTACGAGACCGAGGCGCTCGAGATCCTCACGGCCAAGAAGAACCTTCGGATCCTGCGGCTCCCCGCCGGGACGGCTGCTGCGGCCGACCCCATCGAGACGCGCGCCGTCAGCGGTGGCCTGCTCGTACAGTCCGTCGACCGCGTGGACGCTGTGGTGCGTGACGCCGAGGGCACCGTCACCGGCGGTGACGACGCCGCCAGCTGGCGCCTCGTCGCAGGTGAGGCGGCCGACGCGGCGACGCTCGCGGACCTGCAGTTCGCCTGGCGCGCGATCCGCGCTGTCAAGTCCAACGCGATCCTGCTCGCCAAGGACGGCGCGGCCGTCGGTGTCGGCATGGGTCAGGTCAACCGGGTCGACTCCTGTTTCCTGGCCGTGCGTCGTGCCGGGGAGGATCGCGCCAGCGGGTCGGTGGCGGCGTCGGACGCGTTCTTCCCGTTCGCGGACGGCCTGCAGATCCTGCTCGACGCGGGCGTCAAGGCCGTCGTGGCCCCGGGTGGGTCGATCCGCGACGAGGAGGTCATCGAGGCGGCCCGCGCGGCGGGCGTGACGATGTACTTCACCGGCACCCGCCACTTCGCCCACTGACGAACCTCCGCCCCTGACTCCGCAACACACCCGGAAACCGCGAACTCCTGCTGGTTGCAACTAGCAGGAGTTCGCGGTTTCCGGGTGTGTTGCCGGGGAGTGCGCCCGGGTCAGGGGGTGCGGGTGAGGGGGTCGGGTCAGGGGTGCGGGTCAGGGGGTGCGGGTCAGGGGGTGCGGGTCAGGGGGTGCGGGTCAGGGGGTGCGGGTCCAGCGGTAGCCGGTCGATTCGCCCTCGCCGAGGTCGACGATCGCCGCCACCGGACCGCCACCGTCGGGACCCTGATGCGCGGCCGAGACGGACACGAAGACCGCAGGGTCACCGGTGACCGAAGCGGTGACGCCGCCGACACACGACTTGATCTGACGGTGCCAGTGCACATCGGAGTCGTCGAGCATCGCGTTGCGGCGGCCGTGGACGGTGCCGTCCTGGCTGACCTCGCACTTGAGGAAGACGTTGACGAGCCGGCCGTCGATGTCGGTCCAGTGCGCCCGCTCGGGCAGGTCGAGCCCCGCGTCCTTGATCGCCGCCCAGATGCCGTCGGCGTCGAGGGCATCCTGCATCACCGAGTGGCCGATTCGGTAGCGGCCGCCGACGCCTCGGGCGTTGCCGACGACGACGACCTGCGCCTGGTCGAGCTCGACTCCCGAGGAGCAGGAGGCCACGGAGGAGTAGAGCGACCGGTTGTGCATGACGTCGGCGTCGGTGGGCATCTCGATCTCGCCGAGGGCGACGGCGATTCCGAGGCCCGTGGTGCCGTTGGACAGGTCCATCGACTCGTGGGTGTGCTCGGTCCAGACCTGGTGACCGCGCGACTTCGCATCGCGGATCGTGTGGATCGTGAGCAGCGGCGTCTTGGTCTGCACGTAGTGCACGTCGGCGGGGTCCGTGATGCCCGCGCGCTCCATGGCCACCTTCACGGCGTCCGCGACCTTCTCGATCATCGCGACATAGCCGATCTCCTCCGGCTTGATCGGCTCGCTCATCGCGAAGCCGACCGTGAGGCGCAGGTCGTCGGACTGCTCGGCCTTCTCGGGAGGCAGCGTGGCGAAGATCGTGGCGTGCGGGCTGATGACGCCGTCGGTGCCGCCGGACCAGACGATCGGCACCTGCTTCACCTGCTCGGCCGGTGCGCCCTTGGCGACGAGCACCTCGCGGAAGGCGCGGTCGGCGATGATGCGGGTGTAGTCGTTGACGCCGCCGTTGCCCTCGGTCTTGCCGATGATGGCGATGACCCGTCCGGCCTCCATGACACCGTCGTCGATGAGCTTGGCGAGCTCGCTCGCGTCGGCGACCGAGTGGATGGGGACTTTGCGTACCTCAATGGCGTCGGGCACGGGACTCACCTTTCTGATGCTGGGTCTGCTGGAGCGCTGGGTTCGATTGGGGCAGAGGACTTTTCGATCACGGTGCCGATCCGCCCATCAACGGCCTCGGCGATGAGCTCGAGCGCGGTGATCACGGAGCGGCTGCCGCCCGAGCGCACGAAACGGAGTGCGGCCTCCACCTTCGGGCCCATGGAGCCGGACGCGAAGTGGCCTTCCGCGGCATACCTCTCCATCTCCTCGAGGCTGACGTGGCCGAGCTCGCGAGCCTCGGGGGTGCCGTAGGCGGCGACAGCGTGGGGCACGTCGGTGGCGATGACGAGGACGTCGGCGTGGACCGACCGCGCGAGCAGTGCGGCGGTCAGGTCCTTGTCGATGACCGCCTCGACGCCGTGGACCCGCCCGTGGGGGCCGCGAACGACCGGTATGCCGCCACCGCCGGCCGCGACCACGATGTAGCCCGCGTCGAGCAGCGTGAGCAGGGTGGAGGTCTCGAGCACCTCGACGGGCTCGGGGGAGGCCACGACACGACGCCACCCCTTCTCGCCGCGGTCCTCCCAGCGCTCGCCGTGGTCGATGAGCTGCTGCGCCTGCTCGCGGGTGAGATACCGGCCGATCGGCTTGGTGGGGTGGGTGAACCCGGGGTCGTCCGCCTCGACGAGCGTGCGGCTGACGAGCGCGGCGACGGGCCGTGAGAGGCTGCGGGCGGCCAGCGACGCCTCGAGGGTGTCGAGCATCGTGAAGCCGATCGTCCCCTGTGTCTGAGCGCCGCACCAGTCGAGCGGGACGGGCGGGACGACGTGGGCGGCGAGCTCGTTCTTGACCAGCAGGTTGCCGACCTGTGGCCCATTGCCGTGGGTGAGCACAACCTCGTGTCCTGCCTCGACGAGCTCGGCGACGTGCTCCATGGCCGCGGCGATGGCGGTGCGCTGCGCCAGAGGCGTGGCACTGCCGTCGGGGCCCGTCATGGCGTTGCCCCCGAGCGCGACGAGCACCCTCATCGGGGGTCTCCGTCCGGGCGGCGCCCTCGGGCATCGGTCGTCATGACGAGAGCGTAGGGAGCCGCGCAGAGCGGGCGCGTTGTCACCTCCTGCCCAACCGGGCCCGTCCCGTTGTCACTTGTGCCCGTAGGGTCCGCAGGCCGCCGCGGGCAGCCGGGGTCACTCGATCTCGCGCTCCTCGATGACCCTGGTCACTGTCTGTGTCGGCGTCGACGAGCCCGGCTGGACCTCCTCGCGCGTCACGATGCGCTCGCGACGAGTGCCGCGGCGAGCGTGGATGATCAGCCCGGCTCCCGCGACCATGAGGATGATGCCGACCACCGTGATGTTGATGACGGAGGTGTGGGCGCGCACGGCAAAGGTGAGGATCGCGCCGATCACTGCCAGGAGAACTCCCAGTCCCACGGTGACTCCTTCCGCCGGTTCCGGCTTCGACCTGGACCCCGCCTTCCTTCGACCTTATCTCGCCGAGGCCGTCGAGGCGGTCCTGAGCACCTCGGCCCAGGTGTGGGGAGGCCGTCCGAGCAGGGCCCCGAGAATGGTGGAGTCCCCGACCAGGCCGTCGCGGTCGTAGGCCCGGAACATCGCGGCGAGGTCGTCGCGGGCCTGGCGGGAAAGGCCGGCACCGGGCCCCGCGAGCCAGTCTCCGATCGCCTGCGTGGTGACATCGACCGGTCGTCCGAGCGTCGCACTCGCGATGCCGGCGAGCTCGCGCACAGAAAGCGCCTCGGGTCCGGCGAGGTCATAGGTCGCGCCCGCGTGACGGTGGTCGGTCAGGACGAGCGCGGCCACCTCGGCGATGTCGTCGAGGTCGACGTTGGTGAAGGGCGCGTCCACGGAGTAGGGGACCTCGAGCCGGCCGCGCAGTGCGGCCTCGACGAGGTTCTGGTGGTATGCCGCTGGGCGCAGGATCGTGGCGGCGCCGAGTCGGGCGCGGATCGCCCGCTCCGCCTCCGCCTTGCGCAGATGGTGCGGCATGGACGCGTCGTGGGGATGCAGCACGGAGTGGAATGCGAACCGCGAAACGCCTGCGGCACAGGCAGACTCGACGACTCTCGATGCGATGCCGACTTCGTCCGGGTGGACGTTCGGGGCCAGGTGGTAGACGGCGCCGACCCCGTCCATCGCCTCCTCCAGGCCCTGCCCCGTGTCGAGGTCAGCGACGACAGCGGACGTGGCCCCGGCGGCATACGCCGTGGGCGACCCGTCGGGCCGGTGGATCAGCGCGCGCACGGCAGCGCCGCGGGCCACCAGGGCGCGGGTCACGGCGCGCCCGGTCTTGCCGGTCGCGCCGACGACGAGGACCTCGCCGGGTGGGGCAGCCGCGGTCACAGCCAGTCGTACTCCGCCGAGCGGGCTCCGCCGGCGAGCCGGGCATAGCCGGGCCCCCGGTCGAAGAACGGCTGCGGCTCGGCATCGCGTGCTGAGCGCAGGGAGGCCCGCAGCGCGTCGGAGGCCTCGACGTCGACGACCGGCGCGTCACGGTCGCCGCTCGCGACGACGCCGTAGTCGCTGCGCGCGCCCTCGAACGACACCTTGCCCCAACGCAGGTCGCGCTCCACCTCCTCGTAGGGCCGGTCGAGGGGGTCACCCCAGCCGCCGCCACCGGTGGTGCGGATCCGGATGACCTGGCCGGCCCGGACCGTCTCGGCGTTGGCCAGTGCGTCGACGACACGCTCGTCGGGCCCGCCCACGTCGATGGTGACCTCGAACGGACGGCCCGCCCGGCCACCCTTGACGCCCCAGCACGACAGGATCGAGCGGTCGGCGATCGACATGAAGTGCGCATCCTGGAGCATCCGGATGTGCTTCTCGTAGCCGAGGCCGCCGCGATACCGGCCCGCGCCGGCGGAGTCGACGGCGAGCCCGAGACGCTCGACGAGGAACGGGAACCGGCTCTCGGTGAACTCGGTCGGCAGGTTCCGGCTGTCGGGGACGACGTGGATGGTGTCCTCGCCGTCGGCGTAGTAGCGACCACCCGAGCCGCCGCCGAGCACCTCGCGCATGAGGTAGTCGTTGCCGTCGCGGTCCTTGCCGTAGACGCCGGTGTAGCGGATCGTCTCCTGGTCGGCCGGCATCCGTCCGTCGACGGCCTTGGCCACGACGCCGGCGAGCACCCCGAGCAGGCGCAGGATGACGAAGGTCCGGGCGTTCGTCGGTGCCGGGTAGATCGGGGTGAGCAGCGTGCCCTTCTCGGGGAACCGCATCTCGATGAGCGGAACCACACCCTCGTTGACGTCGAGCTCGGCCATGCGCTCGGGCGTGTCGGCGAGGTTGCGAAGGATCGGCGCGAGCCACTTCTTGAGGAAGTTGCCGCCGACATAGTCGCCGCAGTGGTTGATCGGGCCCTTGGCCTGCGGAGCCGTGCCGGTGAAGTCGATGACGAGCCTGGGGCCGCCGTCGGGGTAGAGGTCCGAGCGGCCGGGTCCACCGGTCGAGGTCTTCGTCAGGGTGATCCGCTGTGTGTGCAGCATGGGTTCGTCGACGCCGTCGTGCTCGGCGTAGTCCTCCCAGACGTAGGTGCCGTCGGGGATCTTGCTGAGGATCTCGCGCCGGTACGTCTCGGTGGTCTTGTCGAGGATCGCGTCGAAGGCTGCCTCGATGGTGTCGCGCCCATAGCGCTCGAAGAGCTCGGAGAGCCGCCGCGCGCCCATGAGGCAGGCCGAGCACTCGGCGTCGAGGTCCGCGGCCAGGCTGTCGGGCATCCGGCTGTTGCGGGTCATGATCCGTAGAGCCGCCAGGTTGGGAGATCCCTTGTCCCACAGCTTGATCGGCGGGACGGAGAGGCCCTCCTCGAACACCGTGGTCGCGTTGCTCGGCATCGATCCCGGCACCGCTCCACCGATGTCGTCGTGGTGGCCGAACGCCTGCACGAAGGCGACTACCTCGCCGTCGGAGAAGACGGGCACGGTGACGCAGAGGTCGGGCAGGTGTCCGATGCCGCCCTCCGACTCGTAGACGTCGTTGTGGAAGAACACGTCGCCCTCGCTCATCTCGGCGAGGGGGAAGTCCCGCACGACGGGGTGCACGAGCGCGCTGTAGGAACGGCCCGTGAGCTTGCGCAGCTGCCGGTCGTGTATGCCGGCGCGGAAGTCGTGTGCGTCGCGGATCATCGGCGACCGTGACGTGCGCGCGATGGCCGTCTCGACCTCCATCTCGACGCTCGCAAGCGTGCCCTCGACGATCTCGACGAGGATCGGGTCGACGGTCGTTCCTTCGGCGGTGAGCCGGTTGCCGTGCTCGTATGCCGTGGGCAGCCCAGCCGGGTTGACGGGGGAGGAGCACATCTCAGACCGCTTCCTTCGTGATGACGAGGTTGCCCAAGGTGTCGACGCGCACGCCGAAACCGGGGTGGACTGGCACCGTGGAGCCGAACTCCTCGATGATGGCCGGGCCGCTGACGGTGTCCCCGGCGAGCAGGTCCGCGCGCCACCAGACGGCGGTGTCGATGTAGCCGTCGGCCGCGTCGAAGCACACGGGCCGTCGGCTCCGGAGTGCGCGCCGCTCGATGTCCGGCATCGCTGCGGAACCGTCCTGGGCAGAAGGGATCTCGCGCAGCTCCGGGCGGGTGATCGGGCCGATCCCGGTGACGCGCAGGTTGACCCACTCCACCTGCTGCGTGTCGTCGCCGCGGAAATCGTAACCGTAGAGCGCGCGGTGCTCGTCGTGGAAGCGGTCGGCCACGGCAGCGGCATACCGCTCGTCGACGGGCCCGTCGGGGGCGGGGACGCGGACCTCGTAGGCCTGGCCGAAGTACCGCAGGTCGACGGTGCGCACGTAGCGGTGCGACTCGCGTGGGAAGCCTTCTGCATCAAGGGCCTTGGCTGCGCGGTCGGTCAGCTCGTCGAGGGTCTTCTGGACCGCGGCGTGGTCGAGGGACCGGTGCTTGGCGACCGCCGTCTGCACGTAGTCGTTCTTGACGTCGACGGTGAGCAGCCCGAAGGCCGAGACGTTTCCGGGGTTCTGGGGGACGACGACGCCGGCCAGCCCGAGGATGTCGACGAGGCGGCAGGCGAGCAGCGAGCCCGACCCCCCGAACGTCGTGAGCATGAAGTCGCGGACATCGAGCCCGCGCTTGACCGACACCTGGCGGAGCGCGTTGGCCTGGTTCCACGCGGAGATCTCGAGGATGCCGGTGGCGCAGTGCTCGAAGTCGAGTCCGAGCCGGTCGGCCAGCGCGCTGATCCCGGAGCGTGCCGCCTCGACGTCGAGTGGGATCTCGCCGCCGAGCAGGTGCGGCGGGATGCGCCCGAGCGTGACGTGGGCGTCGGTGATCGTCGGCTCGGTGCCGCCCTTGGCGTAGCACAGCGGCCCTGGGTCCGCACCCGCCGACTGCGGTCCGACCTTGAGGGTGCCTTCGGGTGAGATCCACGCGATGGACCCGCCGCCGGCACCCACGGTGACGACGTCGATCATCGGGATCTTGCTCGGGTACGCCCCGACCGTGCCTTCCGTCGTCAGCGTGGGCTCCCCGGCGAGCACGACCGACACGTCGGTCGACGTGCCCCCGCCGTCGCAGGTGAGGACCTTGTCGAACCCGGCGCGGCTCGCGATGAGACCCGCGCCGAGCGCGCCCGCGGCCGGCCCGGACAGGACCGTCGTGATCGGCTGGTGGACGACCTCGTCGGCGGACAGCACGCCACCGTTGGACTTCATGACGTAGAACGGGATCGGCGACCCACCCGTGAACTGGTCGAGGCGCGCGTGGATGTTCGAGACGTACCGGGAGACGTTCGGCTTGACCGCCGCGTCGACGAGGGTCGTCATCGAGCGTTCGTACTCGCGGTACTCGCGCAGGACCTCCGAGCTGATCGAGACGACAGCGTCCGGATGCTCACGCCGCAGGATGTCGCGCAGGGCGCGCTCGTGGGCGTCGTTGGCGTAGGAATGGAGCAGACAGACCCCGATCGTGGTGATGCCGCGGTCGCGGAACCACCGCGCCGCCCTGACCCCGTCCTCCCCGTCGAACGGGCGGATCTCCTTGCCCTCGAAGTCGATCCGACCGCCTACCGTCTTGACGCGGTCCGCGGGGACGATCCGCGGTTGCTTGACCCAGAAGTACGAGTTGCCGTAGCCGTCGGGCACCGCCTGGCGGGCGATCTCGAGCACGAACTCGTACCCCTCGGTCGTGATGAACCCCAGCGCCTCGACCTTGCCCTCGAGCAGCTTGTTGGTCGCGACGGTCGTGCCGTGCGACACGGCCGTGACGTCCTCACCCGAGGCGCCCATCAGGTCCAGCACCTTGCGGACGCCGTTGATGAAACCGTCTGCCGGGTTGGCCGGCGTCGACGGGGTCTTGGTGGTCACCAGCTCGCCGGAGTCCTCGTCGAGGGCGACGACGTCGGTGAACGTCCCGCCCGTGTCGATGCCGATGCGGATCCGCCGCGGCTCCCTCGGCCCACCCGTCGCCACGTCAGTCAGCCCACCAGTCAGCCCACCAGTCATGGTCAGGATTCAACCGGCGCTCCGGCGAGCTCTGCGTTGTCACAAACTGCCAACGGATCGAGGTCCTGGTGCCAACCCTCGCCATGCCCGAAACCCTCCCGGGGTTGGCGGATCGGTGCCGGCCGCCGAACCAGGCAGGCGCCAGCCAACCGTCGGCTAAGTGATTCCGGATCTCGCCACTATTATCACTTAGGCACCTAAGTGATAATAGTGAGGGCAATTCGGACGCGACCTTCGGCGCGCTGTCGGGATCACCCGTGGGGGATGACGCGCCCTGGTCCGGCGGACCCGCACGATTGAGTCCTCTCACACGATCCTCCCTGACGAGGAGGTGCCAACGTGGCCGCCGGCCACCCAGGACCGTCGCCCTCGGACGGGCACTCGACCGCGGAGGGTCTCGCACAGGCCGCCTCCGCCCTCCTCGACGCCATGCTGGGTCTGGTCGTGGTGGCTGCTGACCAGGCCCGGATCGCACGGTTGACCCTGCGTTCCGTGGCGGCTCCGTTGACGCCCCTGCTCGAGCTGCCGCTCGGGCTGACCCGGGGCGTGGTGCAGGGTGTGGCGGGGCAGCGGTGGGCCACCGACCTCGTGGAGACCGGGACGATGTGGCGGTGGCAGTCGACCGACCGCCTCCGGCTGCTTGCGTTCCACGTCGCGCCCATCGTCGTCGACAGGGCGCTGAGGCTCGTCGACCTCACGGACATCGTCCGCAGCAACGTGGACCTCAACGCCATCGTCGAGGACGTAGACATCGACGCAATCGTCGGGCGGGTCGACATCGAGTCGATCGTGGACGGGCTCGACATCGACGAGATCGTGTCCCGGGTCGACATCGGCGCGATCGTCGACCGGCTCGATATCGGCGCGATCGTCGACCGGCTCGACATCGACGCGATCGTGGCGCGGGTCGACCTCGATGCGATCGTCGACCGGCTCGACATCGGCGCGATCGTCGACCGGCTCGACCTCGATGCGATCGTCGACCGCCTCGACATCGACGCGATCGTGGCGCGGGTCGACATCGGCGCGATCGTCGACCGGCTCGACATCGACGCCATCATCGCCAAGATCGACCTCATCGAGATTGCCGAGTTCATCGTCGAGGGCATCGACCTGCCGGGGATCATCCGCAGCTCGACTGGGTCGATGGCCTCAGAGGGCATCCGGGAGGTTCGGCGTCAGGGGATCAGCGCGGACGAGCGGGTGGCCCACATCGTCGACCGGCTGCTGCGCCGGCCGAACCGCGCGCCCGGGTCCGTCAACCACGTCCCCCTGCTGGTGACCGCCGAGCCGATCCCAGCCGCGATCGCCGCGCCAGGCCCCAACGGCGCGGACGTCTCCGCAGTCGCGCCCGCATCGCCCGCCCCGCCCGCATCGCCCGCGTCCGGCCCAGCGGAGCCCGCTCCCGCAGAGTCCGGCAGCGCAGAGTCCGACCGTACAGACTCCGGCACTCCACCGGCGACGGGGTGAGGGTGCCATGCAGACACCATCGGCGACTCCACCGCACGACCCCACCGCGCTGCTCATCGTGCCCAAGGGGCTGCGTTCGGTCCAAGGGCACCGCGCCGGCATCGTGACCCGCGTGCTCGCGGCGTGCGTGGACCTCGTCATCGGGATCCTCGGCGTCGCCATCGGGTATGCCGCCGTCGTCGGCTTCGTCTTCGTCGTCGACCCGCGCACGTTCAGCTTCATCGACGTGCCCTTCGCGGTCCTGTTCGCAGCACTGCTGGGTCTGCTCATCGTCTACCTGGCACTGGCCTGGGCCACGACAGGGCGCACCTACGGCGCCCGCCTGCTCGGGCTGCGTGTCGTCAATGCGCACGGCGGCCGGGTGCGGCCGGGGGTCGCTCTGCTGCGGGCAGCGCTGTGCGTCCTGGTCCCGCTGGTCCTGTTCTGGGTGGTGGTCAGTCCCGAGAACCGCTCGGCGGCCGACCTCCTCTTCCGGACCTCGGTCATCTACGACTGGGCGGCCACCGCGACCGAGGTCCCAGAGGCCCAGGCAGTCGCCACTGGAGCCGCCGCCGGAGCCGCCGCCGCGGGAGCCGCCGCCGCAGCCGCCGCGGGAGCCGCCGCCGGAGCCGCCGCCCCGACCTCACAGGCCACCACCCCGCAGGCGCCGAGCCCCGGAACGCCCAGCCCCGGAACGCCTGGTCCTGGGGCACCAAACCCCGAGGCCCACCCCGGGCCGGTCGCCTCCTGACCCGACTCAGCCTGCGTCGCCGCGGTGGATCGGGGCATGGGCGAACGACGTCTCCGCCGGGCGCTCGAGCTCGTCCCGGTGCTTGCGGATGAGGTCGAGGTTGCGGTCCCGCAGATGGTCGAAGGCCTGACCGACACTGGACCCGGGAGTCAGGGACGCCAGAGCCTCTGCCGGGTCGAGGCGGGCCGAGACCCAGCCCTCGTGGGTGGCGGCCTTGGCGACGATGTGCCCGATGGGCGTCACGATGTGGGAGTTGCCGAAGTAGAGGGCGCCGGCCGGGTCGGCCCCGACGGCGTTCGCACCGATGACGTAGACGTGGTTGTCGTAGGCGCGGGCCCGCGAGGTGAGGTCCCAGATGTCGGCCGAGCGCAGCAGGGCAGAGGGCCGGCAGATCACCTCGGCGCCCTGCACCGCCTGGATGCGCGAGAGCTCAGGGTAGTCGCCGTCGAAGCAGATGATCATCCCGATCCGGCCCAGGTCGGTGTCGCACACGGTGACGGTGTCGCCGGGTGTCACCCAGCCGCCGTTGCTCACGATCTCGGAGCAGAACGGGTGAGTCTTCCGATAGACGCCGAGCAGCGCGCCGGAGGGGTCGACCAGCACGGAGGAGTTGTAGACGATGCCCCGCTCAGGCCCTCGCTCGTAGGTGCCGACGCAGACGTGCGCCCCGGCCTCGCGGGCCACCTCCTGGAACGGCTCGAGCAACGCGCCCGGCAGCTCGGTCATGAGGTCCCAGAGCTCCTCCTTGGTGCGCCCCGGGGTGAAGCCCGTCGTCGCCGTCTCGGGGAGAACGACCAGCTCGGCACCCGTCGCGTCGACGCAGCGGCGCGTGACCTCCACACAGCGGGAGACGTTCTCGCGGACCGAGCGCTCGGTGAGCGGGCCCGGATAGGGGGCCACCTGGACGGCTGCAGCCGTGAACGCACGCATGTCAGCCCCTCCCGATCGCCCAGCCGACGACGACGCCGACGAGCGCGATGGCACCGCCGGAGACGACGCCCAGGGCGTAGTCGCGCATGCGCGAGCTCTCCTGCGTGGCCGACCGGCCGGCATACACCGTCCCCACCCCGCCCAGAGGCGCGCTCACCGCGGCGGGTATGCCGTTCGCCGCGCTGGGTGCGCCCGCACCGGCGGTCGCCAGCGGGGTCGTGGGGGACGCGGCGCCGACGACGGCGAACGGTGCCACGCCCGCGATGTCGGCGTCGACGGCAGCGAAGAACTGACCGGCCATCTTGCGGGTGACTCCAGCGAGCATCCGCTGCCCGACCCCGCCGATCATGCCGCCCACTGCCGCGTCGGCGTCGTACGTCAGCTCGGTACCTCCGCTTGCGGCCGGGGCCAGCCGCACGACGACGTCTGCGTCGACCGTGCCCGGCGCGCCGGCGCCCGACGCCTTCATCGTGAACATCTCGGGGTGCTGTGGGTCGAGCAGCGCGACCTCGCCGTCGTAGGTCCCCTTGATCGCCGCGACGCCGGCGGTCACCGTCATGGCGTAGCGGTCGGGTCCGAGCTCGGTGAGCCGGTTGCACCCCGGGAGGCACCGGGCGAGGACGGCCGGGTCGTGGAAGGCGTCCCACACCTGCTGCGGCTCGGCGGCGAGGTTTGCCGATCCAGTGATCTTCATGAGGGCTCCTTCGTTCTCGCGGCGTCGCTGCCGCTCGGGCCGGTCGTGGCACGGTGGAGGGAGGGGATGTCGCCGGCGGCGTGGCGTTGGCGCAGCTCCCATAGGTCGTTGGGCGAGATCGGCATCCGGGTGATCGGGAAGCCCTCGGCATCCTCGATCGCCGAAGCGATGACCGCCGTCACCGGGATGCAGCCCGCCTCGCCGGCTCCCTTTATCCCCAAGGGGTTCAGAGGTGAGGGGGTTTCGAGGTGGTCGGTCTCGATGGTGGGCACCTCGGAGGCGTAGGGCATGAGGAAGTCCATGAACGACGCGTTGAGCAGCTGCCCGGACCCGTCGTAGTCCATCCGTTCGTAGAGCGCGCCGCCGACGCCCTGGGCCACGCCGCCGTGCACCTGGCCCTCGACGATCATCGGGTTGATCATCGGGCCGCAGTCGTGGATGACGCAGTAGCGCAGGATCCGGATCTCGGCCGTCACCGGGTCGGTCTCGACGACGGCCGCATGCATGCCGTTGGCGAACGTTGCCTGGGTTGGGGAGTAGAAGTCCTTGCCCTCGAGACCGGGCTCCTCGTCGTCGGCGACCGGCGGCTTGTCCGGGTCGAAGGTCCCGGCGAACTGGGTGGCCGCCTGCGCGGCCTCGTCGAACGCATAGCGCAGCGGGTTGGACAGCACCGACACCGTCCCGAGCGACATCGACGTCGACGGCGCGCCCTTGACCCGTACGGTCCCTTCCACGATCTCGAGGTCGGCCGGCGACACCTCGAGGGCGTCAGCGGCGATCTTCAGCGCCTTGGCGCGGACGTTGCGCGCCGCCAGCGCGATCGCGCTGCCGCTCATGACCGCGGCTCGCGATGCGAAGGTGCCCACGGCATACGCCATCTTCCGGGTGTCGCCGGTCGTCACGAAGACGTCCTCGAGACGGACACCGAGCTCCTCGGCGACGATCTGCGCGAAGACCGTCTCGTGGCCCTGGCCCTGCGAGGTCAGGCCCGTCGACACGTTCACCCGGCCGCTCGTCTCGATCTGGATGTGACCGCCCTCGTATGGTCCGACGCCCGTGCCCTCCACGTAGCAGCCGATCCCGAGGCCGACGCGCCGCCCGTGCGCCTGCGCGGCGGCGCGGTACTCGGCGAAGTCGTCCCACCCGACGAGCTCCTTGAGCTTGGCAAGGGTCGCGGGGAAGTCGCCGGAGTCGTACTTGAGCGGCCGCCCGTCCTGGAACAGCAGCCCGTGGTCGTAGGGCATCTCGGCCGGGAGGATGAAGTTGCGGGAGCGGACCTCCGCCCGGTCGAGGCCGAGCTCGTCGGCGATGGCGTCCATGGTGCGCTCCATGGCAAAGCACCCCTGCGGGCGGCCGGCACCGCGGTACGGCGTGACGAGGACGGTGTTCGTGTAGAGCGACCAGAACTCGCACCGGTAGGTGCCCGGCTTGTACGGCCCGAGCAGCTGGGTCGAGGTGATGATCGGCACGATGATGCCGTAGGGCGTGTAGGCGCCGTTGTCGTGCCACAGCTTGACGTCGAGGGCGAGAAGCCGGCCGTCGTCGTCGAATCCCACCGTCACTTTTTGGAGCTGGCCACGCTCGTGTGCTGCGGCGACGAAGTGCTCACGCCGGTCCTCGGTCCACTTCACCGGACGGTCGAGCAGCCGCGCGGCCCATGGGACCAGCACCTCCTCCGGCCAGGGGTGGACGATCTTGACTCCGAAGCCGCCGCCCACGTCGGGCGCGATGCACTCGACCTTCGCGAGAGGCAGGTCCAGCTTGGCGGCGACCGCCGCGCGGACGCCCGTGGAGGTCTGCGTGGACGAGTACATCCGCAGCTCGCCCTTCTCGTCGTCCCATCGGGCGTAGACCCCGCGACCCTCCAGTGGCGTGCTGGCGCTGCGCTCGATGTCGAGGTCGAGGGTGAGGGTGTGCGGGGCGGCGGACATCGCAGCGTCGACGTCGCCCACCTCTTGCGTCATGTGGGCGGCGATGTTGCCCGGAACGTCCTCGTGCACAAGCCTTTCCGCGTCGCGCGCCGCCTCGATGCCCACGACGACCGGCAGCGGTGCGTACTTGACGCGGATCCGCTGGCAGGCGTCCTCCGCGACGTAGCGGTCCGTTGCGACGACCATGACGACCGGCTCGCCGACGTGGTTGACCTCGTCCTTGGCGAGGGCGTAGCCGGTGCGGCCGTGCGTCAGCGTCGGGTGCGGGATGAGCAGCGGGAGGGGCTCACCGACGCGTCCGGGGAGGTCCTCGTGGACGTAGATGCCGACAACGCCTTCGACATCGACCGCGTCCGTCGCGTCCACGTCGACGATCCGCGCGTGGGCGTGCGGGCTGCGGACGAACGCGGCGGCCAGGGCGTGGTGGCCGAGGTCGTCGAGGAACCGCCCGCCGCCGGTGACCAGCCGCGGATCCTCCTTGCGCTTGACCGGCGCCCCGAACATCTGTGTCGTCATGCCGGGTCCCCTTCTCCGACAAGGGTATGCCGCTCGGCTCGGATCTCCGCAGCGCGCAGCACGCTCTTGACGATGTTCTGGTAGCCGGTGCACCGGCAGAGGTTCCCCGAGATGGCGTCACGTGCGTCCTCTGCGGTCGGCGAGGGGTTCTCCTCGAGGTATGCCGTGACCGTCGTGAGGAACCCGGGGGTGCAGAAGCCGCACTGCAGCCCGTGGCACTCGGCGAAGGCCTGCTGGACGGGGCTCATCACGTGCCCGCTCGGCGTGTCCCGGGCGTCCGGCGCCGACGCGAGCCCTTCGACGGTGGTGATCTCGTGGTCCTGCGCCGTGACGGCGAACATGAGGCAGGAGCGCATCGGCGCCCCGTCGACGAGGACGGTGCAGGCACCGCACACGCCGTGCTCGCAGCCGACATGCGTGCCGGTGAGCTCCAGGTCGTGTCGCAGGAAGTCGGACAACAGGCGCCTGGCGGGGACGGACGCAGAGCGGCGGACCCCGTTGACCGTGACGCTCACGTCGTGCAGCGTCTCCGCCGCCGCCTCGGCCTCAAAGCCGCCCATCACGACCTCCCTTCCTGCCCGAACGCGGCGTTCGGTGTCGAGCTCATCGGTGTGACTCCGCTTTCGGCACCGAACGCCGCGTTCGGTGCGGGGTGGTCGGTGGCCCGCTCGACGGCTCTGCGGAGTGCACGCCGGGTCAGCTCTCCCGCCAGCATCCGGCGATACTCGGCGGTCGCATGGATGTCCGACTCCGGTTCGACGTGGCCACGCGCGGCCTCGGCCGCCGCATCGACCGCAGCCACCCAGGCCGCGGACGCCGGCTCGGCCGTGACCTCGCCGAGGACCGGGCCGAGGTCGAGCACCGACGGGACCTCGGTGACGGAGACGAACGAGGCTCGTGCGCCCGTGACCACGCCATCGGTCACCGTGAGCGCAACCGCGACCCCGGCGAGCGCGTAGTCGCCGTGGCGGCGAGCCACCTCCTCGAACGCCGTCCCCGAGCCCGCGGCGAAGCGCCCGAACCGGGCCGCGACCGCGAGCTCGTCGTGGCCGAGTGCGGTCTCCAGCGGGCCGCGGAAGAAGTCGGGCCAGTGGATGTCACGTGCGCCGGCCGGCCCGACCGCCTCGACGTAGCCGTCCGTGAGAGCGAGGACGGCCGGCAGCTCGCCCGCCGCGTCCGCGTGGGCGAGCGACCCGACCGTCGTGCCGCGGTTGCGGATGACCGGGTGGGCGACGTAGCCCAGCGCCTCGCGCAGGACCGGCGATGCGGCATACGCCTCCTCGGAGCGCTCCAGCGCGGTGTGCCGCACGAGCGCACCGACCCGCACCGACGCGGAGGACACCTCGATCGCGTCCAGGCCGGCGACGCGGTTGATGTCGACGATGTGGCCCGGCGTGGCCAGGCGCATGTTGAGGATCGGCACGAGACTCTGCCCACCTGCGAGGATCTTGCCGTCGTGGCCGAACTCGGCCAGGGTCGCGACGGCCTCGTCGACGGTGCGTGGTGCGTGGTGCACGAAGGGGGCGGGCTTCACCGAACCGATCCTGCCTTTCGTCTGTCGCGCGGACTAGGGATTGTCGATCATCGCTGGTCGGCGCCTTTTGGCATCTTGTGCCCAACCCTGCCGTGCTCGGCCATGTGCCTGCCGGCGCGGCGCGATGGGTCCAGCACATCCGAGCACGCCCGAGCACGCCCGAGCACGGCCGAGCACGCCGGTGGGCCCCCGATGCGACATCGGGGGCCCACCACGCGAGACCGAAGCGGGTCAGCGGGGCGACCCGGACCGCTGGTCACCGCCCTGGTAGAGGTCGTCTACCCCGTCGGCGTCGCCGTAGTCGCCCTCACGTTCGCCGAGCGAGATCATCGTGCCGCCTGCGGCCTCGGCTTTCTCCCGGAGCTCCGCCGGCGCGATCACCCTGGCCAGGTGCCACCCGGCGATGGCCACGATCGTGCCGAGCGCGATGCCACCGAGGGTGAAGTTGTCGGTGATCTGGAGGCTGACGTTGCCGATGCCCATGATGATGCCGGCTGCGATGGGCACGAGGTTGATCGGGTTGCCGAAGTCGACGCCGTTCTCCTTCCAGATCTTGGCGCCGAGCAGGCCGATCATGCCGTAGAGGACGACGGTGATGCCGCCGAGCACGCCGCCCGGGACCGACGAGACGAGCGCGCCGAACTTCGGCGAGAGGCCGAAAAGGATCGCCACGATCGCCGCCACGTAGTACGCGGCGGTCGAGTAGACCCTGGTGGCCGCCATGACCCCGATGTTCTCGGCGTACGTCGTCGTCGGGGAGCCGCCGACCGAGGAGGCGAGGGCGGTGCCGAAGCCGTCGGCGGCGATTGCGCGGCCCATGTACGGGTCGAGGTCCTTGCCGGTCATCTCGGCGACGGCCTTGACGTGGCCGGTGTTCTCGGCGACGAGGGCGATGACCGCCGGCAGGACGAGCAGGATCGCCGCGACCGAGAAGGACGGCGCATGGATGCCGACCAGCGGCTTGCCGTCGGCGCCGAGCGTCCCCGTCGACGGCGGGAACCCGAACCACGATGCCGACGAGAGCTGGTCGAAGTTGACGCGGAAGTGCGTCGTGACCTTGCCGGCGCCTGCGTCGAACGACGTGATCTGGCCGAAGATCTTGTCGAACAGCCACGAGATGACGAACCCGAAGATCAGGGCCAGGAAGACCGCGATGCGCGAGGCGAAGCCCTTGAAGGCGACCGCGCACACGATCGTGAAGACCATGACGAGCAGCGCCACCCACTGGTCCTGCGGGAAGTAGATGCTGGCGACGACCGGTGCGAGGTTGAAGCCGATCAGCATGACGACGGCACCGGTGACCACCGGCGGGAGCACCTTGTGCAGCACTGCCGACCCGAGGAAGTGGATCAGGACGCCGACGAGCAGCAGGACGAGACCGGCGACCAGGATCGCGCCGGTGACCTCGGCCGAGTCCCCGCCTTGGGCCCGGATTGCCGCAACGCCGCCGACGAAGCTCGCCGACGTGCCGAGGTAGCTCGGCACCTTGCCGTTGACGATGAGCAGGAAGCAGATCGTCGCGACACCGCTCATCAGGATCGCGAGCTGCGGGTTGAGGCCCATGACGAGCGGGAAGACGAAGGTCGCCCCGAACATCGCCACGACATGCTGAGCACCGAGCCCGACGGTCTTGCCCCACGACAGTCGTTCGTCGGGTGCGACGACGTCGTCGGGGCCCATGGTCCTGCCGTCCCCGTGAAGTTTCCAGCCCAAGCCCAAAGCCATTCCGACTCCTATGCTTGCCACACCCCTCGGGTGCGGCATGACGTGGATCACATCCCACTCCGGGATGGGCGAAAACTACTCCCGCGGCCGGGGACAGCGTTCGTCAAACGTTGATACACGCCGAGGGTCTCCGGCTGGCAGTTCATGACGTATGCCGGCCACCCCGGTCCCGCTGGCAGCCACCCCATGTCGTGTGGTCACCCCGACGAGCCCCCACGGGCTGGGGAGCCGGTCAGATGCCGCGCATCTGGTGGACCTTGAGCGCGAGCGCGAGCGTCAGGCGCAGGTCGGGGTCGGTCGTGAACGGGCCGAGCATCTTCTCGAGCTTGCCGATCCGGTACCGCAGCGTGTTGTAGTGGAAGAAGAGGAGCCGGGCCGTCTCGGCGACATTGAGGTTCGTGTCGAGCAGGATCGACAAGGTCTGCCGGAGCCCGGCGTTCTCGGGTGAGTCGTCGGTGGCCAGCTCGCCGAGGGACTCGTGCACGAACCGGCGCAGGTCGGCGCTGTCGGGCACGAGGGCGAGCAGCCGGTAGATCCCCAAGCCGTCGACGTGCGTCAGGGCGCCGTCACCGTGCATCTGGCGGCCGACGGACACGGCCGAGAGCGCCTCCTCGTAGGCCTGTGGGAGGTGGTCGACGGAGGTGATCGGCCGCGAGACCCCCGCGGAGAAGCTGCGCCGGCCACCGCCCCCGTCGCCACGCACGACACGGACCAGCTCGCCGACGGTGCGCATGACCCGGTCGGTGTCCGCGTCGCGCGGGACCCCCACCAGGGCGACGACCTCACGGCTGAAGCCCACCACCGGGGTGCGCGGGTCGCGCACGGCCACCGCATGGGTCCAGGCCCGCGCGAACCGCTGCTGGAGGAAGCGGACCTCCTCGGCATCTCGCGTCGACCGGTCGTCGTCCTCGTCGGTCTCGGCGACCACCACGACCATCGTGCGGTCGATGTCCCACCCGAGGGAGGCGGCGTGGGCGACGGCGTCGGCGGGCGTGCCGGCGCGTCCGGCGAGCGCGTCGCGCAGGAACTCGGCGCGGTACTTGCTCTCGACCGCAGACACGGCCTGGTCCTTGGTGATCGCCAGGGCGGCCACCGTTGCGGCCCGCTCCAGCAGGCGCACGTCGTCGACGGTCAGGCGGCGGTGGCTGCAGAACGCCATCAGCACGCCGTGGTCGAGGTGGCCTGCGACGATGCGGACCGCCGCGCGGTGCGCGCCGGGCCCGTCCGGGCGAGGCCCGATCGGCTCGGCCTCCGTGAGCAGCCTCCCGGTCCGGTCGAAACAGTCGAGCGACTCGGCGTGGGCCAGCTCGGTGGCGGACCCGGCGCGGGCGATGACCCTGCCGTCCGTCGTGGTCACCATCGCGGCACCGTCGAGGAAGCCGACGACCTGCTCGCACAGGTCGTCGAGCGACCCGCCCGCCAGCACGATCTGCACGAGCGCCCGGTCCGCGTCCTCGAGGCGCCGCAGCGTGGCCGTCTGGTGGTCGAGGATGGCGCTGAGGACCTCGGTCGTGAAGGTGCCGATTCGGTCCAGGGCGATGTCGATGATTGGGAGGCCGGAGTCCAGGGCCGCCTGGCGCAGCCGACCGGCGCGCCCGGTGCCGACAGCGGGCTCGACTCCCGACACGACGATGCCTGCGGCACCCGCCTTCTCCAGCGCATCGACGGCGGTGCCGGGGTCGCCGGCGTGGTCCGCGAGGGCGGCCGCGTCGGCGAGGACGAGCCGGTGGCGCAGGCTGGCGCCGGCTTCGGCGTCCCGCAGTGCGACATGAAGAGGCAGCGTCCCGTCGACGCTGACGTCGAGCCGCGGCGAGGAGGCCTGGACGGACCCGTGGGCCGTGGCCGCGAGCCCCGCGATGAGGCGCAGCGAGATCCCCGAGGCGTCGCGCTCGGGGGAGCCCACGGCATACGCCGGCTCGGAGGCTCCCGCCCGATCGGTTGGCAACTCACGGTCCGTCAGGGCCGGATCGTTGGCAACTCTCACCATGAGCGCACCCTACCCAGCCTCGGTAGCGTCGCGACACGGGCCGTCCAGACCGCGGCGCCGTCCGCGGGGCGAGGAGGTGCGGCATGGGTGACGGGCTCGACGTCACGCTGCTGCCGGCCTCGGTGTCGCCGCTCGTCGCCGCTGCGGTCTCGGGCCGGGCGCGCCCGTGCCGGGTGCTGGCCGCCTTCCCGACGTGTGTCTACCTCGACCTCGGTGCCCACGACCGTGTCCTCGCGGTGCTCGCGGCCGACGCAGTGGCGCTCCCCATCGGGCTGCACCTGACCGCCAGGTCCGAGCAGGTCTCCTGGGGAGTCGAGCCGGGCCACGAGGTGGTGGTCGGCGCGGGTCGCGTGCACCTGCCTGGTCTCGACATCGTCGCCGCGCGGATCAGGCGGCCTGAGCGCGTCCGGCCCGCTCCGTGGGCGGCATCCCGGAGCGGACTCGGCACGCTGCTCACCGCACGTCACGACCCCGAGCTCACCGGCCACGCGATGCTCGCCGAGCTCGCCCACGAGCTGGCCTCGAATGCGCTTGCCGGGCGTCCGGTCGACGAGGGGGTGCGGGGCCTGGTAGGCGCCGGTCGCGGGCTGACGCCCAGCGGGGACGACGTCCTGTGCGGTGTCCTGCTGACTCTCGCCGCGGTGGACGACGAGCGGGCGAGTCGCGCGCTTGCCGCACTCCGCACCTCGGTGGGTGCATGCGTGCGGTCGACGACCAGCCTCTCCGCTGCCCTTCTCGTCGCGGCCGCCACCGGGTATGCCGTCCCGGACGTCGTGCGCCTGGTCACCCTCGCCGTCGCCGGCGGGTCATCTGACCGGCCTGACGCGCACGAACCTGCTTCAGAGCCCGCACACCCGGCGCAGGCGCTGTCACCCGACCCGGCCGCGGTGCTCGACCGGGTGCAGGCGATCGGCCACTCGTCGGGCCGCGACCTCGTGTCCGGTGTCGCGGGGGCCCTCCGTGCGCTCGACGAGTCCCTCGACCCGACCCACAAAGGAGCCCGACGTGGCTGACCACCTCGAGCGCAGGACCGGCGCGTACTTCGACTCCGTCAGCCTGATGCAGGTGTCCCGCGCGGTCGCCATGGCCGCGGGCGTCGAGGCGGCGCAGGTCGCGATGGCGACCGAGCTCAATCTCGAGCTGATCGCCGCGATGGGCTTCGCCGTGCCGGCTGACGCCGGACCCAACGACCTGCTCATCGCGATCCGGGGGACTGATGTCGGGGTGGCCAACGGCCGGGCCGCCCTCGACGAGGCGCTGGCCGCGATCCGCACCGCGGCCGCGCAGACCGGTGGTTTGGGGGAGGCGCCGCCGGCCCACACGCTCGGGGGCGCACTCAGGGCGTCCGGCGCCAGCGTCGCGCTCGTGTCGGTGCCGGGGGAGTTCGCGGTGACCGAGGCGTTCGATGCTGTCCGCGCGGGCGTGTCGGTCATGGTCTTCTCCGACAGCGTGCCCACCGCGGACGAGGTCCGGCTCAAGGACGCCGCGGGTCGGGCTGGGGTCCTCGTCATGGGTCCCGACTGCGGCACGGCTGTCGTCGGTGGTGCCGCCTTGGGCTTCGCGAACGTCGTGCGCCCTGGACCGGTCGGCCTGGTGGCCGCGTCCGGCACGGGTGCCCAGCAGGTGATGTGCCTGCTCGACGCCGCAGGCGTGGGCATCAGCCACTGCCTCGGCGTCGGCGGCCGGGACCTGTCCTCCGCGGTCGGAGGCAGGTCGACCAGGCAGGCGCTCGCCGCGCTTGCTGCGGATCCCGCTACCGAGCGCATCGTTGTTGTCTCGAAACCCCCTGCGGCGGAAGTGCTTTCAGACATCGAGTCGTATGCCGCCGCGCTCGGCAAGCCGGTCAGCTGGGCGACGCTCGGGCCGGGTCGTGCGGACCTGACGGCTGCGGTCGAGGGCGTCGTCGGTGGTGCCCAGGACTGGCCGCAGTGGCGGGGCGCCTCGTCCGACGAGGCCCTGGCGGGCCCGGGGCGGGCGTTGCGAGGGCTCTTCTGCGGGGGCACCCTCGCCGACGAGGCGATGCTCATCGCGGCAGGCGTGCTCGGCGACATCAGGTCCAACATCCCGCTGCGGCCCGATCTCGCGCTCGGTCACGACCTGCTCGACCAGGGCCATGTGGTCATCGACTTCGGAGACGACTCCATGACCCGGGGACGGGCTCATCCGATGATCGACCCGACGCTGCGTATCGAGCGGATCGCCCGCGAGGCTGCGGACCCGACGTGCGGCGTGCTGCTTCTGGACCTCGTCCTCGGACACGGTGCCCACCCGGACCCCGCTCCGGAGCTGGCTGACGCGATCCGGGCCGCGCGCGAGACCGCCCTGAGTGCCGGGCGCAACCTGCCGGTCGTCGTGTCGGTCACCGGGACGACGGCCGACCCGCAGGGACTGGAGCGGTCGGCGGGTCTGCTCATGGGGGCCGGTGCGACCGTCATGCTGTCGAACGCCGAGGCGACCCGTCATGCCCTGGAGCTCCTCGGTCACACCCCACCTGCGGCATACGACGCGCAACCCGCTGCAGTCGCCGACGGGACGGCATACGGAACGGCATACGGAACGGCATACGGAACGGCATACGAAACGGCATACGAAACGGCGTCGCCGGCAGGTGGCTCCCTTCATGACCTTCTCGACACGGAGCCGACCGTGGCGAGCGCCGGGGTGTCGCTTTTCGCGGACTCCCTTCGCGCGCAGGCGGTCCCGGTCACGGAGGCCGCCTGGCAGCCGCCTATGCCCCGCACGTCCGGGGCTCTTTCGTGGGTGCTCGGAGACGACCGCCGCGACGCGGCGAACGCGGAGGCGCTTCGGCGGATGCTGGCGGCGGGGGCCGACCTGGTCGATGTCCGGCCCGCCGCTGCCGCCCTCGGGCTCGAGAGAGGCACCTTCCTCCATGCTGGGCCGCCGATCACGTTCGACCGGGCTTCCGGGCCGCTGCGTGGGGCACTAATCGGGGCGATGCTGTTCGAAGGCCTCGCCGACACCCCGGAGGAGGCGGAGGCGCGCCTCGAGCGTGGGGACGGGATCACCCTCGAGCCGTGCCACCATCGCGACGCCGTCGGGCCGATGGCGGGTGTCATCAGCCCGTCGATGTGGGTCTACGAGCTGCGGGACGAGGTGCACGGCAACGCCTCGTGGTGCTCGCTCAACGAGGGCCTCGGGAAGGTGCTGCGCTACGGCGCCTACGGGCCAGAGGTCATCGACCGGCTCCGATGGATGAACAGCGTCCTCGGCCCCATCCTCCAGCAGGCGGTTCGGGCCCGTGTCGACCGCTCGGGGGCCATCGACATCAAGGCGATCATCGCCCAGATGCTCCAGATGGGCGACGAGGGCCACAACCGCAACCGCGCCGGCTCGCTCATGCTCCTGCGTGAGCTCCTCCCGACGATGATCACCGCGGACGCCTCGTCCACCGATATCGCCGAGGCCGTGCGGTTCTCGGGTGCGAACGAGCACTTCTTCCTCAACCTCGGTATGCCGGCCTGCAAGCTGAGCACTCTTGCGGCACATGGGATCCCGGGGTCGAGCGTCGTCACGACCATGGCTCGCAACGGCACCGACTTCGGCATCCGCGTGTCAGGCACGGGCGACGCGTGGTTCACCGGGCCGGCGAACACACCCGAGGGGCTCTTCCTCGGCTCGTACGGTCCCGAGGACGCCAACCCCGACATCGGCGACTCGGCCATCACCGAGACGGGCGGCATCGGCGGGTTCGCGATGGCGGCTGCGCCGGCGATCGTGCGGTTCGTCGGCGGGGATGTGCCGTTCGCGCTCCGGGCGACCCAGACGATGTACGAGATCACGGTCGGCGAGCACACGGCCTACCAGGTGCCGATCCTCGAGTTCCGCGGCACCCCGACCGGGATCGACGTCGCCGCGGTGGCGCGCACCGGCATCCTGCCTCAGATCAACACCGGTATGGCCGGAAAGGTGGCCGGCACCGGTCAGGTCGGGGCCGGGCTCGTCACGCCCCCGCAGGAGTGCTTCACCCAGGCCCTGGCCGCCTTGGCGGGTCTGGTGCCCGGCCGGACCGACTGATGCTCGCTCGACCCCGGAAGCGGGGTCCCCAGTCGAGTGAGCGCCCGGTCCCACCCCTCACGGAACCGTGATGACCCGGGGCCGGGTCGTGACGTCTCAGTCGAGTGAGCGCCCGGTCCCACCCGTTACGGCAGTCGCCAGCCGGGCGGTCCAGCGGGCTCCCAGTCTGCGCCGAGCCGGCGTCCTGTCGGCCCGCCTAGCTTGGCCTCGTGACCCAGGAGGAAGAGACCGGCCAACAACCGTCGCGACGTGCGGTGCTCGCCGTCGGAACCGGGCTGTTCCTCGGCGCCTGCACGCCCGGCTCCGGCACCGGGCAGGACACGGCGCCGCCGACCGGGTCGGCTGCATCCGGCATCGCAAGGACGACTGGACCCGTGCCCGCCTCGGGAGGCCCGGGATGGGTGCGTGCCGAGAACGCGCGAGCGGGAACCCACGGCTGGAGGATCGGCAAGGCGGAGCAGGCGGGCGAGATGGACCTGGCCGGATACACCGACCGGGTCTCCGTGCTTCCCGGCGAGGACGTCGCCCTGCGCCTCAGCTCGACGCTCGGGCCCGTCACGGTGCGAGCCTTCCGGCTGGGCAGCTACGACGGGGTCGGCGCCAGGCAGGTCTGGGTGTCGGCACCGCTCCCGGTAACGCGTCAGGCGGCGCCGGTGGTCGACAGCCACCGGACCGTCCGGTGCCGGTGGTCCGAGTCACTGCGCGTCTCGACGACGGGGTGGCCGGAAGGGTGCTACCTGTTCCGGCTGGAGGCTGGAGGCCGGGCCCGCTACATGCCGTTCACGGTGCGGTCGCGCACGACGGCGGGCCGGTTGGTCCTCGTGTCGTCGGTACTGACCCAGCAGGCGTACAACACGTGGGGCGGGTACTCCCTCTACCAGGGGCCTGACCGGAGTCTCGCGTCGCGCTCCTACGCGGTGAGCTTCGACCGTCCCTACGACACCAGTGGCGCACCGAAGGTGCTCTCCTTCGAGCAGGGGCCGATCCTCGTCGCGGAGGGCCTCGATGTCGATCTCGCGTATGTCACCTCCTGGGACCTGCACCATGACCCCGGCCTGCTCGCCGGCGCACGCGGGGTCGTGTCGCTGGGTCATGACGAGTACTGGACGGTCCCCATGCGACGTCACGTCGAGGCGGCGCGCGACGCCGGCACGAACGTGGCGTTCCTCGGAGCCAACGCGCTCTACTGGCGCGTGCGCCTCGACGAGTCGGCGCGCCTGGTCACCTGCTACAAGTCGAGCACGCTGGACCCTCATAGAGGCCAACCTGACACGACCGCGCAGTGGCGACAGCGGCCACACCCCGATCCGGAGAACTCGCTGACCGGCATGCTCTACGAGGCGTTCCCGGCCCAGGCAGACCTCGTCGTGCATGACCCGTCGTTCTTCCTCTTCTCCGGCACCGGGGCGCGGGCCGGAGACGCCTACCCAGGCCTGGTCGCCACCGAGATCGACCGCGCCTACCCGGTTGCCGGCACACCCCACAACCTCCAGGTCGTTGCGCACACACCAGTTCCGCAGTTCCAGAAGGCCGACACGCACTCGGACATGACCTACTACACCGCGCCGAGCGGCGCTGGCGTGTTCGCCGTCGGCACGATGGCGTGGTGCGCGGGCTTGCGAGGCCCACACTCCCGCAAGCGGATCGACGAGCGCGCCAGCACGTTCGCGCGCACGGTGACCGAGAACCTGTTCCGCGAGATGGCCGCCGGGCCGATGGGCAGGAGCCACCCGGCTCGTCCCAATCTCGCCACGATCGGCGCTTCGGCGCACACCAGCACCGGCACCGGGGGACCGGTCGCGCTCGCCTGAAGCGGTGCGGTCGCGCTCGCCGTGGCGGCCCTCCGTCGGGCCCGTGCTCGCCGAAAATCGTTGGGGCGCTGTCGGTGCCGCACCTTAGGGTGGATGGGCCATGCGAGACTTCCCGCCACCCACTGACGCCTACCTCCGACGCGACGCCGACGCGCCCGACACGAGGAGCCCGCGGACCTTCCTGATCTGGATGGTCCGCCAGAACGGCACGCTCTTCGTCGCCGGGCTCGTCGTCGCCTTGATCTGGATGGTCCCGCAGACGCTCGGGCCGTGGATGGTCGGCCGCGCCATCGACACCGGCATCGTCGCCGGCGACGGCGCAGCCACGATGCGGTGGATCCTCGCCCTGGCCGCCATCACGGTCGTCGGAGCCTTCAGCGGCATCGTCTACCACACGATCATCGTCCGCGAGTGGCTCATCGCCCTCTACGGCACGACGAAGCTCGTCACCCGCAAGGCCCTCCAGCTGGGCCACGTGCTGACGCGGCGGACACCGACCGGCGAGGTGCTCTCGGTCTCCGGGAGCGACGGCGACCAGTTCGGTGCGCTCATGGAGGTCAGCACGCGCGCGTTCTCGCAGCTGGTCGCCTACCTCGTCGTTGCGGGCATCGTGCTGACGACCTCCGTGCGGATGGGGCTGCTGGTCCTCCTGTCCGCGCCGCTGCTCGTCGTGCTCGGTATGCCGCTGCTGCGTCCGATGCAGCGCTGGCAGGGCGTCGAGCGCTCCCGCAACTCCGAGCTCACGTCGATGGCGACCGACATCGTCGCCGGCCTGCGCATCCTGCGCGGCATCGGCGGTGAGGAGACTTTCGGCGGCAACTACGCCAACCAGTCCCAGCGGGTTCGCCAGTCCGGCGTCGCGGCCGGGCGCTGGCTCGCGGCGGTCGAGTCGGTCGGCGTCCTGCTGTCGGGCGGATTCGTCGTGGCGCTCATGTGGGTCGGCACGCGTGAGGTCGCCCTGGACCGCCTCACCGTCGGACAGCTCGTCAGCTTCCTTGGCTACGGCCTGTTCCTCATCCAGCCGATGAGGACCTTCGTCGAGTTCGCGCAGAAGTGGACCCGATCCGTCGTGTCCGCGCGCAAGGCGATCGCCGTCCTCGGACAGCGGCCCCCGTGGGTCCACCCGGACGATGCCGCGTCGTGGCCCAGCGACACCGCCATGGTCGACGACGCCTCGGGCGTGACGATCCGTCCTGGCCGCCTGACGATGATCGTGTCCGCTGTGCCGGACGACTCGGCGGCGCTCGCGGACCGGCTCGGTCGTTACCTGCCGAGCGAGGAAGGGGCGCTCGTCAGCGACGAGATCCCTGAGGAGCTCAAGGGCCGGGCCGCCCGTCGCGAGCGGTCCGCCCGGGCCCGGGCCCGGGAGGTCCAGGCCAGGCGTGACGAGGCGCGCGCCCGGGAGCCCTGGGGCGTCACCGTCGGCGGCATCGACCTGCAGCGGTTCGAGCTCGACGAGGTCCGCATGCGGGTCCTCGTGAGCGACACCGCGCCCCAGGTCTTCGCTGGCACCCTGCGTGACAATGTCGACCCCCTCGGACGGCTCACCCGCGAGCAGGCCGAGCAGGCTCTGCACACTGCCGCCGCCGAAGATGTCTTCGACGCTCTGCCCGGTGGCTGGCAGGGCGAGCTCGAGGAGCGTGGCCGTGGTCTCTCGGGTGGCCAGCGGCAGCGGCTCGTCCTGACCCGCGCCCTCGCTGCGGACCCCGAGGTGCTCGTCCTGGTCGAGCCCACCTCGGCCGTCGACGCGCACACGGAGGCGCGCATCGCCGAACGGATCGGCGACCACCGGTCCGGGCGCACCACGGTGGTCATGACCGCCTCGCCGCTGCTGCTCCACCACGCCGACGAGGTGATCCTGCTCGAGGCCGGCAAGGCCACCGCAGTCGGACGTCACGCCGACCTGCTCGCCGGGTCAGCGGCATACCGCTCGGTCGTCGTGCGCGGCGACGACGACGCGTCAGTCCTCGCGCGTCGCGAGACGGAGGAGGTGCGATGACCCAGGTCGACAGCACGCTGTCACCGCTGCCACCCGATCTCGCGGTCGAGTCCGAGCGCAGCTGGCAGGCAGGCGCGCACGCGCCGGCCGTCCCCGACGAGCTCAGGCCGCCTCGGTCTGCCTCCGTCGGGGAGCGGGTCACCGCGCTGCACCGTCGCCACCTGCTTCGCGAGCGGCGCGCGCAGGAGTTCGTCGCGGACACGATGAACGCCCGCAAGGGCCTGCCCATCGCCAACAGCCGGCTCGTCGTGCGCTTCGTCGGCGGCATGCTCGCCGGCCGCAAGGGCCTGGTGGCCGCAGTCGTCCTCGCCAACGCGCTTGCGGCGACCGCCGGCCTCCTCGTCCCGCGGCTGCTCGGCAACCTCGTGGACAGCACGGTCAACGACGTGCAGGCGGGCAAGGTCGACGCTGCCCTCGCCGGGGCCAACGCCGCGGCGATCGTCGTTGCCGGACTCGTCCTGATCCAGTCACTCGTCGTGTTCGTGGCCAAGCTGTGCTCGACCGTGCTGGGGCAGGGCGTTCTCGCCGAGGCACGCGAGTATGTCGTGCGGGCGATCCTGCGCCTGCCGCTGTCCCGCGTCGAGAGTGCGAGCTCAGGCGACCTCGTCACCCGCGTGACCCGTGACGTCGGGACGATGAGCGAGTCGGTCCGCTGGGCGCTGCCGGAGTCGATCTTCGCGGCCATCACCGTCGTGCTGACGCTCGTGGCGATGGTCAGCAACTCGCTCTGGCTCTCGGTCCCTTCGATCGTGCTGATGTCGCTGTCGCTCATCCAGATCCGTCGCTACCTGACGCGCGCGCCGAAGGGATACCTCACCGAGGGCGGCACATACTCCCGCATCAACACGACGCTGACCGAGACGGTCGAGGGCGCTCGGACCGTCGAGGCGCTCGGGCTCACCGGTCACCGCCTCGAGCGCGGCGACGACGACATCGAGGTGTCGGGCCAGGCCGAGCGCTACACCATGACCCTGCGCAACCTGCTGTTCGCCGTCATGGACGTCGCCTTCAGCCTGCCGCGCGTGCTCGTGCTGCTCCTCGGCGCCATCGGCTACGCGCAGGGCTGGGCGACGCTCGGGCAGATCACGACGGCCATCCTCTACACGGAGGCGTTGTGGGGCCCGTTCGACATGCTCGTCCACACCGTCGACCGGGTGCAGGTCGGAATCGCGTCGACGACCCGCCTGCTCGGCATCGCCACAGTGCCGGCCGATCGGGAGGCCGGCGCGGGACGACCCGCCGGTGCCGAGCTCGTCGGCCGGGACCTGCGCTACGCGTACCGCGCAGACCACGACGTTCTGCACGGCATCGACCTCGACCTGCGCACCGGCGAGCGGCTGGCGATCGTGGGCCCGAGCGGCTCCGGCAAGTCGACGCTCGGCCGGCTCCTCGCTGGCATCCACGGGCCCCGCACCGGCACGGTCCAGGTCGGCGGCGTCGAGCTGACGAGCCTGCCGCTCGACGTGCTGCGCACCGAGGTCGCCCTCGTGACGCAGGAGCACCACGTGTTCATCGGCTCGGTGCGTGACAACGTCGTGCTGGCGCGCGAGGGGTCGACGGACGACGAGGTGCGGCAGGCCCTGCGTGCTGTCGACGCCATCGACTGGGTCGAGCGCCTCCCGGAGGGCATCGACACGAAGCTCGGGTCGGGCCACCAGGCCCTGACTCCGGGACGCGCGCAGCAGGTCGCTCTGGCGCGGCTCATCCTGGCCGACCCACACACGATCGTCCTCGACGAGGCGACCTCGCTCATCGACCCACGCACTGCCCGCCACCTCGAGGGTTCGATGAACGCGCTGCTCGCGGGCCGCACGGTGGTCGCGATCGCGCACCGGCTGCACACGGCGCACGACGCCGACCGCATCGCCGTCGTCATCGACGGTCGTGTGGCCGAGCTCGGCAGTCACCATGAGCTCGTCGAGCGCGATGGGGAGTATGCCGCCCTCTGGCGTGCCTGGACCTCCTGACCGCCCGCGCCGACCCCCCAGGTCGAGTTGAGCCTTCCGTCCCACCCGCCCAGGGCCAGCTCACCCGCGCCGACCCCCTGTCGAGTGAGCGCTCCGCCCCACCCGCCCCAGCTCACTCGACGGGTGGGTCAGGGCAGGGGCCGGCGACTGGCTCAGGAGCCGAGCAACGCGGGCGGGGTCTCGGCCCGACCACGGCGGGCCAGGTACCCGTGCCACAGCAACCGGGCAGCGGTGGACCGCAGCGGCCGCCACCGGTCGCCGAGGATCTCCAGCTGCGTGCGATCGGGGACTGTGCCAAGACCCAGGGCCTCGGCGGTCGCGACCTGAAGCGCACGGTCACCTACCGGCCACAGATCGGGCCGTCCGAGGCACGCCAGTAGGTAGACGTCGGCGGTCCACGGTCCGATGCCAGGTAGCGCAAGCAGGTCACGCCGAGCCTCGTCGTCGCTGACCCGCTCGAGGGAGTCGAGGGCGAGGTCACCGCTGCTCACAGCGGTCGCGAGCGCCCGCAGGTATCGGTCCTTCTGGCGCGACACGCCGTCGATTCGCAGCTGCTCCGGGGTGGTGGCGAGCAGCTGGTCGGGCTCCATCGTGCCGATGCGCGCGAGGACCCGGGTGTAAGCCGCAGCCGCTGACGCGAGGCTGACCTGCTGTTCGAGGATGAGCAGGACGAGGCTTGGGAAGCCGGCAGGCCGGGACCACAGGGCCGGCCGGCCGTGGTCGGCGACGAGACGGGCCAGGTCCGCGTCACGCGACGTCAGCTCGTCGACCGCCTCCGCGAACGTCTGCTCGTCCAGCACGACCCGAGTCCGGCATCGCCGGGCGACACTGCCGACAACGGGAGCGAACCCACCGAGGGCACCTCTCGACGGGGAACACCTGCCGTGTGAGAGTGGGGCCCATGACTACGGAGGCGAGCAGCACAGGAGAGCGGGCGGCATACGTCCTCGTCGGGGGTGGGCTCACGGCCGCCAAGGCAGTGGAGGGGATCCGCGAGAGCGACCCCAGCGGCTCGATCGTGCTGGTCACCAAGGAGGATCAGCTGCCCTACGAGCTTCCCCCGTTGAGCAAGGGCGCGCTCAAGGGGGACGACCCGTACGACTCCGCGTTCACGCATGACGCTCAGTGGTACGCCGACAATGGCGTGAAGCTGATGCTCGCCAACCCGGCAACCAGCCTCGACACGCAGGCCCACGCGGTCACCCTCGCCGACGGCCAGGTCCTCAACTACGACAAGCTGCTGCTGGCGCCGGGTTCGACGGCTCGACGGCTGAACGTGCCGGGCGCGGACCTCGAGGGCGTCCTGTACCTCCGCGAGATGCAGGAGTCGCAGACCTTGCAGAAGCGGCTCACCAAGGACTCCCGGATCGTCATCATCGGAGCCGGGTGGATCGGCCTCGAGGTGGCATCAGCCGCAAGCCAGGCCGGCGCGCACGTCACCGTCATCGAGCCGCAGCCGGCGCCGCTGTTCGCAGTGATGGGCCAGGAGATAGGCGGGTGGTTCGCGGACTTCCACCGTCGTCACGGTGTCGAGTTCCGGTTCGGTGAGGGTGTCGAGCGGATCGAGGGCGACGGGTCCGTCACCGGCGTGGTCACGAAGTCCGGCGACACGATCCCGGCGGACGCGGTCGTCGTCGGCGTCGGCATCACCCCCAACACGTCGCTCGCAGCCGACGCGGGCATCTCCGTCGACAACGGGATCCTGACCGACAGCGCCCTGCGCACGTCGGCCGACGGAGTCTGGGCGGCAGGCGATGTCGCGAACTGGCGCAGCACCACGCTCGGCACGAACGTCCGCGTCGAGCACTGGGCCAACGCGCTCGACGGCGGGCTGGCCGCCGGGCGGTCGATGGCAGGGCAGGACGTGACGTACGACCCGATCCCGTTCTTCTTCTCCGACCAGTACGACGCGGGACTTGAGTATGCCGGCCACGTCCCTCGGGACGCAGGCGCGGAAGTCGTGCTGCGGGGTGACCCGTCGAGCGACGAGTTCATGGCCTTCTGGGTGGTCCCGGATGGGGACGGGGTCCGGGTGCTCGCGGGCATGCACGTCAACATCTGGGACACGATCGACGCTGTCCAGGAACTCGTTCGCAACCGGGTCGTCGTCGACCGTGACCGCCTCACCGACCCGAACGTTTCTCTGGAAGACCTCGGGCGGGGCTGATCCCGCCGAGTTGGAGAACCTTCTGCCCGTATCAAAGTGACCACTCGAGGTGAACCGCCACGTCGAGTGGTCCCTTTGACACGGAGCTTGAAGCCTGACCGACGGAACCAGGTGGGGCTATGAGCACCGGGGCAGGGGCGGGAGCTTCGAGGTGTCGAGGTGGAAGCTCAGCCCGGCTCCGTTGGGGACCCCGATGTGCAGGTACCTGCCCCACACCTCGGCGCCACCCCATTGCCTGGTCATCGGCACGTAGGAGCCGGCGCGCAGGTCGGCGGTGTAGGTTCGATCGTCGACCCAGGAGACCGTGTCGCCGCTCACCTTCGGCCAGGACACTGGGTTCTCCTTCGGCCTCTCGACGACGATCCGTGCAGCCGCCCAGCCCTGCCGCCAGACCATGAGCCGTGTGCCGTCTTTGGTCGTCCAGGCGTAGGTGCGCCCGTCAGTGGACATCTCCTGCGGGTCTCGCAGCCCGGACAACGGCCCGGGCAGGGCTGCGGGCTTGAGGGTATGCAGGTCCACGGCGACGAGCCTGGCCGGGGTGTCGGGGGCGAACGCCTCGGGCCAGATCAGCAGGTGACCCGCAATGAGCGGGGCCCCTTCGTGGCCGACGTGCACGACACGAGTCCTCCCCGTCATGACATCGTGGAGGCGAACCTCTCGGCTCCCGTCCTTGAGCGGATGAAGCCAGGCAAGATTCGTGTCGTCCGCGGTAACGAGCAGGAACGGGGCGTTGGGCACCTCGCCGTCACTCTCGTCGAGCCTGACCGGCTTCCGCCGCTGAGTTGAATCCCACAGGAACAGCTCCCAGTCGCCCCAGTTCTGCTCAGATCGAGCGTTGTTGTAGGCGATGTGGTGACCAACCATCCAGGCCATACCGAGGCCGCCAGGGGCCGGGAGCCTCGCGATTTGGGACCGCGACCCACCGGCGGCCACCCAGATCAACTCGGGATTCACCCACCGGACGAAACCGCCGCTCGATATGCCCCATACATACCCTCCGCCGCGATTGACGACCTTCGCCGCCTTCCATGCTGCTGGCATTGACGTGCGACAGAAGGGCTTGTCATCCGCGATCGGCTCACGGTCCGGGCGGATGGTCGGGACGGTGGAAGGCGGGCTCGAGGTTCGATGGTCGATGTGTTGGTGCGTCGTGAAGCGGGTCGTGTGGTTGGGGTCCGAGAGTGGGCGACCGGCGCTCGTGCAGGCACCGAGCGCGAGCGTGAGCATGATGGCGCCACCGAGGCGCCCGATGCGTGCGTTGATCATGGGATGCCGTCAGCTCACCAGTGGTAGCCCCGGCCACCCATGATCATGACGATCGTGGACGTGCCCAGGTACGAGTACGCGGGCACGGCGGGCCACACCGTGGTCGCGGAGTCCTCGTAGTACGTCGTGGATCCGCTGTCGCTGTAGCCCCGGATGTTGAAGTAGTGGTAGATCGGTTTGCTGTTGTCGGGATGACCTCTCAGGTGCGGGCCTTGGTATACCTCGTAAGCAACGCCTGCAACGCCCGCGGTCCTGTTGATGTCCTCCTTGAGGTGGCTCCTGAAGTTCGCGACGTCGGTGCTGGAGGGGGTGAACGGCAGGTCGACGCGGTCGTAGAGGAAGCCGCCCGCCCACTGGTTCAGCTCACGGTTCATGGCGTCCTTGGTCGTGCCATCCGTGGTCGTCCCCAGCTGGCTGGCCGCCCACGACTGCGTGCCGGTCGTCGCACCGGGGTGCTGCCCCAGGGTCTCGACGAGAGTTGCCGGCCCGCACCAGTAGTCCCGCTGCTGGCCCTGCTGGTTGGCCTTCACATACGCCGACGACGGATAGCCGCCTGGGTCCGGAGGGAGGCTGAGAGGGCTGATGCCCAGAGCCGCCTTGATGCTTTCCGGCTTGCGCAGCTCGTTCTTCCGCTGGCCCCTCGGCACCCAGCCGTCCGTCCCCGGCCGGTCGGACTCGTACTTGAGCCTCCCCAGCGCATCCATGGTCGACGGGTCGTCGACGACGGGGATGTCCAGCTTGGTCACTCCTGGCGCGTCCGCCTTGCTCGCGCCACTGCCTGAGTTGCCCACAGCAAGGGCCGACCCGGCCACCACGCCGCCACTGGCGACGAACGCCACCACCAGGACCGATGCCGACCGCCTTATTGCACGCTTCATGTGCCCTCCAATCAGTGTTGGACCCCTGTCGCCGGTCGTCGATGACCGGCCGGGCCGAGGGCAATGCCGTCGTGTCGACGCCACTGCTCTCACCCTGGAGACGCGCAACCGTCAGAATGATGTCGCCGGGTATGTGCGAAGCGCCCCTTAACTCGTTGTTGCGGTCAAATCACCACTGACGCGTTTGCCGGCTCAGCCAGCACCGCGAGAGGCCGGCCGGACCTGCTCAGCCGCGTCCGAGCGGCATACCGGTGCGTGGCAGGATGTTCCCCGTGACGGCACAGATCCTCGACGGCAAGGCCACCCTCAAGGCGATCAAGGTCGAGCTGACCGAGCGCGTCGCGCGGCTGCGCGCACAGGGCATCGTGCCGGGCCTCGGCACCGTGCTCGTCGGCGACGACCCCGGCAGCCACTGGTACGTCAACGCCAAGCACCGCGACTGCGCCGAGATCGGGATCACCAGCATCCGCCGCGACCTGCCCGCCACAGCCACCCAGGCAGAGGTAGAGGCGGTCATCGACGAGCTCAACGCCGACCCCACCTGCACCGGCTTCCTCGTGCAGCAACCCACGGGCCTCGACGAGATGGCCCTGCTCTCCCGGGTGTCGCCGGAGAAGGATGTGGACGGGCTGCATCCGATGAACCTCGGCTGGCTCGTGCTCGGCAAGCACGCGCCCCTGCCGTGCACCCCGATGGGCTGCATCGAGCTGCTGCGGCGCTACGAGGTCCCGATCGCCGGAGTGAAGGTCGTCGTCATCGGCCGTGGTCTCACGGTGGGTCGACCGCTCGGGCTCATCCTCACCCGCAAGTCCGAGAACGCCACCGTCACGCTCTGCCACACGGGCACGAAGGACCTCGCCGCCGAGGTGCGCCAGGCTGACATCGTCATCGCGGCCGCCGGCCGGCACAACATCGTCACCAAGGACATGGTGAAGCCGGGCGCCGCTGTGCTCGACGTCGGTGTGAGCCGCGTCGACGGCAAGATCGCAGGGGACGTCGCCCTCGACGTCGCCGAGGTCGCCGGCTGGGTCAGCCCGAACCCCGGTGGCGTCGGTCCGATGACGCGTGCCCTGCTCCTCACGAACATCGTCGAAGCGGCCGAGGCCCTGGCCGCCATCGACGCCTGAGCGTCCTCCATGCAGTGGCGGGGTAGCGGCTTCGTCGTCCTCGGCTGGTGGTACCTCGTCGCGGGCGTCGCCGCCGTCGGGGTCTTCGTCATGGCCTTCGCAGACGTGCGGTGGGGCGGGCGGATCATGGCGGCGGCCTTCGGCATCGGCGCGGTCATCCGGCTCGTCGCGCGGCCCTCCCGCAAGGCGGGCGGCCTCAACGTCCGTTCGCGCAGCCTCGACGTCATCATCCTGCTGGCTCTTGGCATCGGGGTCCTCATCGCCTCGGCGACCGTCAACGTCAACGCGGACGTCCCGAGCCGGACAACCAGCCACGTCGGCACCGGCTGAGCCGATGACCGAGCCCGCCGCGTCGTCCGAGCCCTCGTCTTCCGAACTGCCGTATGCCGGGTCGCCGTATGCCGGGTCGCCGTATGCCGGGTCGCCGTATGCCGGGTCGCCGTCGTCCGCGCCCAAGGTGGCCTCCGCAGATGAGCCGCCCGCAGCGTCAGCGGCGTCCCCGACGCCGGGAGCACCCGGCCAGTTCGACCATGTCCTGCTCACGCGCTTCAGTGCGGTGCTGACATCGGCGCCGGCCCAGCCGGAGTGGCTCCGCTACCGGCTCGGCTTCTTCGTCGACGCCTGCTGGTCGTCCGTCCGGGCCCAGCAGGGCGCCGACTTCCGGTGGCTCGTGCTCTTCGACGACCGGTGTCCCGACGACTTCCGCGAGGACATCGAGTCGCTCGCCGTCGACACCTTCACGCCTGTGTGGACGCACCAGCCGTGGTCGGCGTCGGTCTTCGGCCAGGCGATCGCAGCCGCCCCGCCGGACGACCCGGACCTCGGCTTGGGCGACCGGTCTGCGCCGTGGCTGCTGACGACGCGGCTCGACAGCGACGACGCCATCGCCCGCGACTTCATGGCCGCGGTACAGCGCGAGTTCACGCCGACCGACGGGCTCTTCGTCGACTTCCCGCGCGGCGTCCAGATCGACCGCACCGGCTCGACCTACCTCTACGACCAGCTCTCCAGCCCGTTCCTCACGCTCATCGAGCGACGGCACCCGGGAGCCACGCCGCGGACCGTCTACTCCGCCCGGCATGCCCGCGCCCGCCAGTCGGGACCCCTGCGCGAGGTGAGCGCCCCGCCGATGTGGGCCCAGGTGATCCATGGGACCAACCTGCTCAACATGACTGTCGGCTCGCGCATCTCCCCGCGGGTCGTCAACGAGCGGTTCGACCTCGAGCTGGTCTACCGCCGCGACGTGTCCCCACCGACCCTGTTGCGGGAGAAGGCAGTTCACCGCGTTCGGCTGCTGCGCCTGTGGTGGCGGCACCCCGGCGAGGTGACCAAGTGGGCCGAGGCAAAGTACTGGCGGTTGCGCGGCACGCACGTCCGGCCGCAGGGGAGCACCCTCAGCCTCACCGAGGCGCTCAAGGCACGAGCCGCCCGGCTCGGCTGGCGCCGCTGACACCCGCCCCGGCGCCGCTGGCACCCGGCCCGGCGCCGGTCCTAACGGCAACACACCGAGCAGTCGCAAACCCCTGACGGTTATTACCGTCGGATCTTGCGACTGCTCGGTGTGTTGCGGGATGAAGCCCGCGGGGTGAAGGCCGCGGGTCAGATCAGGCCGAGGGCCTTGACGGCGTCACGCTCGTCGGCGAGCTCTTGCACCGAGGCGTCGATCTTGCCCCGGGAGAACTCGTCGATGTCGAGGCCCTGGACGATGCTCCACCGGCCGCCGCTCACGGTCACGGGGAACGAGGAGATGAGGCCCTCCTGCACGCCGTACGAACCATCCGAACGGACGGCCATCGAGACCCAGTCACCCTCCGCAGTGCCCTCGACCCACGTGCGGGCGTGGTCGATCGTCGCCGAGGCGGCGGAGGCAGCGGACGACGCGCCGCGGGCCTCGATGATCGCGGCGCCGCGCTTGGCGACGGTCGGGATGAACGTGTTGGCGAGCCAGTCCTGGTCGCCGACGGCGTCGGCGGCGTTCTTGCCGGCGACCTCGGCGTGGAACAGGTCGGGGTACTGCGTCGCGGAGTGGTTGCCCCAGATCGTCATCCTGCGGATGTCGGTGACGGGCACGCCGAGCTTTGCCGCGAGCTGGCTGATCGCCCGGTTGTGGTCGAGGCGGGTCAGCGCCGAGAACCGCTCGGTGGGGATGTCGGGGGCGTTGGACATCGCGATGAGGGCGTTGGTGTTGGCGGGGTTGCCCGTGACCGTGACGTGGATGTCGTCGGCCGCGACCTCGTTGAGGGCCTTGCCCTGCGGGGCGAAGATGCCGCCGTTGGCCTCGAGCAGGTCACCGCGCTCCATGCCCGGTCCGCGCGGGCGGGCACCGACGAGCAGCGCGTGGTTGACGCCGTCGAAGACCTTCGTGGCGTCGTCGCCGATCTCGACCTTGGCGAGGGTCGGGAACGCGCAGTCGTCGAGCTCCATGACGACGCCCTCGAGCGACTTGAGCGCGGGGGTGATCTCCAGGAGACGCAGCTCGACCGGCGTGTCGGGCCCGAGCAGCGCGCCGCTCGCGATGCGGAACAGGAGGCTGTAGCCGATCTGGCCGGCGGCGCCGGTGACGGCGACCTTGACGGGGGTTGTGCTCACGAGGATGGCCCTTCACATCGGTGTGGTGCTGGACGCTCCGACGCTATCAGTGCCCCAGCACGCTCCCGGATGCCCTGCGGGCCGGGGGATGAGCGCTTGGTCACACCAGACCGAGCGAGGCCAGGGCGACCAGCCAGCTGACGAAGCTGCCGACGAGGAAGTACTCAGTGACGTCGTCGATGCCGACCGGTCCGCCCGGGAAGCTCGCTGTCCCTGCGGCATTCGGCCCGGACCCCCGCGCGGCGGCCTGGATCTCGGGAAAGCGAAGCAGCCCCTTGGCCGCGATGACGAGTCCCGCGGCGCCGAGCTCGCCGGCGACCCCGAGGCCGAGGATGACGAGCCGCTCCATCGGCCCGAGGAGCCGACCGCCCTTGAGCCGGTCCGCCGGCTGGGTCGGCGGCGAGGAGGGCGTGCGCTGGGCGGCGGTGATCGCCTCGGGTCGCAGGGCGCCGATCGCGAGCAGGACGAGGCGGACGATGACGTTGGCGGTCGCGAGGTTGAACATGACGAGTCCGGCGAGCAGCAGGACGCGCGCGGCGGACGGTGTCGTGGGCGGTGTGGTGGGCGCAGGCAGGTCGGCCCACGCGAGCCAGGTGGCGAGCGGGCCGCCCGGCGGTGTGGCCGCCCCGGAGAACGCGATGAGCCCGGCCACGACGACTCCGAACGTGGCGAGGGGCGCGAGTGCGCGCCGGCCCGTGAGCTGGGTGTCCCTCGACAGCTCGAACCACAGCGCGCACCCGCCCGCAGCGAGGGCGAGCGCGAGCGCGTCTGCCCAGCCCACGACCCCGGCGAGGACTGCGACCAGGGCCATCGTGGCCGGTGTGGCCACGTGGGCGACGACTCGGCCGGGCGGCCAGGACGAGGCGCGCACCAGGTCGCCGACACCGAGGCCGACGAGCACGATGGACAGCCAGGTCACGGCAGCCTGCCGAGCGTGGCCATGGCATCGAGGGCGACCCCGATGCCGTCCCGTCGCACCCGCTGCGACACCGCGGACGGGCTGACCCCTTCGCGGGCGGCGATGTCGTGCTGGCTGTGGCCCTGCATGAGTCCTCCGAGGATGGAGCGTGAGGTGGTCGTCAACGAGCCAACCAGGTAGTCCAGACAGTCGAGTGCAGCCTGAACCGCGTCGGACATGCCGGGCGGGTCGACCGCCGAGACGTATGCCGTCCGTGACGTGCGCGTCTGAGCCCGCAGGGCGCGCTCCTCCGCGGTGACCACCGCATCGCGGGCCGCCCAGTAGGCGGGCCCGTCGTGGATGCCGCGGACCGGGTCGAGGGTTGTCACGGTGCCGCGGCCCAGCCCGAAGCGGACGTCCGCGTCAGGGTGGAGCAGGGCCCTGATGTGGAAGCTCGCGGTGAGGGCGTCGCCCAGCGTCCGGTAGACGCCCTGGAACTCGTCGCCGACCGTCACCACCGGCGGGTCCAGGGCCGGCACGGTGGCCTGGGCTCGCTCCAGGGCCGCCTCGAGCTCGTCGTGCAGAGCCTGCCGGTCCGGCCGGGAGCGCGACTCGACGAGATCGCCGATCAGCGCGACCGGGTCTACCGGTGAAGCCTGAGCCTTCACTGTCGCCATATGAAGATCATAACTTCATTTGTGGCAAATGTAGCTCAGGGCTTCACGACGATCGTCGACGAACGAGTCCGCGCGAGTCAGCTGTCCAGGACCGGGTGCCCATGTTCGTCGAGCTCGGCGTTCTCGACCGAGTCGGTCGACCCGCTGATGTCCATGTCGTCGCGCCGCTCGCCGGTGATCCACGCGTAGGTCGCCCCGGCGATGAGGCCGCCGAGGATCGGCGCCACCCAGAAGGCCCAGAGCTGCCCGACCGCTCCCTCGCCGTTGAAGAACGCCACCGCGGTCGAGCGGGCCGGGTTGATCGAGGCGTTGCTGATCGGGATCGCGACGAGATGGGCGAGCAGGAGACCGAAGCCGATCGCGAGGGGGGCGAATCCCTGTGGAGCGTCGTCCTTGGTCGCTCCGAGGATGATGTAGACGAAGAACGCTGTGACGAGGGCCTCGACGACGAGCACGGCGCCGAGGCCGAACCCGCCGGGTGAGTGCACGCCGTACCCGTTGGCCGCCATGTTGCCCGCGGTGGCAAGGCCTTGCGAGGACAGCAGCCCGGCCAGCGCGCCCCCGGCGAGGAGGCCGCCGACGACCTGCGCCGCGAGGTAGGGCAGCACCTCGCGCCACTCGAACCGCCTGGCGACGGCGACGCCGATGGTGACAGCGGGGTTGAAGTGGGCCCCCGAGACGTGCCCGACGGCATACGCCATCGTCGTCACCGCCAGCCCGAAGGCGATCGCGACCCCGAGGTGCCCGATGCCGAGCTGCACCGGGGCGGGGTCGGACAGCGAGCGCACGACGAACTTGGCGTCGAAGATGGCTGCGCCGCAGCCGATGAAGACGAGCCAGAACGTGCCGAGCGCTTCCACGGCGAGCCGCTTGCTCAACCTGGGCGTGTACATCGGGATCCCCTCCGAGACGGACGACTGCTGCTGGCAAAGCGGGCAAGCCCCGTGTTCGGCAGCGTAGTGGAGCCGTGCGCGCGCACCCAGGACTTCACGGATCGGCGTGGCCGCGCCGTTCGCCGCGTCCGGACGTCAGCGCCCCGACAGGTATGCCGTGAGGCCCGCCCGCCAGTCGCCGACCGGCTCGATCCCCGCCGCCACGAGCGTGTCGTGGGAGAGCACGCTGTATGCCGGCCGGTGAGCGGGGCGGGGGAACGCGTGCGTCGTCGTGGGCAGCACCCGCTCCGGGTCGAGCCCGGCGCCTGCGAAGACAGCACGCGCGAACCCGTGCCAGCTCGTCTCGCCCGATGCCGTGCCGTGGTAGATGCCAGGCGCCGCCTCAGACGCGAGCAGGCGCGCGACGAGGGACGCGAGCTCGACGGTCGAGGTGGGCTGACCGCGCTGGTCGTCGACGACGGAGACCGTCTCGCGGCCGGCCGCGAGGCGCAGCATGGTCTCGACGAAGTTCAGGCCGCCTCGGCCGTACAGCCAGGCGGTGCGCACGAGCCAGGTGTCCGGGCAGAGAGCTCGTGCCGCCCACTCGCCGGCGGCCTTGGTGCGGCCGTAGGCCGAGGCAGGGGCGAGCGGCTGGTCGGCGGCATACGGCGCAGTTGCGGTGCCGTCGAAGACGTAGTCGGTCGAGATCTGCACCAGCCGGGCCCCGGCTCGGGTCGCTGCCCTCGCGAGGTTGGCCACTCCGGTGGCGTTGACCGAGAACGCCTGTGCCTCATGGGTCTCGGCTTCGTCGACCTTCGTCCACGCGGCGGTGTTGACGACGACGTCGTGGCCCGCGACCCCGGCCACGCACTCCGCGGCGTCCGTCACGTCGAGGTCGCTGCGGCCGAGCGCGGTCACGACATGGCCGGCGGTGCGCAGTGCCGGCACCAGGTCGCGCGCGAGCATGCCGCCGGCGCCGGTGACCAGGACGCGAAGGGAGACCCCCGCCGCGCCGACTCCCGCCTCACCACGTGCCTCGCTCACCGCGCCCGTCACCTTCTCGCTCGCCGTCTGGCCGCCCGTCTCGCTCACGGTGTCGCTCACGGTGTCGCTCACCGGCCGAGCCGGGCGTAGGTCCGCTCGGCCTCGACCTTCGCAGCGGACCACCACGCCGGGTTGGCGGTGTACCACTCGACGGTGTCGGCAAGGCCGGCGCGGATGTCGCCATAGCGTGGGCGCCAGTCGGTCTCGAGGCGGAGCTTGGTCGCGTCGATCGCGTAGCGGAGGTCGTGGCCGGGACGGTCGTCGACGTGCTCGAACCAGTCGGCAGGCTGGCCCATGAGGTCGAGCAGGATGGCCACGATCTCGAGGTTGTTCCGCTCGCCGTCGGCCCCGATGAGGTACGTCTCGCCGAGCCGCCCCTGCTCGAGGATCGCCACGACGGCGTCGTTGTGGTCGTCGACGTGGATCCAGTCGCGCACGTTGAGCCCCGACCCGTACACCTTCGGCTGGACGCCCTGCAGGATGTTCGTGATCTGGCGCGGGATGAGCTTCTCGACGTGCTGGCGGGGGCCATAGTTGTTCGAGCAGTTGGACACCGTCGCCTTGATGCCGAAGGACCGGATCCAGGCCCGGACGAGCAGGTCCGCGCCGGCCTTGGTGGCCGAGTAGGGGCTCGACGGGTTGACCGGGGTCCGCTCGGTGAACCGCTCGTGGTCATCGAGCTCGAGGTCGCCGTAGACCTCGTCGGTGGAGATGTGGTGCAGCCGCTTGTCGTGACGTCGGATCGCCTCGAGCAGCGTGAACGTGCCGACGACGTTGGACTCCACGAACGGCCACGGCGAGTCGAGACTGTTGTCGTTGTGCGACTCGGCAGCGAAGTGGACGACGACGTCGTGGTCGGCAACGAGTCCGTCCACGAGCCGGGCGTCCGCGACCGACCCCTTGATGAGCTCGACCGACCCGTCCCCGCCGAGGTTCGCCAGGACCGGCGCGAGCGAGAGGCGGTTCGCGGCATACGTCATGGAGTCGAGGACGGTGAGCGTCCAACCGGGGCGGGTGCTGCGCGTGCGCAGCACGAAGTTCGACCCGATGAAGCCGGCACCGCCGGTGACAAGGACCCGCATGGGGTGAAGGGTAGTGGCGTCCGAGCGACCCGGCAGCGACCTGGCGTAAGCGCCCTGCACGCGGCCCTGCACGCGACGACGGCCTCCGGGCCGGCAGCTCTGCCTCCGCCTGCCCGTTCGGGTGCGACGCCTGGTCACCGAGCCGTCACCGGCCGGTCGACTCCCGGCCACCACCCGTCACCGGGCGTTCGTCCGGACGTCGAGAACCGTCCCCACCGCTGCGTATGCTGCCCACGTGCGAATCTCGGTCATCGGATGTGGGTATCTCGGCGCGGTGCACGCCGCGTGCATGGCGGACTTCGGCCACGAGGTGGTCGGGGTCGATGTCGAGCCCGAGAAGGTCGAGAAGCTCGCCGCCGGGGTCCCGTCCTTCCACGAGCCCGGATTCGAGCCCGTGCTCCGCCGCGGCGTCGAGGCCGGCACGCTCACGTTCACCACGGACAAGTCCCGGATCGGCGACGCACGCGTCCACTTCATCGCCGTGGGGACCCCCCAGCGCGACGGCAGCTACGCCGCCGACATGAGCTACGTGTGGACAGCCGTCGAGGACATCATCGAGCACGCCCGGCCGCACGCCGAGGGCCCGGTCGTGGTGGTCGGCAAGTCCACCGTGCCGGTCGGCACGGCGCAGGCGATCGCGCAGCGGTTCGCCGAGTCCGGCCTCGACGCCGTGGTCGTCTGGAATCCGGAGTTCCTGCGTGAGGGCTTCGCCGTCGCCGACACCAAGACCCCCGACCGCGTCGTCTACGGGCTGCCGGACGACGCGACGTCCGCCGAGCACGGCCGGGCCGTCCTCGACGAGGTCTACGCGCCGATCCTCGCGGCCGGCATCCCGCGCCTGCTCGTCAACTACCCGACGTCCGAGCTGGTCAAGGTCGCTGCCAACTCCTTCCTGGCGACGAAGATCTCGTTCATCAACTCGATGGCCGAGCTGTGCGACGCGGCGGGCGCCGACGTGACCAAGCTCGCGGCGGCCATCGGCCACGACGAGCGGATCGGCCCCAAGTTCCTTCAGGCCGGCATCGGCTTCGGCGGCGGCTGCCTCCCCAAGGACATCCGGGCGTTCATGGCCCGGGCGGGCGAGCTCGGGGTTGACCAGTCGCTGACCTTCCTGCGCGAGGTCGACTCGATCAACATGCGGCGGCGCGACCACGCCGTCGACCTCGCTGCCGCGATGGCCGGCGGGCGCCTCGTCGGCGTCCGGGTGGCGGTGCTCGGGCTCACCTTCAAGCCCGACAGCGACGACGTCCGCGACAGCCCCGCGCTCGACATCGCCGGGCGCCTCTGGGGCCGTGGCGCCGACGTCGTGGCGACCGACCCGGCCGGCGCGGACGCCGTGCGCCGTCTTCGACCCGACCTGCACATCGTGGACACCGTCGACGAGGCCCTCGAGGGTGCCGAGCTGGTCATGCTCCTCACCGCGTGGAAGGAGTACCTCGGCATCGATCCCGCGCACGCGAAGTCGCTCGTCGCAGTCCCGCGCGTCATCGACGGCCGCAATGTCCTCGACCCGCGGACCTGGGCCGACGCCGGCTGGGAGTACCGCGGCATGGGCCGCACCGTCTGAGTCCACCACCCCGTCGGGCTCGAGCACCTAGGCTGCCCGTCATGAAGGGGATCGTGCTGGCCGGGGGGACGGGGAGCAGGCTGCATCCCATCACCCGGGGGATCAGCAAGCAGCTCATGCCGGTGTACGACAAGCCGATGGTGTACTACCCGCTGTCGACGCTGATGATGGCCGGGATCCGTGACGTCCTCGTCATCACCACCCCGGGCGACGCCGAGCAGTTCCAGCGCCTGCTGGGAGACGGCTCGCAATGGGGTATGTCGATCTCGTATGCCGTCCAGCCCAGCCCCGACGGCCTGGCCCAGGCCTTCCTGCTCGGCGCCGACTTCATCGGCGCCGACCGGGTCGCACTCGTGCTCGGCGACAACATCTTCTTCGGCCCGGGCCTCGGCACCCGCCTCGCTGAGCACACGGAGGTCGATGGCGGGCACGTCTTCGCGTACCGCGTGGCCGACCCGACGGCATACGGCGTCGTGGAGTTCGACGGCGCGGGCCGGGTGATCTCGATCGAGGAGAAGCCCGCCCGCCCGAAGTCCAGCTATGCCGTGCCCGGTCTGTACTTCTACGACAACGACGTCATCGACATCGCGAAGGGACTGGTCCCGAGCGACCGCGGCGAGCTCGAGATCACCGCCGTCAACGACGAGTACCTCCGCCGGGGCGCGCTGACCGTGAGTGTCCTGCCCCGCGGGACGGCCTGGTTCGACACCGGCACGTTCGAGGGACTCATCGAGGCGAGCCAGTACGTCCACGTTGTCGAGGCCCGGCAAGGGCAGAAGATCGGGTGTGTGGAGGAGGTCGCCTGGCGCAACGGGTGGCTCGACGACGCCGGAATGCGCAAGCACGCCGACGACCAGGCCAAGAGCGGTTACGGTCTCTACCTGCGCGCACTGCTCTCCGAAGGCCGCGACGGCCCCTGAAGGGAACCCACACATGCAGATCCGACCGCTCGCCATCGCGGGCGCCTGGGAGATCACCCCGACCCAGTTCCCCGACGAGCGCGGGGTGTTCCTCGAAGCGTTCCGCAGCGACCGGCTCGCCGAGGTCATCGGGCATCCGCTGGAGGTGCAGCAGACCAACGTGTCGGTGTCGGCGCGGGGGACGGTGCGTGGCATCCACTTTGCGGATGTCCCTGCGGGACAGGCGAAGTACGTCACCGCTGTGTCCGGGTCCCTCGTCGACTACATCGTCGACCTCCGAGTCGGCTCACCGACCTTCGGGACCTGGGACTCGGTGCTGCTCGACACCGTCGACCGGCGCGCGGTCTACCTCGGGGAGGGGCTCGGCCACGCCTTCTGCTCGCTGGAGGACGGCACGACCGCCTACTACCTGTGCTCGGCGACCTACAACCCCTCGGCGGAGCGGGGCATCAACCCGCTCGACCCAGAGATCGGGCTGGCCCTGCCCGACGGCATCACGCCGCTGCTGTCACCCAAGGACGCCTCAGCGCCGACGCTGAGCGGCGCGCGCGACGCCGGGATCCTGCCCGACTTCGACGTCTGCACCGACTACCAGCGGTCGCTGGCCGGCCGCGCCGGCTCATGAGCGAGCCCAGCGGTCCCGCCGCACCAGAGACCCCGGCGACGGCGTTCGCCCCGGCGACTTCGGAGACCTCGGAGACCTCGGGGACCTCGGCGACGCCGGCCGCCCCGGCTACATCGCGGGTCGGACGCATCATGGTCGTCTGCACCGGCAACGTATGCCGCTCGCCGTACATCGAGCGTCGCCTCGCGCAGCTGCTCGCCGACACCGATGTGCTCATCGAGAGTGCCGGGACTCGGGCCCTGGTGGGACAGGACATGCAAGAGGGGTCGCACGAGGCGCTCGAGTCGGTCGGCGCGGATGGCTCCGGCTTCGTCTCCCGTCAGCTGACCCACGCGATGCTCGACGACGCCGACCTGGTCATCACGGCCACCCAGCGGCACCGCCGGGACGTGGTCTCGCTCAACCCCCGCACCCTGCGCAGGACGTTCAGTCTCGGAGAGCTCGCCGACCTGCTGCGCACCGCCGAGCTCGCGCCGGACGGGGCTGAGCCCTGGGCCGCCACGGTGGCCGAGGCGGCACGGCAGCAGCGTGGGCAGTCGCCGGCGCTTCCGGCGGGGGAGTCCGACATCACCGACCCCTATGGCCAGGGCGCGGAGGCCTACGCCCTGATGACCCACGAGGTCGAGACGTACCTGCTCGTCGTTGCGACCGCGCTGCGCCCGCCGGCGCGCTGACGCCCGGCCCGAGGTGTCGGCCCGAGGTGTCCGCCCGAGGTGTCCGCCCGAGGTGTCGGCCCGGGGTGACCGCGGGGCCGACTGCCGGGGCTCAGGGCCTGCGCTGCCCGGGCGGGCGCTCCCGACAGTTCGGGCAGCGTGTCTCGGGAGCCGGGTTCGCCTCGTACGATGTCACCCGGACCAGCGAAAGATGCACGTGTTGAGGGGTAGAACGGCATGAAGAACCGGGTGGCGACCATCGGCCTCGTGGCCTTCCTCGCGGTCGACGTCGGGCTCGTCGCTCTGGCGCTGCGGCCCAACCGGGCTCCGAGCGAGCCGCCGTCCACGATCCCTGTCTCGACGCCGACGACGGTCACGGGAAGCGGCACCTCGCCCACTGGGACGGGGACCAGCACGGCCTCAGCGACGACGGGCACCGCTGCCGCGGGCGCAGTCCCCGTCGGCCTGCTGGTGTCCGCCCTCGACGGGCAGACGGCCTGGCGGGTCAAGAGCGGCACGTGCAGCTCGGGCGGCTCGGCCGTGGAGCTGACCACCGACTCCGGCAAGACCTGGAACACGCTCAAACCGCCGGCGCGCGCCGTGTCTCGGGTCCAGGTCCTCGACAGCAAGCGCGCCTTCCTCATCGGCGCCGGCGCCGACTGCAACCTGAAGCAGTTCACCACCGCGGACGCCGGCGACAGCTGGCAGGCACCGACCAACGTCTCCAACGGCTGGGCGCGTCAGCTGGACGCCCCGACCGAGGTGCTCGCCCCCCGGGACGAGCACGCCAAGCCGTGCGACACCGAGGCCGTGGTCGACCTGTCGCGCACGTCATCCACCCAGGCGGAGGCGCTCTGCGCGTCCGGCGACGTCAAGGTCACCACCGACGGCGGCACGACCTGGTCCGACTCCGGCTCCGCGCCAGGGGCCGTCGCGCTCAGCAACTTCCTCGACGGCGACGTGCTCACGACGTATGCCGTGCGCGTCGTCAGCGCCTGTGACGGCCTACAGGTCGTCAAGGTGGTCAAGGGACGCAACGCGACCGTCGTGACCTGCGTCCGGACCGCCACCCCCAAGAAGGGCGACGTCGGGCTGTGGGTCTCCGCCGACGCCGGATGGATCCTCAACGGCGGCGAGACGTGGACCGCCGACGGCGGGCTGCGCACCTGGCAGAAGGCCTGACGGCGACTGCTACTGCTGGTACGACTCCAGCTGGTCGTTGCGGATCGCGTCGCCGAGCTGGCCCATCTTCACCGTGTCCACGATGTCGATCGAGGCGCCCGCTGCGGTCGTCCCGAAGCCGGTGAACGGCGCGGTGATGAAGTGGATGTCATCGCCGCGCAGACCACGCATCGCGAACGCCTCCGACCGCATCTGGCCGACATCGAGCCGCTGGTCGATGGTGAGGTTGCTCGTCGCGGCGTCGATGAAGTCCTTCAGCTTGAGCGGGTTGGTCAGCACGTCCTTGGTCAGGGTCTTCAGCATCAGCGCCTTGACGAAGGCCAGCTGGCGGCGGCCACGGGAGATGTCACCCTCGCTGAGCATGTAGCGCTGCCGGACGAAGACGAGCGCCGTGTCGCCGTCCATGTGCTGGATGCCCTTGGTGAAAACCTTGCCGTCCCCCTTCGACGACTCCTCGACGTTGACGTCGACGCCACCGACGGCGTCGGTCATCTTCTTGAAACCCTCGAAGCCGAGCATGGCGACGTGGTCGATCCGGATGCCGAGGAGGTTCTGCATCGTCGTGACGAGCAGCGGCCCGCCGCCGAACGCGTAGGCGGCATTGAGCTTGTTCTTTCCGTGCCCAGGGATCGAGACGTAGAGGTCGCGCGGGAAGTGGATCAGGGTGACGTCGCGGTGGTCGTCCGGGACATGCACGAGCACCATGACGTCGGAGCGCGCCCCGACGCGGTCGGGGCCCGCGTCGTTGCCGATGATGAGGTAGTTGGTCCCGGTGCCCTGCGGGATGTCGATCGTCTTGCCGGACGAGTCGGTGGGTGCCGCTGCGGCAGGACCGTCGGGCAGGAGCAGCTCCTGGCGGACGTTGTTCGTCACGATCTGGTTAAGCCAGACGAGGTAGCCGCCCACCGCGAGGACCGGAACGAGCAGCAGCACGAGCGCAGCGATGAGGACCTTGCGGTTGCGCTTGCGCTCCCGGCGCGAGCCGGATTCCTCGGCGTCGCCTGGGCCGTCGTCCCCAGGTCCGTCGCCGGATCCTCCGTCGACACCATCGAGGCCGGGCTCGAACAGGTCGTTCTCGACCTCACGGGTGCTGTCCACGGCGCAAGTGTAGGTGGCGGGAGCACTTCGCACTGCTGCTTACACTTTCCGCCATGGCTCGAGGTGGACGACGACGGTTGCGCACCGACGTACCCCTCACCATCGGCGCCGTCGTCCTCTTCGTCGGGTACGTGTGGCTGCTGACCCGGGCGACCGAGCCGATCGTCAGCGTGTTCGCGTTCGCCTCCGACAACCGGCCGAAGCTGTACGCGGCCCTGCTCGCCGTGCTGGTCGGCCTCCCCGGCATCCTGCTGACCCTCCCGCGAGCCCTGACGCCCCCGAGGCAGACGGTGGTGTCGTCGATCCCCAGCCGCCGGGAGGCCGCGACCCTGCAGCGTTCCTACGTCAAGACCGACGTGCTCGCCCTCGCCGTCCTGCTGCTGGCTCAGGCGCCGCTGCCCGCACCGTGGGGACCGGCCGGCAAGGCAGCGACCATCGCGAACGTCACCAAGTCGCCCGAGATCGTGGAGCTGAGTGCGACCTTCGCGACGTACTCCCTCGGCGTCTTCGCGGTGGGGATCCTCGCCGCAGTGCTGGCCAAGGTCTACGTCCACGCTGCGGCATACCGCGTCCTGGCGATCATCCTCGTCATCGGCGCCCCCGTCGTCGCGTGGGTGCTCGCGATCCACTCGATCAGCTGAAGCCCGACGACTCGTTGACCGGCGGTCAGTCGGCGAGAACCTGCTCCACGTGGCCGCGGAGCCGCTGGTGGAAGACGGGCTCGGAGAAGTGCTCCGCGTGCGCCCTGACGGCGTCGGTGTCGAACGTTCGGCTGCGCGCGGCGACGACCGCCGCCCGCAGGTCCTGCGCGGTGGGTGTCTCGAAGAACTGTCCGTTGACCGCCTCGTCGACCGTGTCGAGGTACCCGCCGGCGCGCAGGGCCACGGTCGGCACGCCGAACGCCGCCGCCTCCAGTGGGGTCAGCCCGTAGTCCTCCAGGCTCGGCGCCACGAGGGCAAGCGCGCGGGCGTACGTCCAGCGCAGCTGCGCGTCGCTGAGCCCGGTGACGATGCGGACGTTCTCGGGCGCCTCGGCCCGCAGCCGCGCCTCGAGCGGCCCGGACCCGACGATGACGAGCCGCTCGGGCAGGTCCCGCACGGCTGCCATGGCGACGTCGACGTTCTTGTACGGCAACAGCCGTGACACCAGCAGCAGGTAGCCGTCCGCCCAGTCGGCCAGGGCCCCGACGGTGGTCTGCTCGCCGAGCGGGTCGATGCCGTACGGGGCGGGCAGCACGTCCGCTGCGATCCCGTATGCCGCCTCGATCCGGTCGCGGACCACCGTCGAGTTCGCGACGTATCGGTCGGCGGACTCGGCCGCCCGGCGGTCCCACCGCCGGAGCCAACCGCTCAGGGCCAGCAGGGCCTTGCCCCGGGTCGTCTCGGACGCCGGGCCGCCGAGGTAAGCGTCGGTCTGGTAGAGCCACCGCGCGGGGGCGTGGCAGTAGACGAGCTTGCGGCCGCTGGTCGGCACGCCGTGGGCCCACCCGGAGCTCGACGCGATGACGACGTCGGCGTCGACGCGAAGGCGCGACACGGCATACGGCAGCAGGGGCAACGCGGCCCGGTGGTCGCGGCGCAACAGCGCGATCCGGTTGATCGGCGACGTGAGGATGCGGGCGTCACCGAACTCCGGATACGTGCCCTCCGGGTCGAAGAGCGTCGTGTGGATCGGCGCGTCAGGGAAGGCGCGGTGCATCGCCAGCACGACGCGCTCCGCGCCACCCCGCTGGGTCAGGTAGTCGTGTGCGATCGCCACACGTGGACGTCGGGTCATGCGGCTCCTCACCTGACTGCGGCCCGCAGACCGGGCCTCCCACGTCGCGCCCCGTCTGCCGGGCCGCGTCCGCCGAGCAGACAGCATACGGAGGCCGCTGTCGACGCGCTCTGAGTCAGCTGCGCGCGGCGTCCAGCCACACCCTCGTCAGCGCCTCGGCACCATCTGCGGCGAGGAACCGGCGAGACACGTCCGCATAGGCGCGTTCGGCTCTGGCCAACGCGGCCTCGGGGTGCTCGAGGACCGCGAGGACACTCTCTGCCAGGGCGGCGTCGTCGCCCGGCGGGACGAGAAGGCCTGTGTCGTCGCCCGGGTCGGTTCGCACGATCTCGTCGACCCCACCGCCGCGGGTCGCGATCACGGGGACACCACGGGCCATCGCCTCGGTGACGACTTGACCGAACGGCTCCGGGACGAGGGCGGAGTGGACACAGACGGTCATCCGGTCGAGCTCGACACGGGGGTCGGCCACGAAACCCACGAGCTCGACGCGGTCGGCGAGGTCGAGTCGGCGCACCTCCGACCGGACTGCCGCCTCGTAGTCGCCCAGGTCGAAGGACGCGGCTCCCACGATCCGGAAGCGGACGTCCGGGCGGTGGTCGGCGACCCGACGCGCGGCCCGCACGAACTCCAGCTGGCCCTTCGTGGGGCTGATCCGACCGAGCATCCCGACGGTCGGAGGATTCGACGGCTGGCACTGCCTGGGCCCAGGCGCCACCTGCTCTGTGGCGAGGCCCGGGTGGACAACGCTGAGACGTCGCGCGCCTGGCAGGGTCCGCGCCGTCGCTGCAGAGTTGGCGACGACGGCCTGCGGTGCGTGGCGTGCCAACCGGCGGAACAGCCGGACATTGCTGGCAGGTAGGTAGTCGCGCTCGATCCGGTCGTGCACGTGCCACACGAGGGGACGCCGCACGAGGCGCGCCGCGACGGCGCCAGCGAGGTCGGCCTTGAGGGACGTGGTGTACACCACGTCGACGTCCAGCCGACGGAGGGTCTTCACGAGCTCGCGGACGAAGCCGGTAGCGCGCAGGGCACTACGTATGCCGGGCACCGCGTGGCGACCCGTCGCGCGCAGCCCGGGGTCGAGAGGCACGACGACGACCCGATGTCCGTCAGCGAGCAGGCGCTCTTCCAGGTCGCCGTGCGCGAAGAGGACGACGACAGGCACGACCCGTTGGGGGTCGAGGCAGCCGAGCAGGCGCACGAGAGCGAGCTCAGCGCCGCCGAGCTCAGCCGTGTGGTCGAGCACGGCGACGCGCAGCGCGCGATCCTGCGTGCTCGACCCCGTCCGTGACCCTGCCCCCTTCACGGCGCCGAGGCTAGCGCCCCCGGGGCCGCCCGCGTCGAATCGGGTGTCGAGTTTTGGCTATGCGTCGGCAACCTACCCGTAGATGCGATACTGCCGCACATGCCCGGCTCCAGCCCGTCGGTCGACGTCGTCGTCGCGACCTTCAACCGCCCGGACAACGTGCGGATCTGCCTCGATCACCTGACCCGTCAGACGCTCACACCGACTGAGATCGTCGTGGTCGACTCATCTCCGCACCGGCTCACGGCCGACGTCGTCGCCGATTTCCCGGGTGTGCGGTACGTGCGCAACGACGCAGGGCCCGGCACACTCGCCACCTCGCGCGCCATCGGTGTCGCCGAGACAGGGTCCGAGCTCGTCGCGTTCATCGACGATGACGCCTATGCAGAGCCCGACTGGCTCGAGAACCTCGTCCTTCCGTATGCCGACTCGTCCGTTGGGGCTGTGGGTGGGCGTGCCAGCAACGGACGTCCCGGCGAGGAGCATGAGGGGCTCGATGAGGTCGGGCAGCTGCTCCCGGACGGCACCCTGACCGGCAACTTCGCCGCGGACACCGGCCATGACCTGGACGTCGACCACGTCCTCGGTGCCAACATGTCGGTGCGTCGTTCGGCGCTCGAGAGCATCGGAGGCATTCTCGACTACTACCCGGGGACCTGCCTGCGCGAGGAGAGCGACATCATGCTGCGCCTCGGTCGGGCCGGCCACCGCATCGTCTACACCCCGACTGCACTCGTAGAGCACGTCGCCGCGCCCTACACGAAGGGACGCCGGTTCGACGTCCGCTACACCTACTACGGCTACCGCAACCACGTCGTGCTGCTTTCTCACGCCTTCGGCCTCGGCGCGCCCATCCTGCGCCGTTACTACGCGACGGCTCTGCGCGGCGTCGGCGGGAACGTCGCCGACGGGGCGAGGGCACTCGTCGACCGCGACCGGACGCCCGCGCAGCGGGTCAGGTCGGTCGGTGGCCGGGCCCTCCACGCGTCGGCCGTGCTGGGCGGCCTCGCGGTCGGCACCACCGCTGCGGCTCGGACGCGTATCGCCGACCGTCGCACAACCCGCTGATCCCGTGCCCGCTGGGCCCGACACTCCTGACGCGGCGGACCAGTCCGACGCCGCCCTCGGGCGTGAGGACGCGGAGGACCGCGACGTTCGGGACCATAGCGAGGTCCTGGACGAGGAGTCAGCCATAGACGCGTTGACCGATCGGTCTGTGATCGACCCCGCGGCCGCACGCGAGGTGGGCGACGACCCGTCGGCGATGAGCGCGGGCAACCTGCAGCAGCACGCGGTTCGTGGGGCTGCCTGGACCGCCATCCACACCCTGATTGCGATCCCCATCGCGTTCGCCGTCAACCTCGTGGTTGCCCGAGTCCTCGGCGCCGCCGACTACGGCCGGCTTGCACTCCTCACGGCCCTGATGGAGTTCGTCTCCAGCCTGCTCACCACCGGCGTAGCCACCGCCGTGATCCAGTTCGGCGCCAAGGCGCACGCGGCAGGGCGTCGAGCCGACGTGGCCCGGCTGCTCTCACAGTGGCAAGGCTTCCGGCTGATCTTCGTCATGCCCGTGCTCACCGGGGTGGTTCTGTTCAGCGCCGACGTGCCCGCTGGGGCCATGGCCCTGGCGATCCTCTTCGGCGTCGTCATTCCGTCCACCCTCGACGGCGCCGCGGCCTGTCTTGGCATCGAGAACAAGACAGCCGACGGTGCAAAGATCGCGCTTGTCACCACTATCGCCACGCAGGCCGCCGTGCTGGTGGTCGCACTCACGGTCCGAACGCCCGACGCGGTCTGGGCGACCCGGCTCATCGTCGGCGGCACCGCGGTGTTGCTGTGCATGTTCCGGATATCCCCGGAGTATCGCTGGGCGGTGCTCCGGCCCGTCTTCCCCCGACGCATGCCCGACGGCTTCTGGCGGTTCGCCATCCCGATGGGCATCGCGGGCGTCATCGGTGGCCTCGTGTCTTCGCGCAGCGAGGTGTTCGTCATGAACTGGCTCGCAACTCCCGCCGAGCTGGGCATCTACGCCCTCGCCTTCGGTCTCGCCGTCCACGCGTTCGCCCCGGCTCAGGCCATCGTCGGGCCGCTCATCCCGGCCATCTCCGGGCTGCGCGAAGTTGACGAGGGCGCGATCCGTCCGGCCTTCCGCAGGGTCATCCGAGCCGGGTCGACGATAGTCGGCGGCGTCGAGGCGGCCGCCCTCGCGCCCCTGGCCCTGCTGGTTCCGGTCCTTTACGGGGCCGAGTTCGCTGACGCCTCGCCCGTGGTGTTGGCGCTCGGGGTCTCCGCAGGCATAGCGACGGTCGGTGGCCCCGTCTTCGCCTTCGTCTCGGCCCGACTCTCCGGCAGATCCATCCTGGTCGCAAACGCGACGGCGCTCGTCGTGGACCTGGGGCTGGCCGTCGCCCTGATCCCGACGCTGGGGGTCTGGGGCGCAGTCATCGCCAACGCTGCGGGCGTGCTGACAAGCCTCATGATCCTGGCGACCCGCGAGCTGCAGGCCCTCGAGATTCCCGTCGGGACGGCGATGGGCGACGCGCTGCCCGCCTTCCTCGGATCGGCCCTCGCAGTGGCGCTGTATGTCACCGGGGCCCAGGCCCCCGGCCCACCCATAGCCCGGGCGATCGGCGCAGCCGTGGTCGGCGCGGCGCTCTACGTGGCGCTGGTGCGGATCTGTCGCACCGGGCTGGCCAGGGACGATGCCGCGGCAGTGCAGCGTGCCGTGCCCGCACGTGTGCAGCGCCAGGCGACCTTTGCGGTGCAGCTGCTCACGGCCCGTACGGCACACGAGGGACGCGACTCGCACTGAGCGCCGCCCCGCGGCCACGTTTCCTTCTCGCGGAGGTCGCCTCGTAGATTGTCTCGTAGGCCTCGGCAACCGAGCGCCACGTGTAGCCCAGGACGGTCGACGCGCCCGCCGCGGCAAGGCGTGCCGCTGCCGCGGGGTCGGCCAGCACCTCCTTGACCGCCGAGGCCAGAGCCTCGGTGTCGCGGGGGTCGACCACCAGCCCGTCGACGCCATCGGTGATGAGGTCGGCGGGGCCGCCCAACGCTGTGCCGACGACGGGCGCCCCAGCCTGCCAGGCCTCCAGAACGACGATGCCGAACGCCTCCACCCGGCTTGGAACGACGACCACCGTCGCACGGGACATCCAGTCCGCGACGTCCTCAGGCTCCAGGGCTCCGAGCAGGCGGACACGTCCCGACAGGCCCGCTCGCCCGATCTGCAGCTCGAGCGGGGTCCGCTGGGTTCCGTCGCCGGCGATAGCGACGGAGATGTCAGGAGGAAGTCCAGCGGCGGCGTCTACGAGCAGGTCGAAGCCCTTGTTGTGCTCGAGGCGGCCGACACCGAGGACGAGGCTGCGCTCGCGGTGCCCGGCCCGACCTTGCGCCGCGCTACGGTCGACGCCGTTCGGCACGACGACGGCCGCCTTGGCCCCGAAGCGTCGTTTCAGGTCTTCGGTCACCAGGTGCGAGCAACCGGTTACCGCTGCCGCCCACGCCATGCTGATGCGAAGCCCGTGCCGCAGCAGTGCGGACTCGTCGAAGGCTCCATGTGCGTCGGCGAAGGTCTCGCCATGGGATGAGACGACAAGGGGGAGCCGGGCACGTCGTGCCAGGGCAGCGCCGTATATGCCGTTGGGGCCGTAGCACTGCACGTGAAGCACGTCGGGACGGAATGATCTCGCTGCCCGACGCCATGCCCGCCAGGCGCGCGGGCCCGCCAGGGCGAAGCGCCTGAGCGACCCGACTGAGCGGGCTGGCAGGGGGGTGGGAAGGTTCCGCACGGCGATCCCGTCCACGGTCTGGGTGCCGAGGTTGTCTCCGCGGTCGACGGTCCATACCTCGACCTCATGGCCCAACGCCACGAGCTCCCGGGCCACATGGCGGACGTGCGACTCCACCCCGCCGTGATAGGGGTGATAGGACGACGTGACGAGGGCGACGCGGCGGGCCACGAACCACCTTTCAAGGGTCGGTCGTGCGGGTGGCACTCACCCTACGATGCGAGCGTGCCTCGCCTCACCATCGCCACCATCGCCACCGCCGTCCCCATGGGTGCCCAGGCCTACCAGGAGCACGTCGCGTCTCGGGCGGCATGGGCTCTTCGCGAGTCGGCGCGGGGTGAGGACTGGCAGGTTCGGCGCTCGGTCGCGCGGTCGCTCCGGTCCACGCTGCCCGGCACGACGAGGCTTCCCATGGGGTGGGTTGGGCGGGCGGGCGCCTCCGGCCGGGCCGCACTGGGGCGGGTGCTCTACGCGCGGTCGGGCCTGGTCCACCGGATGAACCTGGAGCTGCCACCCGCGCCCGTTGAGGTCGTGACGCTCCACGACGTCGTCGCCTGGAGGTATGCCGACGAGGCCGACCCGGTTCCAGCGGCTGTTGAGGAGCTGCGGCGTGCCGCTGCAGTCGTCTGCGTTTCTGCGTTCACGGCGGGCGAGGCAGTAGACCTGCTGGGCATCGCGGCGCCGCATGTTGTTCCCAACGGTGTGGAGGCCCGCTACTTCGACGCGGAGCCACTCGATCGCGCGGCTCTGGCGTCGTTCGGGGTGACAGGTCGCTTCGTCCTGACGGCCGGCGGCGCGTCCGAGCGAAAGAACCTGAGGGCGCTGGCAGAGGCCTGGCCTGTCATCCATGCGGCCATGCCCGACACGACGCTGGTTCTCGCCGGGCCGCCCCACCCACGACGTTCCGAGCTGTTCGCGGCGCTGCCTAGGGTCCGCTTGGTCGGAAGGGTTCCCGACGACCTGCTGCCGAGGCTGTATGCCGCCGCGTCCGCCGTCGTGGTGCCCTCGCTTGACGAGGGGTTCGGTCTTCCGGCCCTCGAGGGGATGGCTGCTGGTGTGCCTGTGGTTGCGTCCAACCGGTCCTCGCTGCCCGAGGTCGTCGGCGACGGCGGACTGCTGGTGGATCCGACTGCGCGGGCCATAGCCGATGCCGTGGTCGACGTCCTGTCCGGGTCGGCCGAGGTAGTGCGCATGGCCGCTCGTGGCCAGGCTCGGTCGCGAGCCTTCACCTGGGAAGCGACTGCTCTGGGGCACGCACGGGTGTGGCGCTCAGTCGCGATCTGACAGCCTGACGTTCGTCGCCGCGTGCCCCGCCACCGTCAGGGCGAGCGCCGACACCACAGTGACGAGGAGGGCGCTTCCGAGGACGTCGCTGACGTGGTGGGCATACCAGCTGACATTGCCGATGCCTGTCGCGAGGGCGACCGCGCTGGCGACAACCAGGCCACGCTGTCCGACTGGCGCCGGCCACAGCACTACCACCGAGACCAGCAGCGCGAACGCCACCGTGGCGTGGTCGGACGGGTAGGCGTCGTCCGGCAGGTGCAGGAGGGCCTGAACTGACAGCTGCAGCGAGAGGAAGGGGGCCAGCACGGCGATGAAGGTGGCCGTGAGGACGCGGACCCACGCACGCCGCGCGACCCCGAGGAGCGCAAGGACCAGCGCGATCGGGGCCAGTATCACGATGACCAAAGGGCGTGCGAACTGGTCGAGCGCCCGGCGCAGGAAGTCAGGGAAGATCGTGAGGACGACGTTCGTGAGGGTGTCGTCGACCTGACGACCCGAGTCAGTCCGACCGCACCACCACCCGATCGCGACGAACAGCAACGCCGAAACGACGGCGGTTACCGCCCACATCACACGCTCACGTCGCACCCCCAACCACCCCCGGTTACAGATTTGTGTCCCGGCGGACGCCTGGGCGCCTTTGGCGACACTGCGTCGGCCGACCAACTCACTGTTATGGTGCGATCGACCAGTCCGCCCGCAGTCTATGGGGGTTCGCTCGATGGCAGCTCAGGGGGCGGCCGGCGTCCCGACCGCCGAGCCGCCGGTGCCTCTCGATGTGCGGATCGGCTTCGCACACGCCGTGGTGCAGTGGGTGGCCAACGACTGCCGGGTCGATGTGCTCCACGTCAAGGGTGCGGCCCTCGACGCGGAGCTCGTCGGGCAGCGCGGTTACTCCGATGCTGATGTGCTCGTCAGGCCTGCGCACGTGCGGCCGCTCCTCAATGAGCTTCAGCGTCACGGATGGGTTCTGATCAACACGTTCGCGTACGGCTCGTCGTTCGAGCACTCGGCCACACTGCGCCACGAGCTGTTCGGGCTGCTGGACCTCCACCGACTCTTCCCCGGAACCGGCCCGACGCCTGACCTTGCGTTCGCCGAGCTGTGGGCCGACCGGGCAGAGGCTCGTCTGGGCGGTGTCCGCTGCACGGTCCCGTCTCGAAGCGCCCATGCCCTGCTGCTCCTGCTGCATGCCGCGAGGGCCAGGGAGCACGACGGGCGAGCCGCGCGTGATGTGGAGAGGGTCTGGACCACGGCGGACGAGGGCCTGCGGTCCGAGATACTCGGCTGGGTCGACCGGCTCGATGCTGGACTCGCCTTCTCGGTGATCACGGGCCGGCTGGACGAGCATTCCGACGATCCGGCATACGACCTCTGGAGGGTCGCGGCGCGCGGTGGCACCCGCCTCGACGAGTGGCGGGCCAGGATGCGCGCGGCCCGCGGTTTCCGGGCCAAGGCATCCGTCGTCGGGCGTTCGGTCCTCGTCAACGTCGAGCACCTCACGATCGTGCGGGGACGTCCGGTCACGAAGCGCGAGGTCGTCGCCGAGTTCTTCGATCGTCCGGTCCGCGGTGTGCGTGAGCAGGTGGCCCGGCGACGGGCGCAGCGCGGAGGAGGGCGCGGATGAGCCCCGCGTTCCGGCCCTCGGACGACGTCGGGGTTGTCGTCGCGGAAGAGGGTGACCCGGTCTATGTGGTCCGGCTTCCGGACGGGCCGCTGCTTGTTCTCGAGGGGCCTGCAGCGACGATCTGGACCGAGGCGACGACGGGTCTGGCTAGCGGATGGGTGCGCCGTGTGGCCGCCGCGTTCGACGAGACTGAGGAGCGCGTGGCCGGCGACGTACGGCGTCTCGTGTCAGATCTCGAGGAGCGCGGCATCATCGAGCGAACGGCAGGGCACCCCAACTGACGCGGGCGCTATCTCACGCTCGCCGCTTGCGATGCTCACGACGCTCACGACGGCTCAGCTTGACGTTGGCGTCCCGGTTGTAGCCGTAGTACCCGTAGCGGTAGGCCGTCGAGCCCGCTGCGGAGACCATGTTGATGGCAAACCCGGCAATCGGTGCCTCTACCGTCTCGAGCGAGTGCACCGCGCTCGTGAGGTCCTTCTTCCTGGTGCGCTCTGCCCCAACGACCATGATGAGGCCGTGCGTCAGCTTGTTGATCAGCACCGCATCGATGACGGGCACGACGGGTGGGCTGTCGACGAGGATGAAGTCGAACTCGTGCGAAAGCTTGCCGAACAGCTGTTCCATCGGCTCAGACCCCAACAGCTCGCTCGGGTTTGGAGGCACCGGGCCTGCCGGCAGCACGTGCAGCGTGGTCTGCCGCCAGCGCTGGATCACGTCGTCGGGCTCGGCATGGCCCAGGAGCAGTGTGGTGAGGCCGAACGATCCATCGAGGCCCATCGTGCGCGCCACGGACGGGTTGCGCAGGTCGCCGTCGATGAGCAGCACCTTGGAGCCCGCATCCGCCATCGCCAGGGCGAGGTTGATCGTCGTGGTGGTCTTGCCCTCGCCTGGGACCGACGAGGTGACCACGAAGGAGTGGCCGCCCGTCGTCACGTCGACGAACAGGATGTTGGTGCGCAACCTGCGGATCGACTCGGCGTGCCTGCCGTGCGGGTCCGTCTCGATCGACAGGAGGCCATCCTTGGCCGCCTTCACAAGTGGGATATCGCCGAGGATCGGCCGTGGCGACAGTGCCTTGATGTCCTCCTCCGTGCGCACCTTGGTGTCGAGTGAGTGGCGCAGCAGCGCCAGTCCGATCCCCAGCGCCAGACCGAGCAGGGCTCCGAGCGCGAGGTTCCGCTTGGCATTCGGAGAGGTTGGTTCGTCAGGCACGGCGGCGGGGGCGATCGCCTGCGACTCGACAGCCTGCCCGTTGTTGGCGAGCAGCGGCGAAAAGGTCTTGGCGGCATCGGCGAGCACCGGGCCTGCCTCGTTGGCGATGTCGGCTACCAGCTTCGGATCCCCACCGGTGCTCGTGATCGTGAGCATGTTGGTCGTTGGCGACACGACGCCCGAGAGGCCCAGTGGCGTGCCCGGGGGGAGGCCGAGCCGCTGACGCAGCGGATCCGTGATCGGGGGCGCCGTGAGGATCTCGACGTACGTCGCAAGGTCGCTCGCCGAGACGGCGAATGTGGTCACCTGGTTGCCGTTGCTCGGCTTGGGCGGCTGAGTAGCTCGCAGGTAGATCTTGGCGCTGGCCGAGTAGGTGGCAGGCGTCAGCATCGTCTGGACGGCCGTGGCAGCGATCACCGCGAGAAGGCTCACCGCGATGATCCGCCAACGTGCTCCCAGAACGCTGAGGAACTCCCGGAATGTCACCTTGCCCCCGGCCCAACTCGACAGTACGTGGCAGCATCCTCCCATATCATCCAAGTGGTTGTGCCGCGACTGAGACATCCGCGGCGGCGAGCACGGGCAGGAGGAATGCTGATGTGGGCACTGCGGGTGTCCCACAGCGCTGTCGTGGACGCGTGGCGCGAGCGCGAACGGGTGCTGCGCGACCGCGGCCACCGAGTCAGCCTGCTTTCGGCCGCTGCGTGGGTCGAGGGCGGCAGGCTCGTTCGTCTGGCAGCGCGCAGGTCGGAGGAGGTCACGCCGGTCCGGACGGTCGGGCGGCACCCTGCGCTGTTCCTCTACGACCCGAGGCCGCTCTGGAGCGCGCTCGGCCAGGAAGTCGACGTCATCGACATTCACGAGGAGCCGTTCTCGCTGGCGGCCGCGGAGGTGCTGCTGCTGAGGCGCCTACGTGGTCAGCGCGCGCCGTACGTCCTCTACTCCGCGCAGAACATCGACAAGTCCTACCCCGTCCCGTTCAGATGGTTGGAGCGGTGGGCCCTTCGCAATGCTGCCGGGGTCAACGTGTGCAATGTCGCCGCGGGCCGGATCGTCGAACGCAAGGGCTTCCCTGGGCGCGCACGGACGATCGACCTCGGCACCGACCTGACAGTGTTCAAGCCGAGCGCGGAAGCCTCCCCACGCCGCGCCAGCCGGGCGACCACCGACGTCCTCGTCGGGTTTGCCGGCCGGCTGGACGAGGCAAAGGGAGTCGATGTCCTGCTGGAGGCTCTCGCCCTCGAGGCGTCTCTGCACGCCCGCATCGCCGGCGACGGCCCCGAGCGCTCAACCGTGCGGGCGCGAGCCGCGTCTCTCGGCGTCGCCGACCGAGTTGAGCTGCTCGGCGCGCTGGGCGCGGATCAGCTTGCTGACTTCTACCGCTCGGTCGACGTGCTGGCCGTGCCTTCGCTGACGACCACCACCTGGGTCGAGCAGTTCGGCCGGGTCGCGCTGGAGGCGATGGCGTGCGGCACACCCGTCGTGGTGAGCGACAGTGGCGCGCTGCCGCAGGTGGTCGGCGACGCGGCGGTGGTGGTCCCCGAGGGCAGCGCTTCCGACCTTGCCAAGGCACTGTTGGAGGTGGGCACCGACCTGGAGGTCGCACGCCGACTGCGCGACGCGGGCCTGGCTCGAGCCGGCGCCTCGTCATGGGAGCATGTCGCGGTCGAGCACGAACGGCTGCTGCAGTCAGCCATCCACACCCCGCAACGCGACGCGCTGGCAGCGAGGCCTCTTCAGGTCGTCATCGTTGCCTACGGTCAGCCGGAGCTGCTCGCCCGGGCTCTCGCACCGTTGCGTGGCAGGTCGGTCACGGTCGTGGACAACTCCTCATCTCCGCAGGTGCGCGTCGTGGCACAGCAGGCCGGAGCCCGCTATGTCGACGCAGGTCGCAATCGGGGCTTCGCAGCGGGCGTCAACATCGGGCTGCGTGACTCCGACCCGACGGCTGACGTCCTCCTCGTGAACCCTGATGCGGTCGTCGAGGCGGCAGATGTCGACCGACTGCACGCAGCCCTGGACGCCGAAGCGGATCTGGCGAGCGTCGGCCCGGTGCAGGTGGACGCCGACGGCAAGGAGTCTCGCGTCGAGTGGCCTTACCCCTCGCCAGGCGCTACGTGGGTCGACGCAGTGGGCTTCGGCGGGCGACGTCGGGGACGTTATGTCATCGGCTCGGTCCTGCTGCTCCGACGCGAGGCGCTCGACCAGGTGGGCGGGTTCGACGACGAGCGGTTCTTCCTGTATGCCGAGGAGACCGACTGGGCCTACCGCGCGAGCCGGCTCGGCTGGCGCCACGCGCTCGTGCCGGACGCACGCGCCACTCACGTCGGCGCCGCGACCAGCACCGATCCCAGCCGGCGTGAGCGCCACTTCCACGCAGCGCAGGAGATCTACCTACGAAAGCACTACGGCGCGACGGGCTGGCAGGTCGCACGAGCGGGGCAGATCGTTGGCTCCGCTACGCGCGCGCTGGTGCTTCGCGACGAGCGCCGTCGCGCGGCCCGGGTGCGGATGCACCTCTACCTGACCGGCCCGGCGCGAGCCGAGGAGCGGCCTGCGGACTCGCTCGAGGCTCGCCGGATCGAGGAGGCCTCGTGAGCGCTACGACGGTCGTGCGGGGGAAGTGGGGTGGCAGCTTCGCCCGACTGGTCCTCATCACGGGCGCGCTCTTGCTCGTCGTTGCGGTCGGTTGGTTCGCCGGCATGGCCCCAGACGCGGCGGTCGTCATCGCCATCGCTGTGTTGGCCATCGGCGTCACTGCGGTGCAGCCGGGCCTCATCCCGCTCGCCATCCTGCCCATGCTGTTCGTGGTCATGCGCGTCGGCAGCGGCAATGTCGACCTGTCCGTCTCCGACTTCGTGCTCGCTGCGGCGACGGTCCCGGCAGTGCTCCTCGCGCGACGACCGTTCCTACCCGGGGTGCGTGCCGTGCTCTGGGCGTCCGCGGCGTACCAGTTCGCCACGCTCATCACGGTCGTCAACAACCCGTACACCGCGAACGCGGTGGAGTGGCTGCACGCGTGGATGACGGTGTCCGGGGCCCTGCTCGTCGGCTGGGCGGTCGGCGCCAACGGACATGGGCGTATCGGGATGCGCCTGATCATCTTCACCATCACGGTCCTGTCCGTGATCACCATCGTGGAGGGCGTGCAGTGGCTCGCCAAGGGCTACTACGGCCCGGTCTACGTCAGCTTCCCCTACGGGATGCACAAGAACTTCGTGGGCACGCTCTGCGCGATCGGGGCGACCATCACCTACGCGAGGCCCGACTGGGTAGGACTGTCGAAACGACTCTCGTTCGTCCTGACGGGCGTCATGGTGGCTGCACTGCTGCTCACGCAGTCACGTCAGGCGGTCATCGGGCTCGTGGCGGCGGTGTTCGTGCTCGTGCTGAGGTCCCGTTCCGAGCGGCGGCGCTCCAAGCTCGTGCTGCTGCTTGCTGCGCCGCTCGTCATCTTCGTCACCAACCTGGTGCAGGACCAGGTCCAGTCGGGCAACCAGTTCAACTCGGTCTTCCAGAGGATCACCTGGTTCCAGGACTCCATGGACGTGTGGAGCACCGACCCATGGTTCGGCGTCGGGCTGCGCTGGTGGTACACCGACCGGTTCGCCGTGCAGTTCCAGCCGCCCAACGCCGAGATCGAGGTGTTGACGTCCGCTGGAATCGTCGGTCTTGCCGCCTTCGTGGCGATGATGCTCGTCGCGCTCCGCGTGGCGTGGAAGCTCGACCCGGTCTATGGATCGGTGGCGGTGGCCGTGCTCATCAACCGTCTTGTACAGGGACAGTTCGACCTGTTCTGGTCGGCGGTCCAGGGCTCGGTGCCCTTCGTCGTGCTCGGGATCTGTTTGGGCGCCAAGGCCTACGCCGACCGAGAGGCGGAGCGCCCAGCTCCGAAGCCGACCAGTATTGTCGCGGGCAGCGCATGACCACGATCGTCCAGATCACCCCTGAGATCGGGCCGGGCACGGGGGTGGGCGCCGTGGCGCACCATCTCGAGCAGGAATGGAGCCGTGCAGGGATCGACGTGCGGAGGTTCACCATCGAGGATGCCGGCGGAGCGTGGCTGCCCATGGCCCGCGGAGGTGTCTCTGGGCGCCTGGCCCTCTTGGCTCGCGTCGTATGGTTCTCCACCATCGGGACGCGCCGTGCTCGACGGTTCCTTCGAGCACACCCGGACCATCTGTCGATCTGCCACAACGACGCGCTGGCAGGCGACGTGTACGTCAACCACGGGATAGTGCAGGCGGCCATGCGCGCCCGCGGCCACTACTGGCTGCGGATGATGCGCAACCCCGTCCATGCATTCACGAGCGTCCGGGACCGATGGCGTTACGGACACCCCGGCATCCATCGTCTCGTGGTCAACCTCGTGTCCGACGAGGAACGCATCTTGCGCCAGACCTACCCAGGTCTGCGCATCCCCACGGTCGTCATCGGCAACGGCGTCGATATCGAGAGATTCCGGCCGGCCAGTCCGACCGAGCGTGATGCAGCGCGCGAGCGGCTTGGCCTGGGACGCGACGAGCGCGTCGTGCTCTTCATCGGCAACGAGTTCGGGCGCAAGGGGCTGCCCGCGCTGGTCGAGGCCGTTGCGACACTGGCGTCGGACACCCACCTCTTCGTCGTCGGAGGCACCCCGGACATGATCGCCGCCGAGTCCTCGTCGCCACCGGCGCTCGCGCTCGGCCGGCGCCTCCACTTCGCCGGGGCGCAGCCGGACCCGAGGCAGTGGCTGCACGCCGCCGACGTGCTCGCGATGCCCAGTGCCTACGAGTCGTATGGCCTCGTCGTCCTCGAGGCCTTGGCATGCGGCGTGCCAGTCGTCGCGAGCCCGACGGGCTGCGTGCCTGACGTCATCGAGGACGGCGTCAACGGTGCGATCGTCACGCCGTCGCCGAACCTGCTGGCCGAGGGTCTCCGACGGGTGCTCGCAAGCGACGCAGGGCCGATGCGTGCTGCCGCGCGCAGCAGCGCCGAGGAGCACTCGTGGTCGGCCGTTGCCCGTCGCTATCTCGAGGTTCTCGCAGCACTGCGCGACCATCCGGCAGCTGACCTCGGCGGGGTGGCGTCGTGAGGATCGTTCACGCGGTGCGGTCTGACGCCTTTGCGGGAGTGGAGAGCCACGTAGCCCGCCTCGCGCGGGCGCAGCTCGCACGGGGTGATCAGGTCATCGTGATCGGCGGTCATCAGGAGCGCATGCGAGCCGCCATCGGTCACGGCGTTCGCACCATCGACGCCACGACCGTCACGGGGGTGCTGCGAGCTGTCCATCAGGTCGCGCGCGGCGCCGATGTCGTCCATGCGCACATGACTGCTGCTGAGATCGCCTGTGCCACAGGGCTCCTCGGCGGTCACACGCCTCTCGTCGTGACGCGTCATTTTGCTCGAACCCGCGGCAGCAACCCGGTGTCCGCGCTTGTCGGGGCAGCAGCGGCCACCCAGGTGTCCAGGCAGCTGGCCATCAGCCGATGGGTTGCCGACAGCATCGCGGGCGACAGTGTCGTCGTTCACCCTGGCGTCGACATCTTCGCCGGCACCCCGGTCGCGGGCGATCGCGAGAACGTCGTCCTGCTCGCACAGCGGCTCGAGCCCGAGAAGGAGACCGACCTTGCCATCCGTGCCTTCGCGGCTTCCGGGCTCGCCGGCGCCGGTTGGAGGCTCGACGTGGCGGGCGACGGCGGCGAGCGGGAGCGGCTCGAGAAGCTCGTGGGCGAGCTCGGCCTGTCGGCCGCGACCCTCTTCCTCGGACATCGCGACGACGTCGTCGCCCTGATGTCGCGTAGCGCGGTCCTGCTCGCGCCGTGCCGCGTCGAGGGTCTCGGGCTGACCGTGCTCGAGGCCATGGCCACGGCGCTGCCGGTCGTCGCGGTCGCCGCGGGCGGCCACCTGGAGACGGCGGGCATCGTCAGCGGTGCTGCGCTACATCCTCCGGGCGATGTGGACGCGGCGGCCGGCCTGCTCGTCGGCCTCGCGAATGACCCGGCGCGACGCGACGCCTACGGCGCAGCGCTTCAGGAGATCCAGCGCGCGGGGTTCACGCCGGAACACCAGGCGGCGCAGACTGCCCTGGTCTACGAAGCGGTGGTCTGAGGTGGACCTCGTGGTCACCTCGCTAGAAGCGTGGGACACCGTCTGGCGGCGCAACCAGCATCTCGTCGCTGGACTGCTGCGCCGCGACCCCGACCTGCGGGTGCTGTTCGTCGAGCCCGCAACGGACCCGCTGCATGCTGCGCTCGGCGGAGGTGAGTCCCGACGTGGGCGGGGACTTCGTCCCGAGTCCGGGCAGAGCGGCATACCGGCTGGGCGGCTCTGGCTTCTCGAACCGACAAAGTGGCTACCCCGGCGAGTCGACGCCCGGGTCGACGAGCGCTGGGCCAGGCAGGTGCTGAGGGCGACCCGCAAGCTCGACTTCGTCGACCCGGTGTTGTGGGTCAACGACCCGACCGGGGCGCTGCTCGTATCGGCGACCTCGTGGCCCTCGCTCTACGACATCACCGATGACTGGACCGCGGCCGAGCGACCCACGGTCGCTATCGAGCGAGTCATGGCGCAAGAAGCGGTGCTGCTCTCGCGCTGCAACGAGGTGGTCGTGTGTTCGCCCCGGCTCGCAGAGACCAAGGGAGCGACCCGGCCCGTGACCCTCATCCCCAACGGCGTGGACACGGCGGCGTACCTGATCGAGCACGAGCGTCCAGCCGACCTTCCCGCCGGCGCTGTCGCGCTCTACGCCGGCACGCTGCACTCGGACAGGCTCGACATCGAGCTGTGCGTCATGGTCGCCGAGGCCTTGACCGGCCCTGGGCACCTGGTGATGCTCGGCCCGGACGCGCTGCAGCCGGCGGAGCGTGCGCGGTTGGTGGAGGCAGGGGTGATCCTGCTCGGCGCACGCCCCAGTGACGCCGTGCCCGCCTATCTACAGCGCGCTGACGTGCTCGTGGTTCCCCACGTCGTCACGCCGTTCACTGACAGCCTCGACCCGATCAAGGCGTACGAGTATGCCGCCTCCAACCGTCCCGTGGTCGCGTCCCCGGTGGCCGGCTTTCGAGATACCGGCGACCCGCATGTCGTCGTGGCGCCCGACGACTATTTCGTCGCAGCGGTGTTGAACGCGCTCGCCGTGCCGACGGAGGCCGGCGCCGAGCCGACCGGCAGGGCCTCGAGTGCGGCCGTTCGCACGGACAAGCATCGGCCGCTCGGAGCGATCGACTGGAGCCATCGAGTTGAGCAGATGGCCACGGTCATCGCTCGCCTGACAACGGTGGGGAAGAGGGCATGACCAAGGAGCGTGCCGCTGACCTGGCCGTCGATGTCCAGGCTCTCGGCGTGACCGTGCGGATTCTCGTGCCGAGCCGTGAGATGCATGCGGCGGTCGAGCGGAGCTGGGGACTATGCCTCGCGCAGAGCAACGGCGGGTCCGGTGAGATTGTCGCGACGGTCACGGCCGCGGCGCCGGACGACGACACGGAGGACGCGCTGGCCCGGGCCATGCCGGGCCTGACTCAGCAGGTCACGGCGGCTGCCATCCGTGCTCGGACGGGCTCTTTGCTGATGTTCCACGCCGGCGCCCTGTGCGACCAGGAGACTGGTGCAACTATCGCCGTCGTTGCGCCAGGTGGCACGGGCAAGACGACGGTGGTGCGCACGCTCGGACCGGGGCGCGGCTACCTCACCGACGAGACCGTGGGGGTCAAGCCCGACGGCTCGGTGGTCCCCTACGCCAAGCCGCTGTCGGTTCGTCGTCCGGACGCGTTCATGCACAAGGATGAGATCCCTCCCGACGAGCTCGGACTTGAGCTGCCCAGGGTCGACCCCTGGCTCGCAGCCCTGGTCGTGCTGCGGCGCGACCTGGATCGCGGTGAGCCGGTCCGCGTCGAGCGGGTCGACCTGCTCGAAGCCCTGGTGGCCCTGGCTCCGGAGACCTCTTCACTCGCAGCCCTGGACCGCCCGTTGCGTGTCCTCGCCGATCTCGTCGAGCGAGTGGGGGGTTTGCGCATTCTGCGCTACCACGACGCGGAGGACCTCGAGCCAGTCGTCGCTGCGCTCTTGCTGGGGGCCGCATGAACAAGACACAGGGCGAGGTCTTCGTCCGGTTGGCCGATGTCGTGGACCGGCTGGACACCGATGACGGCAGCGCCGTCCTGGTCGCGACGAGCCAAGGTCATCGGGTCGCCGTGCTCTCACCGCTGGGCTCGGCGCTGCTCGATGTGCTCGATGGTGCGGATGGGCACCCGATCAGACTCGACGCGCTCGTCCGAGCGCTTGTCGACCGGCTCGGCCGGCCCGTCGGTGTGGACCCGCAGCAGGCGGTGTGGGAGGCTGTCCACGCACTTTCCGACGAGCACGTTGTCGTGGCCGAATCGTGACCTCTGTCGTTCGTCCACAAATGACACGAACGGGCTATGCAGGGCGCCCGTATCCGGTATGTTGGCACCGCGTCTCGGGGTAATCATCGAGTGGGGGATTTATACATGTCGAACAACCATGGCGTCGAGTCGTCGACGTCTCCGAGCCGGCGCTCGGTTGTCAAGGGGGCAGCGTGGGCGGTTCCGGCGGTGGTCGTCGCTGGTGCTGCACCCACCGTTGCCGCTTCCGAGGGACTGCTGAGCTTCACCGGTCGGGCCTGCAAGCTCCCCGGTAACTCTTCGAGCACCTTCAAGGGCTTCGTCTTTGAGATGGTGGCGAACAACGTGCTGGGCCCCAACCCACGCGACGCCATCACGGAGATCACCAACATCACCGTGCAGGGGATCGCGGACGTCGGCACCTTCAAGATCAAGGTCGTTGGCGGAAACCTGTCGTGCACGTGCAGCAACTGTGCCGGCACCAACCCGGACCACGTCTTCTGCACGCCGGACGGTGTGACCGGCCAGCGCGTCTTCGTCTACACGTCGGCGAACATCACCGGGACGAGCGCCAACTCCGTGGTGACCGTCAGCTACCGGGTCTTCGACTGCAACAACACCGTGAACTGCGGTAGCCCGAGCGGTACGCAGACCGCCACGACGCTGCTCGGCACCACGCCGCCCACCCAGGAAGGCGGCGGCGGGTCCTGCCCGATCCCGGCCGACGAGATCTTCCCGCTTCCCTGATCTTCAGCAATCAGCGAGACGCAGTGACGCGGGCGCCATACGGCGCCCGCGTCCTGCGTCTCTTGCACGTCCAGCTGCCTGCTCTGCGCAGGCCGCCCGCCCGACCTGTCAGGTGCTGATCTGAAGCTGGCCGTGGATGTCGGCCACGAAGGCCGGCACGGCCTCGCTGCCGACGACTGGTCCGCCAGCAAGTAGGCCGTCGACGCCGAGCAGCACGGCCGAGGGCGTCGAGGTCGTGCCGAACGACTCCCTGACCCATCCGTCCAGGTCGTGGATCGTCTTGGGCTCCATCGCCGAGGCGAGTGACGACGCGTCGGCGGGCGCGGCCAGCACGAGCCGGACATCGATCTGTGGCATTGCGGCGCGCCACTCGGGCACTGCCGCAATGATCCCCTCGCAGCTGCCGCAGGTCTCCGAGACGAACAGCAGCAGCTGAGCTCGGGTGGTCGACAGCTGGCGCAAGGTCGAGCCCGAGCCGTCGGCGAAGGTCACGGGGACTGCCGGGGTGCGTGTCCGCAGGTAGTCCCCTTCCTCCAACCCGTACGTGCTCGACGTAGCCTCGCTGCCTCCGGCCGCAAGAGCCGGCCCGCCGACCACGAGCAGCGTCGTGACCGCGGCTGCGGCCGCGGACGCTAGCCACCACCAGGGGGCGGTGCCGTCGACGACGCGTCCGATCAGCGAGTCGCCGCCGAACGACCCGACGAGGCCCAGCACCGCCAAGGCGACGAGCCACCCGTTGCGCACCACCGTGCGCCGGCCGATCTGCCCCGGCGCGAACTCGCCGAAGCACGCGCAGTCCACCGGGACGTCGAAGCCCAGCGCGCGCACGACGAGAAGCAGGTATGCCGTGAAGAGCAGCACCGAGGCCACCGCGGCTACGACGCCGAGCCAGCCGCTCGCGACGAGGAGCAGCAGCGCGAGCAGGATCTCGCCCCAGGGCAGCGCCTCGACCGCCGGCGTGCTGTTGAACGGGGCGGGCACCCTCAGGTCGCGGAACGCCTCGGCCGAGCGTCGCGGTGATCGGAGCTTGCCGACGGCGCTGACGACCAGGACGACGGCGAGGATGGCAGGTGCGATGGCGAGGGCGTCAGACGGCACGACCGCATTCTAGGCAGCCCGGCGCGACCGGCCCGGGGGAATCCCTGTCGGCGGACTCCTGCACAATCTGCGCATGCGCATCGTGTCGGCCAACGTCAACGGCATTCGCGCCGCCGCCCGTCGCGGGGCGGTCCCATGGCTGCAGCAGGCGGCTCCGGACGTGCTGTGTCTGCAGGAGGTCCGCGCGAGCGACACCGAGCTGGCCAAGGTGCTCGCCGAGATCGGTATGGGGGACTGGTCGGTCGCGCACACCGAGGGTGATGCGAAAGGACGCGCCGGGGTGGCGGTCGCGACCAGGGAGCCCCACACGGCATACGCGGTGGGGCTGGACGGCGACTTCGCCGACGCGGGGCGGTGGGTGGAGGCGGAGGTCTCCACACCCTTCGGGCCCATGACCATCGCCTCGACCTACGTCCAGACCGGTGAGGCAGGGACCGACCGGCAGACGGTCAAGTACGCCTTCCTCGAGGCCATGACCCGCAGGATGGGGCGCGCGGCTGCGGCGGGCGGCCTCATGGTCGTCACGGGCGACCTCAACATCGCCCACCGCGAGGCGGACCTCAAGAACTGGAAGGGCAACCTGACCAAGTCCGGCTTCCTCGAGGCCGAACGGGCCTACCTCGACCGGTGGTTCGAGGCGGGCGACTGGACCGACGTGCACCGGCGACTGGCGGGCGAGGGCCCAGGCCCGTACACCTGGTGGTCCTGGCGGGGAAAGGCGTTCGACAACGACGCCGGCTGGCGGATCGACTACCAGCTCGCGACCAGACGGCTCGCCGAGCGGGCCACCGGGGCTTACGTCGGCCGGGCCCCGACGTATGCCGAGCGGTGGAGCGACCACGCACCCGTCGTCGTCGACTACGCCCTCTGACTTCCGGACTCCGTGCGGTCCCGGCCGGTCTATGGGCCAGAATGCACCCATGCCTTCGACGCCCACCGTCCCGACCTCCACACCGCGCAGCCTGTCCGGCATGCAGCCGACGAGCGACTCGCTCCACCTCGGCAACTACATCGGTGCGCTCGTCGAGTGGGTGCGGCTGCAGGAGACCCACGACGCGTACTACTTCGTCGCCGACCTGCACGCCCTCACCGTGGCCACCGACCCGTCGGTCTTGCGGGAGCGCACCCGGATCACGGCAGCGCAGTTCATCGCCGGCGGCGTGGACCCCGAACGGTCGGTGCTCTTCGTCCAGAGCCACATCTCGCAGCACACCGAGCTGAACTGGATCCTCAGCTGCCTGACGGGGTTCGGCGAGGCGAGCCGGATGACCCAGTTCAAGGACAAGTCGGCCAAGGGCACGAACACGAACGTCGGGCTCTTCACCTACCCGGTCCTCCAGGCCGCCGACATCCTCATCTACGACGCCGACGTCGTGCCGGTCGGAGAGGACCAGCGCCAGCACCTCGAGCTCTCGCGCGATCTCGCGATGCGGTTCAACACCCGCTACGGCGACACGCTCGTCGTCCCGGAGCCGCACATCATGAAGGCGACGGCGAAGATCCAGGACCTGCAGGACCCGACCGCCAAGATGAGCAAGTCGGCCGCAACGGACGCCGGCCTCGTCAGCCTGCTCGACGAGCCCAGCCGCGTCGTCAAGAAGATCAAGTCGGCGGTCACCGACACCGAGCGCGACATCCGGTTCGACGAGGAGAACAAGCCCGGGGTCTCGAACCTCCTGTCGATCCACTCCGCCCTGTCCGGCCGCTCGATCGGCGAGCTCGAGGCCGACTACTCAGGCAAGGGCTACGGGGACCTCAAGAAGGATGTCGCCGAGGTCGTCGTCGAGGCGGTGACGCCGTTCCGCGACCGGACCCTGGAGCTGATGACGGACCCGGCCGAGCTCGACCGCATCCTTGCCGACGGCGCGGCGCGCGCCCGGGAGGTCGCGGAGGCGACGGTTCGTCGGGTCTACGACAAGGTCGGCCTGCTGCCGCGACCGGGCCGCTGAGCGTTCGCTTGGCCGCCTGCGCGGTTGGGCTGTTGAGCGCGTCCGTCAGTGGCTCAGGGCAGCGCGGACTCCAGAGCGAGCTCCTCGATCGCGGCCGCCAGCTGCCTTGTGGTGAAGCGGTCGACAACGTGCTGCCGGCGGCGTGCGGCGTCGTCGTCGTCGCTGTCCCGGCTCTCGATGCCGTCGAGAGCGCGACGCATCGCGGCTATGTCGCCGGGTGGGACGAGTCGCACTACTCCCGGCGCGACGTAGTCCCTTATCCCGCTGACGTCGCTCACGATGACCTCGTTGCCCATTGCGAGGTTCTCGAGCAGGACCGTCTGTCCGGAGGAGACGGACGACTCGCGCAACGGGATCACGAGCGTTCGCGCGGCGGCATACAGGCGACGAAGATCAACAATCGGCACGTCCGAGCGGAACTCGACGCGTTCGGCACCTGGCACCCTCTGAGCTGCGGCACGGTTGGCTGGATCGGTGACGATGACGCACGTCGTCCGGTCGAGGCGGTCGTCGAGGGCCGCGACTAGGGTGGGGAAGTCCTTGCCGTCATTCGTTCCCACCGAGAGCACGTCGGGACCCCCACTGAGATCGTCTGAAGGGACGAACCAGGCCACGTCGACGCCCATGGGTACGAAACGTACCCGCCTCGACGGCACTCCCAGCGCCACTGCCAGCGGCTCGCGCTGGCTCGACGCGAAGACAGTCACGACGTCGGCACCGCGAAGGGCCCATCGGTACGTACGGCCCTTTCGACCACGTCGCACGGCGTCGAGCGCAGCGACCGTAAGCACGACGACCGGCCGGCGCAGCAGCCCCACCCGCCGCAACGCGAGCGCCGGCAGCGCTGCAGCCTCATGGGTGGCTACGATGACGTCGATCTGCCGCTGGGTGCGCAGCAACCACAGGCCCTGTGCGAGCATCCAGCGGGCGGAGCTGCGGTCTCGACGCCCCGGTCGCGTGAGATGCCGCACGTCGTGGCCCCGCTCCGCCAGCTCCCAGATGCCGAACAGCCGGTGCGTGGGCACTTTTCCATCGAGTACGTCTCGGAACTCGTGGCTCCAGTCGGAGACGAAGAGCACGGCGATCCGCAGTCTGGGCTGGTGCGGTGCTGTCTTCGGCTCGGTCACGCAGTCAGGTTAGGCACGTCAGCGTCTGAGCGCACGGACCGTTCGATACTGTCGGACTCGTGAGTGTTGGCCATCCCACGACGATCGGTGTCTCGATCCCGATCCCGTCACCGCACGGTGAGTTCCTCCAGGAGCGTCGCGCCGGCTTCGGTGACCTGTCCGCATGGCAGATCCCCGCTCACATCACGCTGCTGCCTCCCACGGAGGTCGACGACGACCTCTATGCCGCCTTCCGCGAGCATTGCGCCAAGGTCGCCGCCGCGCATGCGCCCTTCAGGGTGGTACTGCGCGGCACCGGAACGTTCCGACCCGTCTCCGACGTCGTCTTCATCCAGGTCGCTCAGGGGGTGTCCGCCTGCGAGGGGCTGGAGGCGAACCTGCGCTCGGGTCCGGTGGAGCGGGAGCTCGACTTCAACTACCACCCCCACGTCACCATCGCGCACAACGTGCCCCTCGAGGCCCTCAACCGTGCTTTCGACGAGCTTGCGGACTTCAGCGTCGCCTTTCCTGCGACCGCCTACTACCTCTACGAGCTGGGCGCGGATGACGTGTGGCGGCCGGTCTACGAGTTCGAGCTGTCGGGAGGCTGACCGGTGCCGAGGCTCCAGGCGGTGACCGCGTGGGTCAAGGCCTCGCGACCGTATGAGGCTTGGCTGCGCTACGCCATCGCCAACGGCAACCTCCTGGCGGCTGGGGTCGCGTACTTCGCGTTCTTCTCGCTCTTCCCGGCCCTGGCGCTCGCCTTCGCGGTGTTCGGGACCATCCTGAAGGACCGGCCGGACGTCATGCAGACCCTCGTCCAGTCGGTCAACGACGCGTTCCCCGGCATGGTCAAGACACCGGAGACCCCCAACGGCGTCATCAGCATCCAGGCGCCTTCCAGCCTGACCCTGACCATCACCGGCGTAATCTCGTTCGTCACCCTCCTGCTCGCCGGGCTTGGCTGGGTGGGCGCCTTGCGCACCGGGATCCGGGGCTTGTTCGGCCTCAAGGCGTCGAGCGACAACGTCGTGTTCCGGCGGGTCCGCGACCTGTTCGCCCTCGTGACGCTCGGGGCGGCCATCCTCGTGTCGGCCTTCGTCACGAGTGCGGTCGGTGGCTGGACAGGCACCGTCGCAAGCTGGCTCGGGCTGAGCGGCACCGGACCCTTGGTCGGCGTGCTCGGGTTCGTGCTCGGTGTCACCCTAGACACCGCCATCATGGTCATCCTGCTGCGAATGTTCTCGCGGATCTCGCTGCCGTGGCGTAACGTCCGCGACGGCGCCGTGCTCGGCGCGCTCGCGATCACGCTGCTCAAGCTGATCGGTGGCTACCTCGTCAGCCGGGTGACGTCGAACCCACTTCTTGGCGCCGTCGCCGTCTCGGTCGGCCTTCTCTTCTGGCTCAACCTCATCTCGCGCATCATCCTGCTGTCAGCGGCGTGGGCCGCCGCGAACGTCGACGTCGAGCGCTTCGGCGAACCCGGAATCGGCCCGTCCATCGAGCGGCTCGGCATCCCGACGACGGCGACGGCCCAGGACATCGCGACGGGAGGTGGGGGGGCACGCCCGGATGCCGTAGCCGCTCCGTTGCCGCCTGCCCAGTCACCACCCGCCGAGCTGCCGCACGCGGGCCGGGCCGCGTCGCGAAAGACCGACCTGCTCAGTGTCGCTGCGGGCATGGTGCTGGGTGTAACGGCGATGATGGGCCTGAACACGATTCGGAAGGGTTTCGGCGGTCGCCGGTCACCCACGGTTCTCAGGGAGTGACGTGCAACCACCGCAACAGGACGTCTATGTGGACAACGCCCGCCTCGACGTGGCGCCCCACGTGCCCCGCGGCGCTCGCTCGGCGCTCGATGTAGGTTGCGGCAGCGGGGGGTTCGGGCCCACCCTTCGTGCCTTGCTCGGTCCGTCGGCCCGCATCGTCGGCATCGAGGCGGTCACCAGCCAGGCCGCACATGCACTCGAGGGGCACGGCTTCGACGACGTGCTGCAGGGCTACTTCCCCGATGTACTGGAGGGCAGCCGGGAGCAGTTCGACGTGATCTGCTTCAACGACGTGCTCGAGCACATCCTCGACCCATGGGGGGTTCTGAGGCAGGTGCCCCGGTACCTCACGCCGAATGGGCGTGTCGTTGCCGCGATCCCGAGCATCCAGTACGCGCCCGTCGTCTACAAGCTGCTCCGAGGTCGCTGGGACTACGTCGACCAAGGGACCCTCGATCGCACCCACGTCCGCTTCTTCACCCGGGCCACGATGGTCGAGATGTTCCGGGACTGCGGCTTCATCGTCGAGAGCTGTGTGGGCGCCAACACGATGGGCCGGCGCTGGGCAGACAGCGCCAGCCGGATCCGGCGGCTGGCGTCACGTGTGGTGCCGCTGCCCTTCGGGGACATGAAGTACGTCCACTTTGTGCTGGTAGCCCGTCCGGCCTGACGGCTTGACCCGAGGCCCTTCGGAAGTCAGGAGGACGTTCCCTCGCGGCGGCGGCGGGCTCGACGGACACCCAGGATGGTGGCGATGGCGACGACCAGCACCGCGAATGCGCCGCCTCCGACGAGAAGCAGCGACCCACGGCCCGATCCTACGAGGGACGCCACCGCCAGCTCGACCGACGACGGCGGGGGCGTGGTGATACCGGCGGCGGGCGTCGCCGGTCCGGCCGAGGGCGTCGCGGCTGTCGCCGTCGTCGCGCTCGGTGGTGTCGCCTCGCCCGGTGAGACGAGACGTCCGACCGGCGTGACCCGCCCCGCGTTGGCGAAGCCCCAGTCGAGCAGCGCCGCGGTCGGCTTCCACGAGCCGGTGACGCTGCCCATCTGGGCGACCACGAGAGTGCGGCCGCCGCGCGTCGCGGCGCCGATGAACGTGTGCTGGGCACGATCGGTCCGGCCCGGCTTGATCCCCACGGCACCCGGGTAGTGCCTGAGCAGGTCGTTGATGTTGTAGATGTGGAACGGCTTCCACACCTTGCCCAACAGGTCCTTGCCACCCGGGAAGACCGCGTCGCGCTTGACGATCGTCGAGCGGAAAGCCGGGAGCAGCATGGCCTGCCGGGCGATGAGCGCAAGGTCGTAGGCGCTCGAGCGCTGGTTGCCCTCGTCGAGACCGCTCGGGTCGACCACCAAGGTGTCGAAGGCGCCGATCTGCTGGGCCGTCTCGTTCATCAACGCCACCGTGCGGTCGTAGCCGCCGGCCGCGTCGGCCAGCGTGTAGACGGCGTCGTTGGCCGAGAACATCAGCATCGCGTCGAAGAGGCTGTGGACCGGGTAGGGGTTGCCGGCGATGATTCCCACCCGCGATCCCTCCGCGTTCTGCGCGTCCGTGCTCGCTCGGACCACGGTGCGGGGGTCGAGCCGCGGCATCAGGGTCAGCGCCGTCAGCGTCTTCAGCGTGCTCGCCGGGCGTAGCCACGCGTGCGGCGACTTTGCGGCCAGGATCTCGCCGGTGCCGAGGTCGGCGATGACGTAGGAGACGTCGAAGACGTCAGGGGGTGCAGGCACCCCTGGACGGGCGTCGACCACGACGCCGGCCGACCCGAGCCGGGAGCCTCCGACGACCGTGTCCGCGGCCCATGCGGGGTGGGCGAACGGCGTGGGAGGCGCGTTACGGCATACGGTCCGCGGCTTGGCGGGTTTGGCGGGTTTGGCGGGCTTGATCGGCGCGCCGGGGCGCGGTGGCGTCGTAACCGTCGCCTTTGGCGTCACGGGAGCAGTCGTGGGCGTCGTCGGCCCGGCGCTCGGGAACACCCGTGGGGTGAGCACGACGCCGGGCGGCACGACGGTCGGGGTCTGCCAGGGCGCACACGTCGGCCCGGCGGCCGGAGCAGCGGCGGGCGCGACGGCGTGCCAGGCAGCGGGCGCGGGAGCCGGGGCGCCAGCCGACCCCATGCCTGGTGCGATGGCCGGCTCGGTGGCTCCCGCAGTCGTCACGGACAGGCTCAGTGCGGTTGCGCTGAGCAGGGCGCCCGCGACGGGGATCGTCCACGGGCGTCGCTGGCTCCGGTCAGCAGTCGTCATCGCCGGGAAAGACTAACCCGCCCCGGAGGTCCGGGGCGGGCGGTCGGACGAAGTGTCGCCAGGTCTACAGCACCTCACGGTGGACGAGCGCGTGGCGCAGGTCCCGGTTCAGCTGGTTGATGACGTCGAGCGGGATCTCCTTGGGGCAGGCCAGGGAGCACTCGCCGATGTTGGTGCAGCCGCCGAACCCCTCGGCGTCGTGCTGGCTCACCATGGTGACGACCCGCGCGTCACGCTCCGGCTGGCCCTGCGGGAGCTCGCCCAGGTGAGTGATCTTCGCGCCCATGAAGAGCATGCCGGAGGCGTTGGGGCACGCCGCGACGCAGGCGCCGCAGCCGATGCAGGCCGCGGCCATGAAAGCCCGGTCCGCCTTCGGCTTGGGCACGGGGACCGAGTGGGCCTCCGGCGCCGCGCCGGTGTTCGCGCTGATGAAGCCGCCGGCCTGGATGATCCGGTCGAACGACGTGCGGTCGACGACGAGGTCCTTGATCACCGGGAAGGCGTCGGCCCGCCACGGCTCGATGGTGATCTCGTCGCCGTCCTTGAACGAGCGCATGTGCAGCTGGCAGGTCGTCGTGACCTCGGGGCCGTGCGCCTTGCCGGAGATCATCAGACCGCACATGCCGCAGATGCCCTCGCGGCAGTCGGAGTCGAAAGCGATCGGCTCCTCCCCGCGGGCGTTCAGCTGCTCGTTGAGCACGTCGAGCATCTCGAGGAAGGACATGTCGGGGGAGATGTCCGTGACCGGGTAGGTCACCATCTCGCCCTTCGCCGTCGGACCGGACTGGCGCCAGATCTTGAGGGTGAGGTTCATCGGGGTGTTCTCGGTCACTTGTAGCTCCGCTGCTTCATCTCGACGAACTCGTAGACGAGGTCTTCCTTGTGCAGGACGGGTGCCCCGCCCTCACCGCCCCACTCCCACGCCGCGACGTACGCGAACTCGTCGTCGTGGCGCAGCGCCTCGCCGTCCTCGGTCTGGCTCTCGGCGCGGAAGTGCCCACCGCACGACTCCCGACGGTGCAGGGCGTCGATGCACATCAGCTCGCCGAGCTCGAGGAAGTCGGCGACGCGGCCGGCCTTCTCGAGGCTCTGGTTGAGGGTCTCGGCGGACCCGAGCACCTTGAGGTTGCGCCAGAACTCGTCGCGCAGCCCGCGGATGAGGTCGATGGCCTTGAGGAGGCCCTCCTCGCTCCGCTCCATGCCGCAGTACTCCCACATGATGCTGCCGAGCTCACGGTGGAAGGAGTCGACCGACCGGTCGCCGTTGATCGACAGCAGCCGGGACACGCGGGAGTCGACCGCCGCCTTCGCCTCGACGACGTCGGGATGGCTCTCGTCCAGCTGGGGGTACGGACCCTTGGCGAGGTAGTCGCGGATGGTGTGCGGCAGCACGAAGTAGCCATCGCCCAGGCCCTGCATGAGGGCCGAGGCGCCGAGCCGGTTGGCCCCGTGGTCGGAGAAGTTCGCCTCACCGGTGACGAAGAGGCCGGGGATGCTCGACTGGAGGTCGTAGTCGACCCACAGGCCGCCCATCGTGTAGTGCACCGCGGGGTAGATGCGCATCGGCACCTCGTAGGGGTTCTCGCCGGTGATCCGCTGGTACATGTCGAGCAGGTTGCCGTACTTCTCGGCGATCGCCTCGGCGCTCATCCGCTTGAGCGCGTCGGTGAAGTCGAGGTAGACGCCGCGGCGGAAGTCGCCGACCTTCGGGCCGACACCCCGGCCCTCGTCGCAGACGTACTTCGCTGCGCGAGAGGCGATGTCGCGGGGGACCAGGTTGCCGAACGAGGGATAGATCCGCTCGAGGTAGTAGTCGCGGTCCTCCTCGGGGATCTGCCGCGGGTCCTTGTCGCAGTCCTCGGCCTTCTTGGGCACCCAGATCCGCCCGTCGTTGCGCAGCGACTCCGACATGAGCGTCAGCTTGCTCTGGTGCTCGCCCGAGACCGGGATGCACGTCGGGTGGATCTGCGTGTAGCACGGGTTGCCGAAGTAGGCGCCCTTGCGGTGCGCGCGCCACGTCGCGGTGACATTGCTGCCCATCGCGTTGGTCGACAGGAAGAAGACGTTGCCGTAGCCACCGCTCGCCAGCACGACGGCGTCGGCCAGGTGGGTCTCGACCTCACCTGTCACCAGGTCGCGGGCGATGATGCCGCGGGCCTGTCCGTCGACGACGACGAGCTCGAGCATCTCGTGGCGGCTGAACATCTCGACGGTGCCGGCGGCCACCTGGCGCTCGAGCGCCTGGTAGGCGCCGAGGAGCAGCTGCTGCCCGGTCTGGCCGCGGGCGTAGAACGTCCGCGACACCTGGACCCCGCCGAAGGAGCGGTTGTCGAGGAGGCCGCCGTACTCGCGCGCGAAGGGCACGCCCTGCGCGACGCACTGGTCGATGATGCTGGTGCTGACCTCGGCGAGGCGGTAGACGTTGGACTCGCGCGAGCGGTAGTCACCGCCCTTGACCGTGTCGTAGAAGAGGCGGTAGGTCGAGTCGCCGTCCTCCTTGTAGTTCTTGGCCGCGTTGATGCCGCCCTGGGCCGCGATCGAGTGCGCGCGACGCGGGGAGTCCTGGTAGCAGAAGGTCTTCACGCGGTAGCCGGCCTCACCGAGCGTCGCGGCGGCCGCGCCTCCCGCGAGCCCGGTGCCGACGACGATGACCGAGAGCTTGCGCCGGTTGGCCGGGTTGACCAGGGCCGCCTCGAACTTGCGCGTGCTCCAGCGGTCCGCGATCGGTCCCTCGGGCGACTTGGTGTCCTGGATCGGGTCGCCCTCGGAGTAGAGGCCGTGGATGAGCGGTGCGTTGGCTGTCGTGGTCATCGGTCAGCTCCCCTTGACGATTCCGAACAGGATCGCGAGCGGCGGCAGCGCGAACCCGACGCTGATGACGAGCGCGATGATCGTGGCCTGGTACTTCGCGCGCCTCCGGGTCCGGGCGCTTCCGGTCCACCCGAGCGTCTGCGCTGCGCTCCAGACGCCGTGCCACAGGTGCAGGCCGAGGGCCACGAGAGCGAGCAGGTAGATCAGCACGACCCACCAGACCTGGAAGCTCGAGATGACGAGCTCGCCTGCGCTGTCACCGGATACGGCGTCCGGGCCGACGTTGAACTTGAGGATCGTGAACTGCAGCAGGTGCCACACGAGGAACAGCAGGATCGCCACTCCGCCCCAGCGCATCACCTTGCTCCGGAGCGTCGCCTTCGCCGCCTCCTTGGCGACGTAGCGCGTCGTCCGAGCCCCGCGGGCCCGGCTCCACAGGTAGAACGCCGACCAGGCGTGCACGACGAGCGCGACGACGAGCAGGACCCGCAGGATCCACAGCAGGCCACCGAACGGCAGGAACGGCGTGAACATCGTGCGCAGGTGCAGGGCGTAGTCGTCGAACTCAGCGACACCGCCGAAGATCTTGAGGTTTCCGTACATGTGCAGGAACACGTAGAGCACGAAGAACGCACCGGACACGGCCATGAGCAGCTTCATGAACACGGTGGTGCGGTGTGCCGCGGCAGGTTTACGTGCCCCCGCCTCGGGGAGAGTGTTGGTGGCCACGGACGCACCTTATCGCCGCGCTTCGGCGCCCCCGCTCGCTACTCCGGGGTAGACGGTCGACTGTGACAATTTCAACAAAGCGCGTTCCGTATGCCGTCACGCGCCCTCCTCGACGGGTGGGCTGGGGCTCAGGACTTGCGACGGCCGATCTTGGAGCCGAGCCAGACGAGTGGGTCGTAGTGCCGGCCGGCGACCCTCTCCTTCATCGGGATGATGGCGTTGTCGGTGATCCGGATGTGCTCGGGGCAGACCTCGGTGCAGCACTTGGTGATGTTGCACATCCCGATGCCCTGCTGGTCGCGGGCGAGGTCGGCGCGGTCGGTGCGCGCGTCGAGGGGGTGCATGTCGAGCTCGGCGGCACGGATGAGGAACCGCGGCCCGGCGAAGGCGTCCTTGTTGGCCTCGTGGTCGCGCACGACGTGGCAGGTGTTCTGGCAGAGGTAGCACTCGATGCACTTGCGGAACTCCTGCGAGCGCTCCACGTCCACCTGAGCCATCCGGTACTCACCGGGTGCGAGGTCCGGCGGCGCGAACGCCGGGATCTCACGGGCCTTGGCGTAGTTGAAGGACACGTCGGTGACGAGGTCGCGAACGACCGGGAACGTCCGCATCGGGGTCACCGTGACCGTCTCGCCCTCGGCGTAGGTCGACATCCGCGTCATGCACAACAGGCGGGGTATGCCGTTCACCTCGGCGCTGCACGACCCGCACTTGCCCGCCTTGCAGTTCCAGCGGACCGCGAGGTCACTGGCCTGCGTGGCCTGGAGCCGGTGGATGACGTCGAGGACGACCTCGCCCTCGTTGACCTCGACGGTGTAGTCGACGAGCTCGCCGCCGGTCTCGTCGCCCCGCCAGACCCGGAACGTCGCGTCGTAGCTCATGACCCGCTCCCTTCGCTTCGTCCGGCCGGCTCGGGCAGGGCTGCCAGCTCGTCCGGGGTGAGGTACTTGCCGAGCTCGGCGCGCGTGAACAGGGCCAGCAGGTCGTCGCGCATCGGCGGGTTCGGCTGCTCCTCGACCGTGATCCCGGTGCCGTCCTGTGTCATCGAGCAGATGAGGTTCTTCGAGCGCCACTCGGGGTTCATGCCGGGATAGTCGTCGCGTGTGTGCCCGCCGCGGCTTTCCTTGCGCTGCAAGGCGGCTCGCGCGACGCACTCGCTGACGGCGAGCATGTTGTGCAGGTCGAGCGCGAGGTGCCAGCCGGGGTTGAACTGCCGGTGGCCTTCGACGGTGAGGTGCCGGCTGCGCGCCCTGAGGTCCTCGAGGGCGGCCAGGGCTCGCTCGATCTCGGGCGCGGTGCGGATGATGCCGACGAGGTCGTTCATCGTCTGCTGCAGCTCCTGGTGGAGCGAGTACGGGTTCTCGCCGCCCTCCTCCTCGAACGGCGCGAGCGCCGCCGCGGCCGCGGCGTCGATGGCCGCCTGCGGCGCCTCGGGCCGCGTCTGCCCGAGCCCGTCGACGTATGCCGCAGCGCTGGCCCCGGCACGGGCGCCGAACACGAGCAGGTCCGAGAGCGAGTTGCCACCGAGCCGGTTCGACCCGTGCATCCCGCCCGACACCTCGCCGGCGGCGAACAGCCCTGGCACTCGGGCGGCTGCGGCCGTGTCGGGGTCGACCTCGACACCGCCCATGACGTAGTGGCAGGTCGGTCCGACCTCCATCGCCTCGGTCGTGATGTCGACGTCGGCGAGCTCCTTGAACTGGTGGTGCATCGAGGGCAGCCGCTTCATGATCTCGGCGGCGCTGCGGCGCGAGGCGATGTCGAGGAAGACCCCGCCGTGGGGCGACCCGCGGCCTGCCTTGACCTCGGAGTTGATCGCGCGGGCGACCTCGTCACGAGGGAGCAGCTCCGGTGGTCGCTTGTTGTTGTCGGGGTCGGTGTACCAGCGGTCGCCCTCCTCCTCGGTCTCGGCGTACTGGCCGCGGAACACGTCGGGCACGTAGTCGAACATGAACCGCCGACCCTCGGAGTTCTTGAGGATGCCGCCGTCGCCGCGCACCGACTCCGTGACGAGGATTCCCTTGACCGACGGCGGCCACACCATGCCGGTCGGGTGGAACTGGACGAACTCCATGTTGACGAGCGTCGAGCCGGCCCGGAGGGCGAGCGCGTGGCCGTCGCCGGTGTACTCCCACGAGTTCGAGGTCACCTTGAACGACTTGCCGATCCCGCCAGTGGCGAGGACGACGGCCGGTGCGTTGAACCGCACGAAGCGGCCGGACTCGCGCCAGTAACCGAAGCCGCCGGCGACGGTCCCGTCGGCGTCCCGGAGCAGCTCGGTGATGGTGCACTCGGCGAAGACCATGAGGCGGCTCTCGGCGTCGCCGGTCTCACGCGCGTCGTCCTGCTGGAGCGAGACGATCTTCTGCTGCAGGGTCCGGATCAGCTCGAGGCCGGTGCGGTCCCCGACGTGAGCGAGCCTGGGGTACTCGTGGCCGCCGAAGTTGCGCTGGCTGATCCGCCCGTCCGCGGTCCGGTCGAACAATGCGCCGTACGTCTCGAGCTCCCACACCCGGTCGGGAGCCTCCTTCGCGTGCAGCTCGGCCATGCGCCACGAGTTGAGGAACTTGCCGCCTCGCATCGTGTCGCCGAAGTGCACCGACCAGCTGTCGTTGCTGTTGACGTTGCCCATGCTCGCGGCGATCCCGCCCTCGGCCATGACCGTGTGGGCTTTGCCGAAGAGGGACTTGCACACGATCGCGGTGCGCATGCCCGCCTCGCGCGCGGCGATGGCCGCACGAAGCCCGGCTCCTCCGGCACCGACGATCAGGACGTCGTAGTCATAGGTCTCGAGCTCGGCGCTCATCAGTTGACGAACCTCAGATCGGTGATGGCCCCGATGGAGACGAGGGCGATGTAGGCGTCCGTGAGCATGAGCGTGCCGAGGGTGATCCAGGCGAGCTCCATGTGCCGCGTGTTGAGCCGGGACACGACGGTCCAGGCGCGGTACCGGACGGGGTGCTTCGAGAAGTGCTTGAGGCGGCCGCCGATGAGATGGCGGCACGAGTGGCATGACGTCGTGTAGAGCCAGAGGAAGCCGACGTTGACGACCATGATCACCGTGCCCAGGCCGATGCCGAAGCCGCCGTCGGCGCCGTGGAAGGCACGGATGGCGTCGTAGGTGTTGAGGGCCGAGACGACGAGGGCCGCGTAGAAGAAGTAGCGGTGGATGTTCTGCAGGATCAGCGGAAATCGGGTCTCACCGGTGTACGACCCGTGGGGCTCGGCCACCGCGCAGGCCGGCGGCGACAGCCAGAACGACCGGTAGTAGGCCTTGCGGTAGTAGTAGCAGGTGAGGCGGAAGCCGAGCAGGAACGGCAGGATGAACAGCGCGAAGGGCACGAAGGGCGGGAACTCGCCGAACCACGTGCCGAAGTCGCGGGACGCCGGGATGCACGATGCGGAGACACAGGGCGAGGAGAACGGCGAGAGGTAGTGGTACTCCTCGACGAAGTAGGCCCGCTGAGAGACGGTCCGCACGAGTGCATAGAGCAGCCACAGCGTGAGCAGGACGAAAGTGACGACCGGCTGAACCCACCACCGGTCGACTCGGAGCGTGCGTTCCGCGAGCTGTGCTCTGCCGGGGGCGCCGACACCCCCTGGGGCAGAACCGCCCGACGCCGACCCATAGTCGAGTCGCGTACCACTCATCGTCAGAACCTCCACCGTCGTTGGCCGGGCGCCGTCGATCACTCTAGGTCCGGGCCCGCCTCGATGGTGGTTGTTGACGCGATCGCTTTGTCGGCGTGGCGGCTCAGGCGGCCGGCGCGCGCACGCCTGCGTCTCGACGGACGGCGAGCACGTGCTCGTAGTGCTCCACGAGACGCGCGACGACGCTCGCCCACGACCGGTCGCGGACCCGTTCGAGACCGCGCCGGCCGAGGTCCGCACGGTGCCGCTCGGACGCGAGCACCCGGCATACCTGGTCGCGCAGGGAGCCCTCGCCCGTGGGGTCGAACAGGTAGCCGTTCACGCCGTCGTCGACGAGGTCGACAGGGCCGCCCGCCCGGGGCACGACGACGGGCAGGGCGGTCGCGCCGGCCTCCTGGATCGTCTGGCCGAAGGTCTCGGCGGTGCCTGTGTGGACGAACACGTCGAGGCAGGCGTAGGCGCGGGCCAGGTCGTCGCCGTGGCGCGCACCGAGGAACACGGGGGAGCGGTTCGGCCGGCCCGGCGACGAGGCGACCGCCTCGGCGAGCACCGCTCCGAGCACGGCTCGCGACGGGCCGTCGCCGACGACGACGAGACGCGTGCCCGGCAGGTCGGCCAGCCCCGCGAGCCGCTCGACCTCCTTCTCCGGCGCGAGCCGTCCGACGTAGCCGATGAGCAGCTCCCCGTCCGGCGCAAGGTCCCGGCGCATCGCCCGCGTCAGAGCATCCAGGCGCCAGGCCGGGTTGAAGAGTGCGGCGTCGACACCCCTGCCCCACAAGGCAGTTCGCGGCACATCGTGGCTGCGGAGGTCAGCCAGCGACGGGGTCGACGGTGCCAGCGTCAGGTCGGCCCACGAGTGGATCCGTCGGATCCACCGCCAGGTCGTCGCGGCCGCGGCGGTGCCGGCCGCTCCTGGCGTGTGCTGCCGCACGTACGCGGCCATGTCGGTCTGGAAGACGGCGACGCTGGGCAGCTCGAGCCGGCGGGCCGCGGCGAGGCCGCCTGCCCCGAGCACGAACGGGCTGGCGACATGCACGACGTCGGGTGCGAACCCCTCGAGCACGCGTTCGATCTCGGGCATCGGCAGCCCGACGTCGAACTGCCGGACGGGCAGGGACGTGACGCGGTGGACGGCCGCGCCGAAGAAGGTGACGGGACCCTGCTCCCGGGTCCTCGGTGCGATGACGGTGACGTCGTGCCCACTCTCGGTGAGGTGCTCGACGACCCGGCACACGCTGTTGGTGACGCCGTTGACACTCGGTAGGAACGACTCGGTCACGATCGCGACTCGCACAGTTCCACAGTGCCGACCGCAGGTCGCCGGTGGGCGACCTGCGGGGGTGTGTCCGATGGCGGGTGGGTGACAACCCTTCTGACTACAGGTTGCCCCTCACCGTCCCTGCTTGAGACACACCTGAGACACGGACGTCGGCACACAGACGTAACCGGTGGCCACGAGCGCGCGGACACGGGCCACATAGGCGTTCCACTGCGGCGCGTCCGGCTCGGGCTGGAGCGTGTCGTCGACGATGACCGCGTCGGCCGTCGGCAGGCACGCAGCCACGGCCTGGAGCGTGGCCGCAGTGTCGATGGAGTACTGGTGGAAGCGTGGGCAGGCGAGCGCCTCGTCGCGCAGCCCGATGGCGTGGGCCGTGACGTCGTTCGAGCCCGCGCGCGCGTAGGTCCCAACCTGCGGCAGCCTTTGGAGCACCCGGCTGTCCGGCGAGGGGCCGCGGAGCTCCTGGACGTGCCCGCCGAGGTCACGAACGGCCGTGAGGGAGTAGTAGGGGTGCAGGGCGCCGCCGATGAGGTATGCCGCGAGGGCGACGGCGACCACCGCCCGCCAGCTCTCGGTTGGCTGGGACAGGCGCTCGGCGACCAGGACAAGCGCGAGCGCGCCCGGCACGTAGAGGGCCTGCAGATGATGCGGCCAGGTGGCGGTGACGGCGATGACAGCCAGCCCCAGCAGCAGGGTCACAGCTGTGGCATCCCACAGCATGGCTCGGACCAGCGCCGCGTCAGCAGGCCCAGCAGGGCCGCCCGACCCCGGGGCGGTCGAGCGGCGGATGACGAGCAGCGCGAACACGATCGAGGCGACGGTGGCGAGGCCGGCACCGCGCGAGTCCTCTGGAAAAGCGCGGAGCACGTGTCCGACCGCACCGCCATACCGTGACGCCGACAGGTCGCCCTCGGCGTACTGGACGTTGGCTTCGAACGTCTGCAGCCAACCGCCGAGCTCGCCGCGCCCCCACAGGACACCGACGCCCGCGATCGCGGTCACTGCCGCAGCGGCTCCCGCCCGCAGCAGTCCACTCCAGGCACGGCGGTGGATGGCGACCACGAGGACTGCTGCGACGGCGACGGGGACGACGATGAGCTTGAGGAACAGGATCAGGGCGACAACGATGCCCGCGACGACCCACCGCCTGCGGGCCGCGACGGCGACCGCCGCGAGGATGAGGGCGACCCCGGGCAGGTGCGTCATGCCCGGCTCGTAGGCCGCGCCGGTCAGCAGAAGGGGCACTCCGCCGAAAGCCGCGGCGAACGCGAGCAGGCGCGGTACACCGGCCATACGCGCGATGGAAAAGACGGCCACCGCAGCGACGACGACCCAGAGCACCTCGATGACGATGTCCGCGAGCGGTGTGGCGAACCGGCCGGCCGCGAGCAGGTAGTAGAACAGCGGGTCCTTGTTGTCCCAGACGTCGACGTACAGTCGGTCACCGGCGAGCAGGCGCTCGGCGACGGAGACATAGGTCCCGTGGTCGCCCGTCGTGCCTGGCACGAGCCGGGGGAGAGCGACGGCCCAGGCGAGCGCGACCATCGCGACGGTGGCGCCCGCGCCGGTGACACTGCGCGCGCCGGTCGCGGCGGACTCCCTTGAGGCGGTTGCCGTGGCCATCGCTGCTCAGGTGAGGTCGGTGCGTCCGAGGGCGGTGAGGGCCTCGACGATCTTCTTGACGTCCTGGGCCCGGTCGGGGCGCGTGATGAGCAGGGCGTCCTGGGTGTCGACGACCACGAGGTCCTCCACCCCGATGAGGGCCACGAGGCGGCCACCCGTCGCGACCGTGGCCCTCGAGTCGATCGTGATGATGTCATCGGCCGGTCCGATGGCCGTGATCCCCGGGAGCTCGGCCGAGGGAGCCACGAGGCCGGCCAGGGACGCGAAGTCTCCGATGTCGTCCCAGCCGAGAGCGGCCGGCACGACGGCGACCCGTCCCGCGGCGGCGGCCGGCTCGGCGACGGCATGGTCGATGGCGATCTTGGGCAGGGTCGGCCACAGGTCACGCATCCGTCGCGGGTCGGCCGCGATCGTCCTCAGGTGGGTGACCATGTCGGGGTGCTGCTGCGCGAGCAGCTCGAGCAGGGTCGTCGCTCCGACGACGAACATGCCTGCGTTCCACCGGTACTCACCCGTGGAGAGGTATGCCGTGGCGGTCGCCTTGTCGGGCTTCTCGACGAACTCGTCGACCCGGTGCGCGCTCGGGGCGTCCGGGACGTCGAGGCGGGCACCGAGCCGGATGTAGCCGAAGCCGGTCGCCGGGTGGGTCGGCTCGATGCCGATGGTGACCAGCTCGCCCAGGCGGGCCAGGGCCACGGCCTCGGTGACCGCCGCTCGGAAGGCGTCCGGCTCGGTGATGACGTGGTCGGCCGCGAAGGAGCCGAGGACGGCCTCCGGGTCGCGACGCTCGAGGATCGCCGCAGCGAGGCCGATGGCCGGCATCGAGTCGCGCGGCGACGGCTCTCCGACAACCGCGTCATGGCCGAGCATCGGCAGCTGCGCCCGGACGGCGTCCTCGTGGGCGGTGCCGGTGACGACCAGCATCTGCTCGCCGACCAGTGGCTCGAGGCGGTCCCACGTCGCACGCAGCAAGGACTGCCCGGACCCGGTCAGGTCGTGCAGGAACTTCGGTGACTGCCGGCGCGAGATCGGCCAGAGTCGCGTGCCGGCTCCGCCGGCAGGAATCACGGCCCAGAAGCCGGGGATCGCAGTCATGGAGCACACCGTAGCGACTGATCCGCCGACTGATCCGCCGACTCAACCGCCGACGCAATGTCGACGGGCATCAGTCGGCGGATCAGTCTGCGTGGCCGGTTGCTCTGGCGGCACACCGGTGCAGCTGATCCGCCGACTGACGGGTCTCGACGTCAGGCCGGGAGGTCTCTGCGCCGCAGCCCGGCGAGCCCGATGGCCATCACCGCGGCCGCGATCACGAGGAGCGCGACGACGGGGGTGGCGTGGAAGGTCCCGCCAGGAAGCGCCGGCACGTGTCCGAACGGCGACAGGTTCGTCGTCCAGTCCGGCAGCCCGAAGATGGTCGCGAACTCGCCGAGCAGCAGGAACGCGATGAGGACCGCCCAGACGAGCCCGGTGAACCGCGGCACCAGGCCGACGAAGGCGACAGCGATCGCGATGCACACCCAGATCGCGGGCAGGGTCACGAGCGATGCTGCGACGAGCCGTCCCACCGAGCCGGCGACATCACCCGTGCGGCGGCCGTCGACGAGTCCCGCGGACGCACCGACGAGGGCCATGACGACGGTCGTGGCGACCATTGCCGTGCCGGCGTGCGCCAGGCCCCACCGGATGCGGGTCACCGCGGTCGCGAGGACGGACTCCGCACGCATGGACGTCTCCTCAGAGCGCATCCGCGTGACGAGCGAGATCCCCATCGCTGCGACGGCGATCGCCGCGATGTGCAGCTCCGCCGTGAAGAACGTATCGACGAGGGAGCCGACGCCGCTGCCGAGCTTGCGGAGCAGCTCCGCGGTCTGCGGGGAGTCCATGAGGGACTGGACGTTCCCGGCGATGGACCCGACGACCGAGCCGAGCAACACCGAAAGGACCACCCAGCCGATCACCGTGCCCCGGGCCAGCCGCGCGGTCAGCCCCTCGATGGTGGACATCCGCCCCCGGGCGGGGCCCGGCCGGGGCGGGATGATGCCCGCGCCGAGGTCGCGTCGCTCGAGCAGGTAGAAGGCGGTCGCGGTGAGCGCTGCGTATGCCGCGACGCCGAGTAGCAGCGGCCAGAGGCGGTTCTCGCCGTAGGGAGACACCTTCTCGCCCCAGCCCAGGGGAGAGATCCACGTGAGGAAGCGGAGCGGGCTGTCGTCTGCGGCCGTGTCGCCGACGGCGCGGAGCAGGAAGGCGACCCCGAGAGCCCCGAGCGAGAACGTCGCGGTGCCACGCGCGGTCTCGGTGAGCTGGGCCGCGAAGGCGGTCACGCCGACCCAGGTCAGCCCGATCGTCAGCCAGGCGACGCCGAGAGCGACCGAGCCGGTGTGGTCGAGGCCGACGCCGATCGCGGAGATCGTGATCAGCAGGGCCGTGACGAGCACGGCGACGGTCCCCAGCAGGACCGCGGCTGCGAGGGGCGCGCGCCGACCGACGACGCCGGACCCGACGAGCTCGAGCCGTCCCTCCTCCTCCTCTGTCCGGGTGTGCCTGCGCACGACGATGTAGGCGAGCAGGCAGAGGAAGACGGCGCCGAGCAGGATGGTCTTGAAGACCGCGAACGCGTCGAGCGTCATGCTCGTCAGCGGGCCGTACATCGCGACGAGGGCCGGGTTCTTGAAGATGTCGCCGATCGCACCGAGCGCAGATCCGGTGTCGGGATAGAGCGCCACGGTCGCCTGTGCCGAGCCGGCGACGAAAACGACGAGGACGAGGATGCTGACGGGGATGAGCACCCGGTCCCGCCGGGCTGCGAGGCGCAGGAGGGCGCCGGTTCCGGTGAAGCCGTTCATCGGGTGGTCGCCGCCTCCCGAGCAGGCTGCTCACCGTCGGGGCCGGCTGCGGTCGAGCGGTACTGCTCCATGAAGAGCTCTTCGAGCGTGGGCGGCGCGCTGGTCAGCGTCCTGATGCCGTGCCGGCCGAGGACGGCGAGCAGGTCACCCAGGTGCTGGGTCTCCACGGCGCACACGACATGGTGGTCGGTGACAGCGAGGTCGGCCAACCCCGGCACCTGGTCGAGCTCGGCGGCCTCGATCGTGCGCTCGAGCGTGGCGTCCACCGTCGTGCGCGACAGGTGCCGCAGCTGGTCGAGCGTGCCGGACTCGACGTTGCGCCCGGCCCGGATGATGCTGACCCGGTCGCAGAGCGACTCGACCTCGCTGAGGATGTGGCTGGAGAGCAGGATCGTGGCGCCGCGCTCCCGGAGCTCGCGGGCGGCCTCTTTGAAGACCGCCTCCATCAGCGGGTCGAGTCCCGAGGTCGGCTCGTCGAGCAGGAACAGCTCGACGTCCGAGGCCAGGGCCGCGACGAGGGCCACCTTCTGACGGTTGCCCTTGGAGTACGACCGGCCCTTCTTGGTGGGGTCGAGGTCGAACCGCTCGAGCAGCTCGGCGCGGCGCTTCTCGTTGAGTCCGCCACGAAGCTTGCCGAGCAGGTCGATGACCTCGCCGCCCGTGAGGTTGGGCCACAGTGCGACGTCGCCCGGGACGTAGGCCAGCCGCCGGTGCAGGGACTCGACGTCGCGCCACGGGTCGCCGCCGAGGAGGGAGGCACTGCCACTTTCGGAGCGGAGCAGGCCGAGCAGGATGCGGATGGTCGTGGACTTGCCGGCGCCGTTGGGGCCGAGGAAGCCGTGGATCTCTCCGGTGGCCACGTCGAGGTCGAGCCCGTCGAGGGCGACCGTGGCTCCGAAGGTCTTGCGCAGGTCGTTGACCTGGATCGCTGAGGTCATACCAACGACGATACACAACATTCAGCATTTACTGAACGTAAAAATTTCGTTAAAATCGCTGACAGACCATGGGAGGCGACATGAGCTCAGCAGGGCGAGGCGGCAAGCGTGACGAGCGCGCAGTGGCGACCTACGTCGAGCGGTTCGGTGACACCCTGACCGACGCCGGTATGCCGCGGCTGGCCAGCCGGGTCTTCGCCCAGCTGCTTGCCGACGACGACGGGCGGATGACCGCGGCCGAGCTGACCGAGGCCCTCGACGTGAGTCCGGCAGCCATCTCCGGTGCGGTGCGCTACCTCACCCAGACGTACCTGATCGGCAAGGAGCGCGAGCGCGGCTCGCGGCGGGACGTGTACGTGGTCCAGGCCGATGCGTGGCACGGGGCGATGCTTTCGCGCGACCGGGTCCTGTCCCAGATCGAGGCCAACCTCCGAGCGGGTGTGCCGGCCGTCGGCGGGACCGCCACCCGCGCCGGCCGCCGCATCCAGCTGTCGGTGGCGTTCCTCGAGTTCCTCGCCGAGCGGCTCGGCACGATGGAGTCCGAGTGGCAGCAGCACCGGACCGAGGTCACCCGCGGCTGGCCCGCCGACGAGCCCGGCTGACCCGCGCGGTGGCCGGCCGGTCGGCCCAGCGGAACGGCATACCGGCATGAACGTGAGATCGGCAACGTTCGGCCCTCGGCCCGAGACCTGCGCCGACCAGCGCCGATACGCTCGAAGCATGGCTGACAGCACTGGCGCGCGCTCCGAGTCCGACCTGCCCATCGAGCCCGTCTATGACGCGTCGGCCCTCGACGGCTGGGACCCGTCCGCACGGCTCGGCGCGCCCGGCCGGTACCCGTTCACGCGCGGGGTGTACCCCTCGATGTACACCGGCCGCCCGTGGACGATGCGGCAGTATGCCGGCTTCGGCACCGCCAAGGAGAGCAACCAGCGCTACCACCAGCTCGTCAAGGCCGGCACCGGCGGGCTCTCGGTCGCCTTCGACCTGCCGACCCAGATGGGCTACGACTCCGACGAGCCCATCTCCCATGGTGAGGTCGGCAAGGTCGGCGTCGCCATCGACAGCATCGACGACATGCGGGTGCTCTTCGACGGCCTTCCGCTCGGCGAGATCTCGACCTCGATGACGATCAACGCCCCGGGCTCGACGCTGCTGCTGCTCTACCAGCTCGTCGCCGAGGAGCAGGGCGTCTCGAGCGAGCAGCTTGCGGGCACGATCCAGAACGACGTGCTCAAGGAGTACATCGCCCGAGGCACCTACATCTACCCGCCGCGCGAGTCCCTCCGTCTCGTCGCCGATGTCTTCGCCTACTGCCACAAGGAGATGCCGCGCTGGAACACCATCTCCATCAGCGGCTACCACATGGCCGAGGCGGGCGCGTCGCCCGTTCAGGAGATCGCTTTCACCATCGCCAACGCGATGGAGTACGTCCGCGCGGCCGAGGCGGCCGGCCTTCAGGTCGACGACTTCGCGCCGCGGCTGTCCTTCTTCTTCGTGGCGCGCACGACGCTCCTGGAGGAGGTGGCCAAGTTCCGTGCCGCGCGCCGCATCTGGGCCCGCATCATGCGCGACACCTTCGGTGCGCAGAACCCGAAGTCGATGATGCTGCGCTTCCACACCCAGACCGCCGGGGTGCAGCTGACCGCCCAGCAGCCGGAGGTGAACCTCGTGCGCGTCGCTCTGCAGGGCCTCGGCGCGGTGCTCGGTGGCACCCAGTCACTGCACACCAACTCGTTCGACGAGGCGATCGCGCTGCCCACCGAGAAGGCCGCGCGCCTCGCGCTGCGCACGCAGCAGGTCATCGCCTACGAGACGGATGTGTGCAAGACGGTGGACCCGTTCGCGGGCTCCTATGTCATCGAGTCCATGACCGACGAGATCGAGAAGGCGGCGCTCGAGCTGATTCAGGCCGTCGAGGACAAGGGTGGAGCCGTCGCCGCCATCGAGCAGGGCTTCCAGAAGTCGGAGATCGAGCGCTCGGCCTACCGCGTGCAGCTGGAGATCGACAGCGCCGAGCGCACCGTCGTCGGCGTCAACCGGTTCACGCTCGACCAGGAGGAGCGGTACGAGCCCCTCCGTGTGGACCCGACTATCGAGGCCGACCAGTGCCGCCGGCTGGAGCGACTACGGGCCGAGCGCGACGACGCCGCGGTCAAGGCGGCCCTCGCGCAGCTGCAGGAAGCCGCCCGCGGCACCGACAACGTCCTCTACCCGATGAAGGACGCGCTCGCGGCGCGCGCCACCGGCGGCGAGGTCGCACACGCCCTTCGCGAGGTGTGGGGCACCTACCAGCCCCGCGAGACCTTCTGAGCCGGCCGGCATACCCGGCGCTGTGTGGTGCCAAGGGGACAACTGAGCGTCCGTCCGGCACCACACAACAAGGCCGAGGGCCGTATGCCGGGTCAGCTGGGTCGCGCTCCGAGGCGGAGGCACGCTGTGGTGCCCGCCTCGATGCCGGCGCGCAGCGAGGCCATCCGCGACCCGCCGCTGAGCCAGACCGACAGCAGGCCGGCGTCGAAGGCGTCGCCCGCGCCGGTGGAGTCGACCTGCTCGATCCGTGGCGCCAGGGCCGACTCGTCGATGTTGGCGCCGATCCACCGGGCTCCGTTGGGGCCGTAGGTCGCGACCACCTCGCGGACGTGCTCGAGGGTGTGGTCGAGGCCGCCCAGCGCGTCGAGCTCGTCGGCGTTGGGCAGCAGCAGGTCCACACCCTCCACCCACGAGAGGAACTGCTCGGCACCCTCACGACGGATGAGTGAGGCCGCCTGTGGGTCGACCGAGACCGTCCAGCCGAGGGCGCGGGCCTGCCGGATCGCCTCGAGCCCGCCGTCGCGCGACTCGCGGTCGAACAGGACGTAGGCCGACAGATGAAGGTGTGGTCGGGCGCCTTCCCGGTGAGGCAGGTCGGCGAACCACACGTCGTCGGGGCAGAAGGCGCGGTTCGCCCCGCGGTCCGCGAGCATCGTGCGCTCGCCGTGCTCATCGACGATCACCGTGACGCAGCAGGTCGGGAGGGCGGGGTCGACCGCGAACGCCGTGTGGACGCGCCGCTGCGCCAGGTCGCGCGCGACGGTCTGGGCGGCGAAGTCGTTGCCGACCCGCGCGACCACGGTGACGCTCATGCCCGCCCAGGCCAGCCAGGCGGCGGCGTTGGCGCCCGCGCCACCGGGCACGAGGCGCACGGATGCCGGGGTGTCCGTGCCCCAGGAGATCGGCCCGCCGGGCAACGTGATGACATCGAGGCCGACATCGCCGACCACGACGACCGGACGCGTGGTCACGCCGACACCTCCGGCCTGCTGGAATCCGCGACGTGCGCCGCGACCTCCCCGGCGAGACGGGCGTTCGACAGGACGAGCTCGACGTTCGCGCGCAGCGACTCACCCCCGGAGCTGTCGTGGAAGTACTCGAGCAGCCTCGGGGTGACGTCCTTGCCGTGGACGCCGTCGCGCTCGAGCATCGCGAGCCCTTCCGCCACGAGCCGGTCGTGCAGGTCGCGGTCGACCTCGTGCGCGGCCGGCAGCGGGTTGGCGAGCACGACGCCGGCGCTGTCGGTGCCGAGCCGGTCTCGCGTGACCAGGATCCGCGCTGCCTCCTCCGCCGACTCGACGCGCCACGGCACCTCGTGGCCCGAGTCGGCGAGGTAGAAGCCGGGGAAGGCGTCGGTGCGATAGCCGACGACCGGGACCGACAGGGTCTCGAGGTACTCGAGCGTGCCGGCGACGTCGAGGATCGACTTGACCCCGGCGCACACGACGAGCACCGGCGTCGACGCGATGACGCCGAGGTCGGCGGACACGTCGAAGGTCTCCCAGGCGCCGCGGTGCACGCCGCCCAGCCCGCCCGTGGCGAAGACCCGGATGCCGGCCCGGTGGGCGAGCGCCGCGGTGGAGGCGACCGTGGTCGCCCCGCTCCGCCCGAGCGCCGCAGCGACTCCGACATCCCGGATGGAGAGCTTGGCCATGTCGGGGTCGGTGCAGACGCGCTCGACCTCGGTGGTCCCGAGACCGACGTGGACGACGCCGTCGAGGACCGCGATCGTCGCCGGCACGGAGCCGCCGTCCCGCACGGCGGCCTCGATCCGTGCCGCTATCTCGATGTTGTCCGGACGGGGCAGGCCGTGGGCCAGGATCGTGGACTCGAGCGCCACGACGCCGCGACCCGAGTCGAGCGCCTCGCGGACGTCCTCGTGGACGACGAGCAGGTCGGACGGCGGCAGCGCGTGGGGCATGGCGCCACCCTAGTTCGCCGCCTGCGTGGCTTCGGGAGCGCCTCTCGGGCACGCGGCGCACTCACGCATGCCCGGCAGGGCGAAGATGAAGCAGCACGACACCCGTCGCGGCTCACTGCCCACCGACTCGCCGGCAGCACCTCGCGCGAGCCGCGCGGCGGCCGACCACATGTCGTCGACGACGCCCCAGCGCTGCCGCGAGCTCATCTTCACCTCGGGCGCGAACGTCGCCACCACCTCAGACACCAGGTCCCCGTATGCCGCCCGCGCCCGCTCGCGCCGCCGCTCGGTCTCGGGGTCGGTCACGACGGCCGCACGGTCCGGGTCGACGACGATGCGGTGCGGGTACAGGCCGGGCGCCAGCTCGAAACCGAGCCCGCGCGGCCCGGGGGCCATCAGCCAGGGACCCAGCTCAGCGGCATACGCAAGCGGCGTGGCCACCACCTCGCACCACCACTGGAGGACGAAGGCGGCCGGGATGTGCGGCGCGACCGTGGTGGCGTGGCGCTGCTCGAGCTGCGTGCGCAGTGCATCGCGCCACGGTGCCAACGGGTCCGTGCCGGCGCGGACGTGTGCGACGACGTCGTCACACCACACCGTCGCCGCCGACGAGCTGGTGGTCATCGTCGTGAACGGCAGCGCGCGGTCGACCTGGCGCACCACGTACTCGACCGAGTCGTCGGCCACATCCCCTCCCGGTCGCTAGAATCCACTGCTCGTGACCGACCATGCCTTGCACGTGCCCTTCGACGCCATCTCCCGGACCGTCGAGGAGCACGTGGACGAGCTGGTCGCGATCCGCCGTGACCTGCACACCCACCCCGAGCTCGGGCGCGGCGAGGTCCGCACCACGGCCCTGATCGCGCAGCGGCTCGAGCAGGCGGGGATCGAGGTGCGCAAGCTGCGTGGCACGGGGCTCATCGCCGACCTCGGGGCGGCCGACCCGGCCCACCGCATCGCGCTTCGAGCCGACCTCGACGCCCTGCCGATCCGCGAGCAGACCGGCCTCGAGTTCTCGTCACAGACCGATGGCGTCAGCCACGCGTGCGGCCACGACGTCCACACCACCGCGCTGCTCGGGGCCGCGCTTGCGCTCAAGGCGGTCGAGGGCCGGCTGCGCGGCGCCGGGATCGCTGCGCGCCTCGTCTTCCAGCCGGCGGAGGAGCTCATGCCGGGTGGCGCCGAGGACGTCGTCGCCCAGGGCGGGCTCGACGGCGTCGACCGGATCTTCGCGATGCACTGCGACCCCGGCCTCGACGCGGGCCAGGTCGGTCTGCGCGTGGGCGCGATCACCGCAGCGGCCGACCAGGTCGAGGTGACGCTGACCGGTCGCGGCGGCCACACGTCGCGACCCCACCTGACGCAGGACCTCACGTACGCCCTCGCCAAGGTCGTCACCGACGTCCCCGCGGTGCTCTCGCGACGGCTCGACCCGCGTGCCGGGGCCGCGCTCGTCTGGGGGTCCATCCACTCCGGTGGTGCGCACAACGTCATCCCGTCCGCCGGCAAGGCGGGCGGCACCCTCCGGATGCTCGACGCGAGCATCTGGGACGGCGTCGAGCGCCTCCTCGAGGAGGTCGTGCACGCCGTCGTCGCGCCGTATGCCGTCCACGCCGACGTCGCGATCACCAAGGGCGTGCCGCCCGTCGTGAACGAGGCCGGCTGCATCGACGCGCTGACCGCGGCGGTGACCGGTGCGGGGGCGTACGTCGCGCCGACGCCCCAGTCCCTCGGCGGTGAGGACTTCGCCTGGTACCTCACGCACATCCCCGGGGCCATGGCCCGGCTCGGCACCCGCACGCCGGGCGGCCTGACCTACGACCTGCACCGCGGGGACCTCGTCGTCGACGAGGCCGCCATCCCGGTGGGGGCCCGCACGCTGGCCGGCGTGGTGTTCGCCGCGGCCGCCCAGCTGGCAGGAACGCGCACCCTTGGGGGCGTTTCGCCGCTCTCAGCGGTCGCGGATCGGTAACACTTCCTGCGAGTTGTGCCGAGGCGATCAGATCTTGCAGCGGCGGGGATTACCCTTCCCTGCTATGTGGGCCGATGTCGTCGTCGGCCCGACCGAATTTAAGGAGCACCCCTTGCGTTCTGCAACCAAGGTCGCGGCTGTTGTCGCGGCTGCTGCGCTCGGCCTCGCCGCCTGCGGTAGCAGCAGCGACAACACGTCCACCGGCGGCAACACCTCGCCCGCCGGCGGCACGAGCTCGGCACCTGCGTCGAAGATCGTCGTCGGCATCGCCTACGGCGTGGGCGGTCGCGGTGACCAGTCCTTCAACGCCTCGGCGGCGGCGGGCCTCGACAAGGCCAAGGCCGACCTCGGCATCACGTACAAGGAAGCGACCCAGGTCAACGGCGAGAGCGAGGCCGCGACCGAGGAGCGCCTCCAGCAGTTCGTCGACGCAGGCGCGACCCACGTCATCGGGGTCGGGTTCGCCTACGCCAAGGCCATCGGCAAGGTCGCCAAGGACAACCCCGACGTGCACTTCGCCATCATCGACGACGCGTCCGCCGACTCGGCCGGTTCGAACGTCGCCCAGCTGACCTTCGCCGAGGAGCAGGGCTCGTTCCTCGTCGGCGCGGCCGCCGCGCTCAAGTCGAAGACGAACACCGTCGGCTTCGTCGGTGGTGTCGGCGTCGACCTCATCAAGAAGTTCGAGGCCGGCTACATCGCGGGCGCCAAGGCCGCCAAGCCGAACATCGTCGTCAAGAGCCAGTACCTCTCGCAGCCGCCGGACTTCTCGGGCTTCAACGACCCGGCCAAGGGCAAGACGGCCGCCGAGGGTCTCTTCCAGGGTGGTGCTGACGTCGTGTACCACGCCGCTGGTGGCTCGGGCTCGGGCGTCTTCACCGCGGCGAAGGCTGCCGGTGCCGGCAAGTGGGCCATCGGTGTCGACTCCGACCAGGCCCTGACGGCCACGCCGGATGTCCGCGACATCATCCTCACCTCGATGATCAAGAAGGTCGACGTCGCGGTCTACGACTTCCTCAAGTCGGCCTCCGAGGGCAACAACATCACCGGCAACAAGGTCTACGACCTCAAGGCCAACGGTGTCGACTACGCCACGACCGGTGGCCACCTCGACGACATCAAGGCCCAGCTCGACGACTACAAGCAGAAGATCATCTCGGGGCAGATCACCGTCCCGACCAAGCCCTGAGCTGACACTCGCCAGTAATTGGCTCCAGATGGGCGACACGGCCCGTGCGTCGCGGTAGCGTCGTCGCGGGCCGTGTCCGTCCCCGGATCCGGTTGCGGGCGTAAGCGGCAGTAGCCCCACCGTCCGTGGCCATCCGTGGCGGTCGGCCTGCCGAGAGCCGTGACCACCTTCTGCCCGGCCCACGCCGGGCCCGGACGAGGAGTAGTCGCCATCACCGCTGCAGCAACCGAGCGAACCGCCGCACCCGCAGCCGCCGAGTATGCCGTCGAGCTCGAGGGGATCACCAAGCGGTTCCCCGGCGTCGTGGCCAACAAGGACATCGGCTTCAAGGTGCGCCGCGGCACCGTCCACGCGATCGTGGGCGAGAACGGCGCCGGCAAGTCGACGCTCATGAAGATCCTGTACGGCGTGCAACGGCCCGACGAGGGCACGATCCACGTCGACGGCCACGAGGTGAACCTCCACTCGCCCTCGGACGCCATCCGCGAGGGCATCGGCATGGTCTTCCAGCACTTCCAGCTGGCCGACAACTTCACCGTCCTCGAGAACGTCGCGCTGGGCGCCGAGCGCCTCTACGGCATCGGAGACGAGGCGCGCGACAAGATCCGCGAGCTCTCGGCGGCATACGGCCTCAACGTCGACCCGGATGCCCTTGTCGAGGACCTTGGCGTCGGCGCCCGGCAGCGGATCGAGATCCTCAAGGTGCTCTACCGGGGCGCCAAGATCATCATCCTCGACGAGCCGACCGCGGTCCTCGTGCCGCAGGAGGTCGAGGAGCTCTTCGACAACCTGCGCGGGCTCAAGTCCGAGGGGCTGACGGTCCTGTTCATCTCGCACAAGCTCGACGAGGTGCTCTCGGTCGCGGACTCGATCACCGTCATCCGCCGCGGGACCACGGTCGACACGGTCGACCCCAAGTCGGTCAACGCGCGCCAGCTCGCCGAGCTGATGGTCGGCGCCGAGCTGCCCACGCCCCAGACCGAGGAGTCGACGGTCACCGACCGCGTCGTGCTGCGCACGGAGGACATCGTGCTCGCCGGCGACGGAGAGACCCGCAACGTCCTCGACGGCATCTCCCTGACGATCCATGCCGGTGAGGTGCTCGGCATCGCGGGCGTCGAGGGCAACGGCCAGGCCGAGCTCGTCGAGGTCATCATGGGCATGCGCGAGCCGACCTCCGGCACCGTCCACCTCGGTGGCGTCGACATCTCCGACTGGGCTACCCGGGAGATCCGCGAGGCGGGAGTCGCCTACATCCCCGAGGACCGGCACCGCCACGGGCTCCTGCTCGAGGCGCCGCTCTGGGAGAACCGCATCCTGGGCCACCAGACCGAGCCGCCCAACGCCCGCGGCTACCTCATCAACGCCGCGGGGGCCAAGGCCGACACCGAGCGCATCGTCAAGGACTTCGACGTGCGCACCCCGTCGATCTTCGTCAAGGCCGGGTCGCTCTCGGGCGGCAACCAGCAGAAGCTCATCGTCGGCCGCGAGATGAGCCACCAGCCGAAGGTCCTCGTCGCGGCGCACCCGACGCGCGGCGTGGACGTGGGCGCTCAGGCGAGCATCTGGGACATCATCCGCCAGGCCAGGCGTGACGGCCTCGCGGTCCTGCTCATCTCCGCCGACCTCGAGGAGCTGATCGGCCTGTCCGACACCATCGAGGTCATCCTTCGCGGCCGGCTCACCGGCACGTTCGACCCGGACACGGTGACCGCCGAGGACCTCGGCGCAGCGATGACCGGTGCCGCCCACTCGTCCGGTGAGGCGAGCGACGCGAACGCCGAGCCGACCGCCGAGCCGACCGCCGAGCCGACCGCCGAGCCGACCGCCGAGCCGACCGCTGAGCCGACTGCGGAGCCGACTGCGGAGCCGACGGCCCAGCCGACGGCCCAGCCGACCGCCCAGCCGACCGCCCAGCCGACCGCCGAGCCCGATACCGGCACCGCGCCGGGGACGGAGGACCAGCGATGAACCGCTTCTCGCCCCGCAAGCTGCTGCTCGGCGTCGCGGCTCCGGTCCTGGCGCTGCTCGTCGCGTTCCTGCTCACGTCCGCGATCCTGCTGGCCCTCGGCGACCCCGTGCGCGAGGTGTGGGCCACGATCCTGTCCTGGCCGAAGCCGAGGCAGATCGTCCAGATCATCAACGGCGCGACCGTGTACTACCTGTCGGCCGTCGCCGTGGCCGTCGGCTTCCGGATGAACCTGTTCAACATCGGCGTCGACGGGCAGTACCGCGTCGCCGCCTTCACCGGGGCGCTGTTCGCGGGCCAGGCGTGGTTCCCCGGCCCGATCAACGTCATCCTGACGATCATCGTCGCGATGCTCGCCGGTGGCTTCTGGGCCAGCATCGCGGCATACCTCAAGGTCACCCGCGGCATCTCCGAGGTCATCAGCACGATCATGCTCAACGCCATAGCCACCGGCGTGGTGCAGTGGCTGCTCATACAAGTCGCGGTCAAACAGCCCGGTAGCAACACGATCACGACCCAGCCGATCCCGGAGTCGTCGCAGCTCGACGGCCTCAGCCTGATCCCCGGGGCGTCCAACAAGGTCTACACGCTGCTCATCCTCGCCATCATCGTCGGCGTCGGATACTGGTTCGTCCTGGGCAAGACGCGGTTCGGCTTCGACCTGCGAGCCACGGGTAGGTCCGAGACCGCGGCCGTCGCGAGCGGCGTCAAGGTCAAGCGGATGGTCCTGACGACGATGATCTCCTCGGGCGCCCTTGCGGGCCTGGTCGGTATGCCGCTGCTGTTCGGTGAGGACCACTACTACGGCACGACGGCCCAGGCCGGCCTCGGCTTCGCCGGGATCGGCGTCGCCCTGCTCGGCCGCAACAACCCGCTCGGGATCGCCGTCGCGGCGCTGCTGTGGTCGTTCCTCGACGTCCAGTCCAACGCTCTTCAGATCCGGGCCGGTGTGGCATCGGAGGTCGTATTCATCATCCAGGGCATCATCCTGTTCGCCGTCGTCATCGCCTACGAGCTGATTCGCCGGGCCGACGTCCGCCTCGAGCAGCAGCGCGTGGCCCGGGAGCTGTCGGCGTCGAGACCCGATGCCCCGGCCGTGGAAGGAGCCCCGGCATGAGCGCCACCGGTCTCGAGGTCGGCACCAAGCGGGTCAGCACGGCCCCCGCGGGCAAGCGGTTCCGGTTCACCCCGACACAGTGGGTGGGCGTCTTCCTTGCCTCGGTCTTCGTCCTGTCGGTCCTTCGCGTCGTCACGGGCGCCAATGACATCGACTCCTCGGGTCTTCTCATCGCCGGTATCGGCCTCGCCGTGCCGATCGGGCTGGCGGGTCTCGGCGGCCTGTGGTCCGAGCGCGCGGGTGTGGTCAACATCGGCCTCGAGGGCATGATGATCCTCGGCACGTGGGGTGCGGGCTTCCTCGGCTACCACATGGGGCCCTGGATGGGCCTGGTCGGCGCGGTCATCGGCGGCGCCATCGGAGGCGCGATCCACGCGATGGCCACGGTGACGTTCGGTGTCGACCACATCGTCTCGGGTGTGGCGCTCAACATCATCGCCCTCGGGTTCGCCAAGTACCTCTCGGTCCGCTTCTTCAGCACCTTGCCCGGTGGTGGCCCGACGCAGTCGCCGCCGCTCGACCAGCTGCCGACGTTCACCCTGCCGGGGCTGTCCGACTGGCTCGGCGACATCGAGCAGCAGCACATCTTCTTCATCTCCGACCTGGCCGGCATCCTGCGGGCGTTCTGCACGGACGTGTCGGTCGTGACGATCATCGCCGTGCTGCTGTTCATCGCGACGGCCTGGGTGCTGTGGCGCAGCGCCTTCGGCCTGCGCCTGCGGTCCTGTGGCGAGTCGCCGGTCGCGGCTGAGTCCCTGGGTGTCAACGTGCTGCGGTACAAGTTCACGGCGGTGCTGATCTCGGGCGGCCTGGCCGGCCTCGGTGGCGGCTTCCTGGCGCTCGTCGCGGCCAACCTGTTCCGCGACGGACAGACCGGCGGGCGCGGCTACATCGGCCTCGCCGCGATGATCTTCGGCAACTGGCGGCCCGGTGGCCTGATGGCCGGCGCCGGCTTGTTCGGCTACACCGACGCCGCGCAGCTGCGCGGCGGCGGCACGACGGTCCATGCGTTCCTGCTGCTGTTCGCAGTGCTGCTCCTCGGCATCGGCATCTGGCAGATCGTGCGCCGGAACCGTCGCCTGCAGGGCATCATCGCGATCGTCGTCGGCGCCCTCGTCGGCTTCTGGTATGCCGCGACGGACGTCGTGCCCCAGGAGCTGTCCGGCACGACGCCCTACGTCGCGACGCTGCTCGTGCTGGCCTTCGCCTCGCAGCGCCTGAGGATGCCTGCGGCCGACGGCCAGATCTACCGCAAGGGTGAGGGCGCCTAGTGCCCGCGGCACGCGAGGACGCGACCGGCATACCCAGAGACTCCGGGTATGCCGGCACTCCCGCGGAGGTGCCCACAGGCGCCTCTGCGGGTGTCGAGGTCGACTGGGAGGCGCTGCGTCAGCGCGCCGAAGAGCTGATGCGCCGCGCGTACGCGCCCTACTCCGGCTTCCCGGTCGGCGTCGCCGGCCTCGTCGACGACGGCCGGGTGGTGGCGGGCTGCAACGTGGAGAACGCGGCATACGGCGTGGGCCTCTGCGCGGAGTGCGGGATGGTCTCCGACCTGCACGCCAGCGGGGGCGGACGCCTCACCGCGGTCTTCTGCGTCGGCAGCGACGGCCAGGCGCTCATGCCCTGCGGGCGGTGTCGGCAGCTGCTGTGGGAGAACGGCGGGCCGACGTGCCTGCTCATGACCCCTGAGGGCGTGCTGCCCATGACCGAAGTCCTTCCGCAGGCATTCGGGGCCGACAACCTGCATCACGCTGAGGGCTGAACACCTCGACCTGCGTACACCCGCCGGGCGGGCGACCGCTGGGACATGATGTCTCCCGTGAGCGAAGCCTTCGATGCCGTTGACGTCATAGCCACCAAGCGCGACCGGTCCGAGCTGTCGGACGCGCAGATCGACTGGGTCATCGACGCCTACACCCGTGGCGTCGTCGCCGAGGAGCAGATGTCCGCGCTGGCCATGGCCATCTACCTCAACGGGATGAACGCGCGGGAGATCTCGCGCTGGGCTGACGCGATGATCCGCACGGGCGAGCGGTTGGACTTCTCGGGCCTGAGCCGGCCCACCGCCGACAAGCACTCGACCGGAGGCGTCGGCGACAAGATCACGCTGCCGCTGGCGCCCCTCGTCGCGGCGTGCGGGGTCGCGGTGCCGCAGCTGTCCGGGCGCGGGCTCGGGCACACCGGGGGCACGCTCGACAAGCTCGAGTCGATCCCCGGCTGGCGGGCCGAGCTGACGAACGACGAGATGATGCGCCAGCTCGAGGACGTCGGCGCGGTCATCTGCGCTGCGGGGTCGGGGCTCGCACCGGCCGACAAGAAGCTCTACGCGCTGCGGGACGTCACCGGCACGGTCTCGTGCGTCCCGCTCATCGCGACCTCGATCATGAGCAAGAAGATCGCCGAGGGGACCGGCGCGCTGGTGCTCGACGTCAAGGTGGGCTCGGGCGCCTTCATGAAGGAGCTCTCCCAGGCGCGCGAGCTTGCCGAGACCATGGTGCGGCTGGGCACGGACGCCGGGGTGCGGACCGTGGCCCTGCTGACCAACATGCAGACCCCGCTCGGGCTCACAGCAGGCAACGCGCTCGAGGTCCGGGAGTCGGTCGAGGTCCTCGCCGGAGGCGGTCCCGAGGACGTGGTCGAGCTGACCGTCGCGCTCGCTCGGGAGATGGTGACCGCCGCGGGCCGGGACGACGTCGACCCTGCCGACGTCCTCGCCGACGGACGGGCGATGGATGCGTGGAAGCGGATGATCCGGGCGCAGGGAGGCGACCCCGATGCGCCCCAACCGGTCGCCAAGGAGCAGCACCACGTGCTCGCACCGGCCGACGGCGTGCTTGTCGAGCTCGACGCCCTCGCGGTCGGCGTGGCGGCCTGGCGCCTCGGGGCGGGGCGCGCGCGCAAGGAGGACCCGGTCCAGGCCGGGGCCGGGGTCGAGATCCACTACAAGCCCGGTGCGACCGTCCGCGGCGGCGAGCCGCTGCTGACCCTGCACACCGACGAGCCCGAGCGGTTCGAGCGGGCCATCGAGGCGCTCGAGGGCGGATACCTCATCGCTCCCGAGGGTTCGCGTCCCGACCTCGCGCCGATCGTCATCGACCGCGTCGCCTGAGGACCGCCCACCGAGCCGGCGCGGTCACCCGCCTGCCCGCACGGCGGTCGTAGGGCCCGCCTCACGCTGCCAGTCGAGTGGGCGCGTCGCCTCTCCTGTCACGGGGGCCCCACCTCGCCTGGGTCGAGTGGGCGCGTGGTCTCTCCTGTCACGGGGGCCCCACCGCCTGGGTCGAGTGGGCGCGTCGTCCCTCCTGTCACCGGGGCCCACCGGCTTGGTCGAGTGGGCGCCCCGTCTCTCCTGTCACAGGGGCCTCCTGGGTCGCACCCATGGGCCGCACGGGAGGCGCGTTTGCGCAGGTCAGAGCCCATATGGGGCCGCCCGGGGGGCCCGATTAGGAGATCCCGGGGACCCCGTGTAATGTTCTCTTCGCCGCAAGGGAAACCAAGCGAGCGAGTCCGGCCCCTCCAAGAGGCGGATCACGGATTTGACTCCCAAGCAGACGCGCGGCAAAATTGAAGGGTTGCCCCGGAGTCCGGTCGTGTGGCTGGGTGATGGTGTGTGTCCGATTCTTGAGAACTCAACAGCGTGTCAAAAATCGATGCCAATACCTCGTTGCAGGGTCTTTTGGTCCTGCACGATTTTCCTTTGGTTGACAACGAATATTCAGCAGTTATTTGCTGGTGTTCTTGCTCGGCTAGTGATTGACCCTTCGTGGGTGTTTGTTTTCAACGGAGAGTTTGATCCTGGCTCAGGACGA